>JAFQBL010000153.1 GCA_017416695.1 Bacteroidales bacterium | reverse complement strand
TAGGTATAAAGTTCTCTTTGCTCTGCTGCCGTTAATTGACTCGCTCCGTTTTTATCTAATTTAAAGAACTCTTGGGCAGATACTGCACGTCCGTCTTTTGTTTTGTATAGTGGATAACCTTGCTCATCCAACCCTGCTGTTTCATATGCAAAGATTGCTCCTACTGGGTATCCTTCGCGTGATGGATATGTTGAGTTCTCTGCAACTGTCTCCTGTAATACAGTGTTTACGTTGTAACCAATGTTGATATTTGTTGTCCAACTGAAGTTTGGTGTATATACGTTACGTGTTGCCAATCCTACCTCAAATCCTTGATTCTCCATACTTGCCCAATTGATTGTTGTTGAAGAGAATCCTGTCTCTAAAGGTAACATTCGCATACCTATAAGGTCGGTACTTTTACGGTAGTAATAATCTACTGTAAGTGCTATTGCTCGGTCTAATACTGCTATATCAAATCCAGCATTAATGTTTTGTGTCTTTTCCCAACGCAAATCGGGGTTAGGTGCTGTTTCACTCTCAATAACATCCTCTATGTAGTCGGGTAAAATTTGTATCTTATCAAATTTTCCTACTAAATAGGGTGATGTGTTTTTATCAATGTTTCCTTGTAGTCCATATGACAAACGGAGACTTAGGTCATTAATCTGTTTTACTCCTTTTAACCAATACTCCTCTTTCATACGCCACAATCCACTGACTGAGTATAGTGGTAAGAAACGATACTCTTTTGCTACTCCAAATACATCTGAACCATCAAAACGAATACTTCCGCCAAGTGTAAATCGGTCTTTAAATGTATATGATGTTGTTGCAAAGAATGATGCATAAGCATTTTCTGTAAATGTCTCTGATGATAATGGATTTGATTCTGCCAAATCTTGTGTTGGGAAGATAACTGGCTGAATTGTTAGGGTTCTTGGATCGTATCCGTATGCAAGAGTATAGAAAGTCTCTGCATCAACTTTACGCAACTCTGCTCCTAACATCACCTCAAAATCGTGATGCTTACGATATGTTTGTTTATATTCTGCCAAAGTTTTCCATGTCCACTGCGTTGTGTGTCCTTGATTTACTTTGTGCATTCCTCCTTCGGGCAAGAAGGTTACTCCATTGTATCGTTTATCGTACTTCTCGTAACGCATTGCATAACTGTTCTCGGCAGCATAGCGTTCAAGTTTATATCCATCGTATTGAAGTCCGAATTGTGTTGATATTTTAAAATATTCGTGAAGGCGAAGTTGTCCGTCAAATATAGCCATCAAAGAACGGTCGATACGTTGGTTTGAGGTATTTGCTCGCTCCTCCATTATATTAAAGTCTAAATCTGTTTCTGCTCTACCTTCTACGTTTTTATCGTAAACATAGTTTCCGTCATTATCGTATATTAATTGATATGGATTCGCTATACGAGAATAGTATATTGGATTAGTAAAACTATTGTAATCTGTTAAATATGTGTCTGTTTTACGTTGATTGGCATATACTGATGCTCCCAATTTTAAGTATTTGTTTATACGATAATCGGTTTTCAATGTCATATTGAAACGATTGTTTTCAACTCCTCGTACATTACCTTGCTCATCGTACCAACCTACAGATGTGTAGTAGTTTACTTTCTCAGTTCCTCCTGAGAGGCTCAAGTAATACTCTTGGTTTAATACTGTACGGAAGAGTGCATCGTTCCAATCGGTATTAATTCCGCGTAAATCGTTTATTTGTCTTTTAGCCTCAGGTGATAATACATCCCATCCTCCTTGTTGATATGCTGCGGTCTCTCCTAATGAATTAAGGATTTCTGCTACACCTCCTTTATTCTCACGATAAGAGTAGTCAGTTCTTAATAAATCTAACTCTAATCCAACTTTTTGATCGGAATTTAACAGATTCAAACGGTCAAGACTTAATCGTGGATTTACTGTTAATTTAGCAGACAGATTAATTTGTGGTTTTCCTACTTTTCCCTTTTTAGTAGTAATTACAATTACTCCGTTTGCTGCTCTTGCTCCGTATATGGCTGTTGCCGCAGCATCTTTTAGTACTGTAATATTTTCAATATCTGCTGGGTTAATACCTGCAATTGATGTTTGATAGATATTATCAATATCTTTTAACTCTTCCATTGCTGGGACATCTGTTCCCTCCAATGGTATTCCGTCTAATACCCACAATGGATCTTGTGTTCCGTTCATTGATGCAGTACCACGTATTCTAATTTTTACTGGCGCTCCTGGCGCTCCAGATGAAGACATTGTTGAAAGTCCTGCTACTTGTCCTGCAAGTGCCTGGTCAATGTTTTTTATTGTTCCAACTTTCTCCTCCGAAATTCCTACTGTACTTACCGACGCTGTTAGTTTTCGACGTTCAATATTCTGGTAACCTGTTACTACAACTTCATCCATTACTTTTGAATCGGCTCTTAAAATAACATTATAGTTACTTTTATCGCCAACCTTTACATATTGAGTTGCATAACCAACAAAAGTTACATAGAATCCTTTTACTTTATCAGATACCGATATTGAGAAGTTTCCATCTATATCTGATACCGTTCCTGCCGCTGGATGATTTTTATCAGAAAACTCCATCCTTATAGCCGCTCCTATTAAAGGTTCGTTATTAAAATCGCCATCAAGAACTCGTCCTGTGATAGTTCTTGTTTGTGCCACCATCGTTAATGTTGAAAATACTAACAACATTAATGAGCATAAAATCCTATTCATATATATAATATATAGTTATAAATCGCTATTTTTCTAATCCAAGTGCTGCCTGGATACGCATTATCATATCTTGATAGTGCAATTTTACGGCTTTGTCCGCTGTACTTGATTTACTTTTTATTAATTTCAAAATATCCATTAACTCTCCTCGCTTGATACTTAATGCGTCACTTTCGCGATCTAATTGTGCTGTACTTGTAAGCACTAATCGGGGTGATGATGATAATCCTATCGCCTCCATTGATGCTTGACTACACAACATTGAGTGACAATTATTATCAATTATAGGATGATTTGAATATAGTTCTTTACTTGATTTATTTATTTTTATTCCTTGACTTTCTGATGCTGCAGTAATAAGTGCATCTACAAAACTTTTTTGTATTGCACGTTCCATAATGTCTGGATTTTGTCCTTTTATTGTTTTCGCAAATATGTGTTTATGCAACATATCAATCATCTCATACGCAGAGAATGCTTTTTTCCCATTTTTATATTCATTCTCCAACATACGATATATACGCTCATTATTTAGCAAATCCCAGAACATATAATTGTATTGATTACGATATGATACGTGTGGGTGTTGCTCCATTGTTCCCAATGGGGTATCGCGTAATATATATGTATAGTTTAATACATCGGCATCGTATAGCCATGCTGGATATGTAAAGACCTCGTCAATTAAGAATTGTAAAGCATCTTTTTGACGCTCTTTTTCAACGTAGGTATAGGTTGTTTGTCCGTCTCCTACTATTGTATTCTCTAAATACATTCCTCCTATATTAGCCAATACGTGGTATTGATACAGGCTCCATTGGAATATTATTCCTGAATAGAATCGTGCCGCATCATCGTATGTTTGAGCAGAAGATCCATTCTTTGTCCACTCTACTATATTAGGCACTATCTGTTTTAGATTCTTGATTGCTAATCGAGCAGCCTCCATTGCATTATCACCTAAATCTTCGCTCATTGCACGAGGATCAATTGCTGTACGTGCAGATTGAGCCTCGCTGTAACGATATAATGGAGAATTGTGCTCTTTAAGGAATTCTTCCAATTTTACTTTTGCCTCTTCTTCTGTGGGATACCAACGATAACCCCACTCTATTGCCATTAAATCGTAGGCTCCAATATGTGGAGATAAAATCTTTATGTCATCCTCTGGTTGTGCTATGTAGTTGAAACGAGCATAATCCATTATTGATGATGATGTTCCTCCTATTCTATCAGTGAATGTTCTTGAACGCAATGAATCAACTGAATATGCTGCAGAGGCTCTCATATTATGACGTAATCCTAATGAGTGTCCTACTTCGTGACATGCTACAAAACGCGCTGCATCACCCATAATTTCATCAGGTAATACAAATGCTTGTGCAGCAGGGTTTACAGCCGATGTTTGAACCATTATCCACTCCTTTAATAGTGATTGTACATTGTGCCACCATATTATATCTGCCTCTAATATCTCTCCCGAACGAGGGTCAATTGTTGAGGGGCCCATTGCATTTGCTTTAGTTGATGCTGCATGTGTGAATACTGAATACTTCATATCATCACCTTCTGCAGCAATACTATCTGTGTACTCTTTTACTCTTATTGCATTTTTAAATCCTGCTTTCTCAAATGCTTCATTCCACTCCAATATACCTTCTTTTATATAAGGTTGTAGTTTTGTGGGCATAGATGGATCAATATAAAATACTATTGGTTTAACAGGCTCTACCAACTCGCCTCGTGCATAAGCTTCTTTATCTGATGGCTCTAATCTCCAGCGAGTTATATATCTTTTACGCTCTACTGATTGTTGCTCATCGCTATATTTTAATGCTCCTGTTGAGAAATATCCTACCCTATTTATCTCTTCTCGTGCCATCATTGGGACTTCAGGTAATAGGGTTAATGTTGAACTTACTACTGTTGTTATATTAACTTTTGAATTCCCTTCAGATACTTTTGTTGTTAATTCTGAAGTTGTTGTAAGACTATTTTCAAACGATTTTACACTTATTATTCGAGATAATTTTGCTGCAACTGGTGTTCCTAAATTGATTTTTCCGTAAACGTCATTGATGCAGTTGTCTGTTCCGTTGAACAAGTCATTTATTTTTATTACTACCGATTGACTATCAGGAGAGACTGTCTCTACTTTTATTCGTGCCAATATAGGATCAATGTAGTTATCTTTTACCGATTGACTGATTGCATCATTTTCTGAAAATTCGGGTGATTTTCGAGTTTGTCGGATTGTAACATTTTTAAGATTATCCTCGCTATCAAAAGTTATTATCTGATTTTGATATACAATTCCTTTATTTATTCCTGCAACATTTAACTCTTGTTGTACTTGTTGCATTCTATTAACTACCAAGAATTGACGACTAAATAGTTTTTTTGGTATTTCTATATAGAAAGTATCGCCTTTTGCAATAACATTTACAACTCCTGCCATATTTAAAGAGTCCCTTCCTGTCATTTTTTTATACTCTGACTCTTTAACCACCTCCTCTGTTTTTGCTTTTTTACGATTTATTTTCTTTGTTGTTACAGCTGCGAATGCTGTCTCATTTATGAATAAATATGCAAAAGCAAATATTACAACAAAATTTAATAAGTTTCTCATTTTCTTAAATTTAAATTACAAACTCCACTATTTACCTACACCTTTTTATACAAAAAAATATGCGTAACACATTGGAAATTACGACAAAATCCATATGTGTTTAAGGTACAAAAATACATTAATAAAATTAAATCTAAAAATTTTTTGCAAGACAATTATCATATAATAAGTATAATTAATATCTTTGTGTAAGGATTAAGGCATTATTCTGTATATAATTAATATTTATACGTCATTAATATATTTTTATACATTTATGCCTTTTATGCACTATTATTATATATATTAATATTATATGAATTGCTTATTTAACAAAGTTGCTGCTGCAACTCCTCTTTTAAGGGTTGCTGATACAAATTATAATGCAGAGAAGATTATTGAAATTATAAATGATGCAACTAAAAAGGGTGCTGAAATTATTGTTTTCCCCGAACTTTGTATAACTTCTGCCTCATGCGGGGATATGTTCAAGAATGGCTCATTGCTTATATCTGCAAAAAAAGCCCTCTCAAGAATTATTGAAGAGACAAAAAACTTAAATTCAACTAATATTGTTGGCCTGCCAATTGCTTCTAATGACAAGATTTATAACTGTGCAGTAGTTTTTAAGAAAGGCGAAATTATTGATGTTACTTCTAAACAATTATTATCTCATAACGAAAGCAGATGGTTCTCATTCTCAAATAATAAATCTGAAATTATCAAGGCAATTGGTTGTACAGATAATTGCCAATATTCAAATAGCAATAATATATCAGTTGCAATTGGTAAAGATTTAGTTACATATGATAATAATTATTCAAATGAGATAGTTGCTATCCCGTTTGTTTTTCCTGAAATTATAGGATACTATGATAGTATTCAAAACAGATTAAAATCAATATCTAAGACAAAACAAAATGTTATAATATTGGCTTCTGCCGGAATGGGCGAATCTTCGACCGACTATGCTTACGCAGGTGCAACCCTTATTGTTGAAAATGGCAAGATATTGGCAGAGGGTAAAAGATTTAGCAATAAGAACTCTTTTATTATTACGGATATTGATATAAATCAATTAAAACAAGAGAGAGAGCACAAGGAAAATTATATTAATTTGTCAAATATTGAACCTGAAAATAATATAGAACTCTCATACGAAAATGATTATGAGAATATTTTAAGGGGTAAAATCAGACAAAATCCTTTTATTCCTGAGGATAAAGATGCTCTGTCAAAGAGATGCGAGGAGATATTCAATATTCAGACATATGCTTTAATTAAAAGATTTGAGCATACATATTGCAACAAAGCCGTTATAGGTATTTCGGGAGGATTAGATTCTACCCTCGCCCTGCTTGTTGCGGTTAATGCTTTTGACAAAATGGGTATTGACAGAGCAAATATTACCGCTATAACTATGCCTGGATTTGGTACAACAAACCGAACCTACAATAATGCTGTGAATATGATTAAAGAGTTGGGTGCTACATTTAAAGAGATATCTATTAAGGATGCGTGCCTACAACACTTTAAGGATATTGAACACGATATTAATATTCACAATGTTACATATGAAAACTCCCAAGCACGTGAACGCACCCAGATATTAATGGATTATGCTAATAAAATAAGTGCTTTACACTTGGGAACTGGTGATATGTCGGAACTTGCATTGGGTTGGGCTACATATAATGGTGACCATATATCTATGTATAACGTAAACTGTTCAATTCCTAAAACTCTTGCTAAATATATGGTTGACTGGGTTGCTCAAAATAACAAGGGTGTAATAAGAGATATTTTAATGGATGTTGTTAATACTCCTATATCTCCTGAACTTACCCCTGCTGATGAAAATGGTAATATTAAACAGAAAACTGAAGATATTGTTGGTCCTTACGAACTTCACGACTTTTTTATATACTATTTACTACGTTACAACTTTTCTGTTAATCAAATATTCTCATTAGCAAAAACTGCGTTTGAAGGCAAATATGAAAACGACTATATAAAGCATTGGTTGAAAATTTTTATTAGAAGATTCTTTACTCAACAATTTAAACGTTCTTGCTTAAATGATGGTCCTGCCGTTGGTGTTATTTCTCTTTCTCCTCGCGGTGGATTAAATATGCCAAGCGATATTTCTTCTAATATATGGTTAGATGAATGCGATAAATTATAACACTTTTTATTTCGCATAATAGTATATACATTATTTATATTATATATAATTTATTACCTCACTATTATTTTAGTGGGGTAATTGTTTAAATATCATACTTTAAACAATAAAATTTGATTATTTTGTTAAAATTAACCTCAAATTTTATCCTTAAAATAAATATTTTATTACTTTTGCAACTTCAAAATTTAAAATTTTAATATTGCTACTTTTGATTAATATATATAAGTAACAATATTACTACAAGTAATAAAGTATAACTAATAGAGCAAAATTAATTAGATTATGTCAAAAATTACAAAAGAGGCGGCTCTTGAATATCACCGTAGTGGAAAGCCTGGAAAGATTGAAGTTATCCCAACAAAACCTTATAGTACTCAAACAGACCTATCGCTTGCATACTCACCTGGAGTTGCAGAGCCTTGTTTAGAGATTGAGAAGAATCCTCAAGATGCATACGAATATACTGCTAAAGGAAATCTTGTTGCTGTAATATCAAATGGTACAGCCGTTTTAGGGTTGGGCGACATAGGTGCTCTTGCTGGAAAACCTGTTATGGAGGGTAAAGGATTGTTATTCAAAATCTTTGCCGATGTTGATGTGTTTGATATTGAGGTAGATGAAAAGGATCCTGAAAAGTTTATTCAAGCCGTTAAAGCAATTGCTCCTACTTTTGGAGGTATAAACTTAGAGGATATTAAGGCTCCTGAATGTTTTGTTATTGAAGATAGGCTTAAAGCAGAACTAAACATTCCTGTTATGCACGATGACCAACATGGTACAGCAATTATTTCGGGTGCTGGTTTGATTAATGCTTTGGAACTTCAAGGTAAAAAAATTGAGGATGTTCGCTTGGTTGTAAATGGTGCTGGTGCTTCTGCTACTTCATGTACAAGATTGTATATGAGTTTAGGTATCAAACGCGAAAACATTGTAATGGTTGATAGTAAAGGTGTTATAAATGACAAACGTCAAAACCTTACTCCTCAGAAACAAGAGTTTATGACTACTCGAAACATAAGCACTTTGGAAGAGGCAATGGTTGGTGCTGATGTTTTCTTAGGTCTATCAAGAGCAGATATTCTTACTCAAGATATGATTCGTTCAATGAACGACAAACCTATTGTTTTTGCTTTGGCTAATCCAAATCCTGAGATTGCATACGATAAAGCAAAGGCATCACGTCCAGACTTGATTTTTGCAACAGGACGCTCTGACTATCCTAACCAAATTAATAACGTATTAGGATTCCCTTATATATTCAGAGGTGCATTGGATGTTCACGCTTCGGCTATTAACGAAGAGATGAAACTTGCTGCTGTATATGCTATTGCTGCTCTTGCTAAAGAACGTGTTCCTGACGTTGTTAATGCTGCTTACAATATTAATAAGATAAGTTTTGGTCCTGAATATATTATTCCTAAGGCTCTTGACCCACGTCTTCTTACTTGCGTTGCTCCTGCTGTTGCAAAAGCCGCAATGGATAGTGGTGTTGCTGCTAAACCAATTACCGACTGGGATGCTTACAAAGATAGTTTGAGAGCAAGAATGGGATACGACAACAAACTTATACGCAGATTAACAGAAACTGCTAAAGCAAATCCTAAACGTGTGGTATTTGCTGAAGCCAACCATGTTAATATGCTTACTGCTGCCGTTACAGCATACAAAGAAGGTATATGTACTCCTATTCTGTTAGGTAATGAGGAGATGATTGCAAAAACTGCAGCACAAAACAACCTTAATCTTGGAGATATTGAGATTGTTAACCTTCGCCATGACAGAGAGGCTGACAGACGTTGCAAGTATGCTGGTATTCTTTCTCAAAAACGCCAACGCGAGGGTGTTACTTTTGCTGAAGCATACGAAAAGATGTTTGACCGCTCATACTTTGGTATGATGATGGTTGAGTGTGGTGAGGCAGATGCGTTCATTACTGGTACATATACAAACTACACCGAGGCAATAAACATTGCAAAGGATGTTATTGGTATTCGTCCTGAATACAAACATTTTGGTGCAATGCATCTTGTTTCAACAAAAAGAGGAACATTCTACCTTGCTGATACATTGGTTAATAGAAATCCTGATGATGAGGCTCTTGTTGATATTGCAAGACTTTCGGCTCACACACTTAACTTCTTTGCAAAAGAACCCGTTATGGCAATGATTTCTTACTCTAACTTTGGTGCTGACAAAGATGGTAGCCCCGCTCAAATTCACAAAGCAGTTAAGAGATTGCACAATGAATATCCAGAACTTATTGTTGACGGAGAGATGCAACTTAACTTTGCAATGGACAAGAAACTTAGAGATGAAACTTTCCCATTTACCAAATTGAACGGAAGAGATGTAAACACTCTCATATTCCCAAATTTAAGTGCTGCAAATACTGCATGTAAAATTTTATTGGAATTTGGTGTTAATGATTCGGTTGGTCCAATTCAAATGGGATTGAACAAACCTATACACTTTACTGATATTGAGAGTTCTCCTCGCGATATAGTAAACCTTACAACTGTTGCTGTTATTGACGCAATTGTTGAAGAGAAACTTCATCAAAAATAGGTTTTAATCATATAACAAAGAAATGGGATTCACTTTAAATAGTGTATCCCATTTTTATTTACAGACATATATTTATTATTTATAAATAAAAATCTTTGGTCAGTTCTTTATATTGTGATGTGTAGTTGCCGTTACTATCGGCTATTACCAATGTATTGATTGTGTAGTGCGTTTGTACTCTTCCCCACTCTGTTAATACACGCTTGGGTTCTGTTCCTTCGATAGTTACTACCCAAGTTAAACGGCGTAGATAAAACCCATTTAACAGTGCTGTTTGGGCAACAAACGAATAATTATCTGCAGGAAATATCATTGCAAATATTGCATCTGGATTAGTGATTTTTGCTACTCCCTGAAAAAGTGTTTCAAAATTTAATGATGATGTGTTTCGTGCTGATGCTCGTTTTAAATCGGGAGAGTGTGTATCTTCGGTAAAGAATGGCGGATTTGACACTATTGTATCATATAGTTTGTTACAATTATTTGAATAACTGACAAAATTTCCTAATATAGGGTTGAGCGTACTGTTCCAGTTGGATAATCCAAAATTTTTTTTTGAATCTTTTATAGCCCCTTCATCTATGTCTATTGCATCTATAAACAAATTACCTCCGCTACGTTGCGACATTATCAATGATAATATTCCCGAGCCACAGCCTATATCTAACAAAGTTGTTTCTTTTGGCGGCAAGGTTAACCATGCTCCAAGTAACACTCCGTCAGTTCCTACTTTCATTGCTGAATTTTGATCGTGAATTGTAAAATGTTTAAACTTGAACATAAACATTAGCATTATTTGTACAAATGTAATCTATTTTTTATTTTTGATTATAGAAGTTGTATTAAAATCAACTCTTAACTAAAAAAGAGTGATAGAAAATAACTTTGGCACAACTATTGTATTATATAGAAACGTCGTTTGTTCTCTAATTTTTTAGAGGTAAAAATGACAAATATGACAATTTGACACTATTAGAGATTGTAGATTATGAGTAATTTTTCAAAGAATAACGATGAAATGTCATTTGTTCCTATTGTTGTGGACGTTGATGGCAACCCTGATATGACTTGTTCTAATGTTCCTACTGAGGACTTACCTATACTCCCTTTGAGAGATATGGTTTTGTTTCCTGGTGTAACAATGCCTATATTGGTAGGGAGAAAATCATCCCTTGCTCTTATTGATGAGGCTTTTACCAATAAAAGATATATAGGCGTAACTTGTCAAAAGAATCCTAATATTGAAGAACCTGGAATTAACGATATATACACTATTGGTGTTATAGCAGAGATTATTAAGGTTTTTCAACTTCCTGACGGAAACACCTCTGTTATTTTGCAAGGTAAACAAAGATTCTCTTTATTGAATATAACTCAAAACTCTCCATACCTTAAAGGAGAGATTGCCCTTTTAGATGATATATCTGTAAGTAAACGCGATAAAGAGTTTAAAGTTCTTGTTGATGCCATAAAAGATACTACAAGCGAGTATTTGAAATATTTGGGAGAACCTTCTCGCGAACTTTTGAGTTCGTTACGCAACATTGACGGAAGCAATGGTTTGCTTATTAATTTCTTATGTACTAATATTCCTTTCAGTGCAGCACGTAAAGAGTCGTTGTTAGCAGAAAGTTCTATCAAAGAGAGAGGTTTACTCCTATACTCTGAACTCGGCAAAGAACTTCAATTGATGGAAATCAAGAAGGATATTCACAACAAAACTCATCAATATATTTCGCAACAACAACGCGAACACTTCCTACAACAACAGATAAAGACTATTCAAGAGGAGTTGGGAGATACTTCGGATAGCGATATAGATGAGTTGTTGGAGAGAGCAGACAAAAAGAAATGGAGCAAAGAGGTGCGTCAGGTTTTTGATAAAGAGTTGAAAAAACTTCAACGCTTTCATCCTCAATCTCCTGACTTCTCGGTACAATACAACTATATCGAGAACTTTCTTGATTTACCTTGGGGTGAATATACAAAAGACAACTTTAATCTTGAAAATGCAAAGAAACAGTTAGATAAAGACCACTTTGGTTTAGAGAAGGTTAAAGACCGCATTATTGAGCATCTTGCGGTGCTTAAATTGCGTGGTGATATGAAATCGCCTATTATATGTTTATATGGACCTCCTGGAGTTGGTAAAACTTCGTTGGGTAAATCTATTGCTGCTGCTCTTAACCGTAAATATGTAAGAGTATCGTTTGGTGGTTTACATGATGAGGCAGAGATTAGAGGACACCGCCGCACATATATAGGTGCTATGCCTGGTAGAATTATTCAAGGTTTACAAAAGGCAAAGAGTTCAAATCCTGTATTTGTATTGGACGAGATAGACAAGATTGGCAATGACTATAAGGGAGATCCTGCTGCGGCACTTTTAGAGGCATTAGATCCTGAGCAAAATAGTGCTTTCCACGATAACTACCTTGATGTAGATTACGACCTTTCAAAAGTATTGTTTATTGCTACCGCCAATAATCTTGGGACTATTGACCGTCCCCTACTCGACCGTATGGAGTTGATTGATGTATCGGGCTATATAATGGAAGAGAAGGTTGAGATTGGTCGCCGCCACCTTGTTCCAAAACAATTGGCAGAGCATGGCCTTAAAAGAGGTGATGTATCTATTCCTAAAAAAACTATGGAGGCTATCATAGAGGGATATACTCGTGAGTCGGGAGTAAGAGAGTTAGATAAGAAGATTGCCAAGATTATGCGTCGCATTGCTCGCAAGAAAGGAGCAGAGGAAGAGTATAACAAAAACATTTCTGTTGATAATCTTAAAGAGTTACTCGGAGAAAAAGAGTACTCTAAAGAGATATACGAAGGCAACGAGTATGCTGGTGTTGTAACTGGTTTGGCATGGACTGCTGTTGGTGGAGAGATTCTATTTATCGAATCGAGCCTATGCAAAGGTAAAGGCGAAAAACTTACTCTTACAGGAAATCTTGGTGACGTAATGAAAGAGTCTGCAGTTATTGCCTTACAATATGTTAGATCTCATGCAGAAGAGTTGGGTATTGATGAGGATGTTTTTGAGAAGTGGAACTTACATATTCACGTTCCCGAAGGTGCAATACCAAAAGATGGACCATCGGCAGGTATTACAATGATAACCTCTATTGCATCATCTTTTACACAACGTAAGGTTAAAGCAAACCTTGCAATGACAGGTGAGATTACCTTACGCGGAAGAGTATTACCTGTGGGTGGTATTAAAGAGAAGATTCTTGCCGCCAAACGTGCAGGTATTAAAGAGATTATTCTATGTGAGCAGAACAGAAAAGATATTAATGAAATTCAACCCGAATATCTAAAATGTTTGACATTCCACTATGTAAACAACATATCAGAAGTGTTGAATATTGCACTGACAGAGAAGAAGGTGAGCCACCCTCTTATACTGAACTATCAAACGCAAAACACTCAAACACATTCTCCTCTACAATAACAAAGAGTGGAATAGACAATAAAAAAACTGCAAGTTTCAACTTGCAGTTTTTTATTTATATATCAATATCTTTCAGACTCTCTTGATACTACTTTTAAGTTTATAATAGTTTAACAACTCAAAGACTCCATATAGTAGCGATATTACTCCTATTAACACTAACATCATATTTGTAATGTTATTATAATACACCACAGTTATAACTCCTGTTATAAGAACTGCTAAGGGCATTATTAGCATCCAATAACTTTTTGTCTGTATGCTATATTTAAGCACTCCTGCTGTCTGCATAACTCCAGCAAAAACTAACACTATTCCTACAAACAGGGTGAACAGTGATATAAATCTGGCAGGATAGAGAACCATTATCAATCCTAACACTGCTGAGCCCAAACTTACCAAAAGGGTTGTTTTGGATTTTTTCTTTGCTTCTTGAGTTTTTGCAAATAAAAATGCAAATAATGCAATTATTGTAGGTAACATAATAACTGCTCCTATCACTGTAATTATTAGTGAGTTTACTTTGTCGGGCCATATTACCATTATGACACCAATTAAGATTGCAACAATACTGCGTATTATTGTTGATGTTGGGGTATAAATTCGTATCATCATATTGTTTTTTTATTTACTACTGCAAACATAATAATTTTTAATAAGTTTATATCAAAAATCTCTTATTAAACATTAAATATTTTTTATTTGTTTGTATTAAAGAGTTTGTTTCTTTACTTTTGTTTATTCTTATTTATGTATTATGTCGGCGAAAAAGATATTTACTATAATTAATCCCATATCAGGTACTTCAAAAAAGATTAATCTTCATGAAAAAATAATGAAGATTCTATCTGATGATGAGGTTACTGTTGATATTGCATATACTGAATATCCTGGACATGCCACCTTACTGGCAAAAGAGGCTGCTGATAAAGGATATAATATTGTTTTAGCAGTGGGCGGAGATGGTACATGTAACGAGATTGCTAAGGCTCTTGTATATTCGAGAACTGCTTTGGCTATTATACCTACTGGTTCTGGTAATGGATTGGCAAGACATTTAGGTATTCCTATGGGAGTTACTGCAGCATTAAAAGCATTAAAAAATTCGCACATGGTAAAAGCCGATTTTTGTACTGCAAACGATATTCCATTTTTTGTTACTTGCGGTTTTGGTTTTGATGCTCAGATAAGCGAAAAGTTTGCAAAATCAAAAACCAGAGGAGGTTTGACATATTTTATAAATAGTTTGGAGGAGTACTTCAAATATACCAACGAGGAATATATTATTGAAACTCCTACGTCATATAGTAAAGAACAGGCTTTTATTATTGCATGTGGTAATGTTTCGCAATATGGCAACAATGCTTTTATTGCTCCTTTTGCCTCGCTAAGAGATGGGATGATTGATATTACGATAATTAATCATATAAAATTCTTTGAGGTTTTACCTACTGCTGTTCAACTATTCACTAAGACTCTTAATATAAATCCTGCCGTTAAATCTTTTTCCACTTCTGAACTTATTGTTACAAGACCGAAGGCGGGTATTATGCACATTGATGGAGAGCCTATTGATATGCCAGAGAGAGTTGAGATTAAATGCCACAAACGGAGTTTAAGAATAATGGTTCCTAATATTCAGGCAGCAAATGAGTTTGAGGCTACTCTACTAAATATGCTATCTACTGTATTTGGTATCAAGATTCCTAAAAAGATATAACCCAATTGAGTTAACTCAATTGGGTTATATCTTATATATGGTTTATAAATTGATATATTACCTATTCCTTAGTTTTCTTTGATTGTTTTATATACAATCCATATGCCAATACTACTAAGAAACATATAATTGCAACATAGAACGATGAGCGAACTGATGCCTCATTAAAACTATATGTTGAAGATACCAATCCATTTAGCCATCCATTATCAATAAACATTCCCATAATTGGTGTTATTACAGCACCTCCTAATATTGCCATAATTAGTCCTGCTGCTCCAAGTTTTACCTCTTCACCCATACCATATAGAGATATTCCGTATATAGTTGGGAACATTAATGACATACATCCTGAGATTGCTATTAACGACCATATTGAGATATTAGCAGGGAGATATATTGTTCCTAAACATGCTACTATTCCTGCCACTGCAAATATTGACAACATTACAGCAGGGTTAAACTTACGCATTAGTGCTGTACATACCCAACGGCAAGCAATAAACAATATTATTGCATACAAGTAGTATCGTGCGGCTTCTGCTTCATTCAATCCCTCTCCGAATACTGTCATTGCATACTTGACAGTCCATGTCCACACTGTTATTTGTAGTCCGACATAGAAGAATTGTGCTACTACACCCCAATAGTATCGAGGCATATTTATCAGTTTTTTAAATGATGCTGATATATTCAAATCTCCATCATCAACTTTATTCTCAGGACGGAGGAAGTTATAGAATAATATCCATATAGTTAGTGCTATGATTAAAAGACTTACGTACGGCACACACACCCACAATAACTCATTGTTTTGTATAGCATCTAATTGTGTTGAATCCATTTGGACTCTATCTTCGTATGTTGCTGGATTAAGATTTGCAAGTATAAGATATTTTGCCAAGAATATTCCTGTTAACGACCCCAGAGGGTTGAATGCTTGAGCAAAGTTTAGGCGTTGTATTGAGGTCTCTTTTGCTCCAAGTGATATTACGTATGGATTACATGTTGTCTCTAATACTGACAACCCACATGCCAATACAAAAATTGATACAAGAAACATATCGTAACTTTGTATTATGGCAGAAGGAATGTAGCCTAATGCGCCCACCATGTACAGTCCTAATCCCACTAATACTCCTACTCTATAAGAGAATTTTTTGATGATTATTGCGGCTGGTATTGCTAAAACTGCGTATGCTCCATAGAATGCTATTTGTACAAACGATGAATCAACAGCAGACATCATAAATATTTTACCAAATGCCGGAACAAGGTTATCTGTCATATTATTGAGTAAGCCCCATAATACGAAACACGACACCAACATTATAAATGGTACTAATACCGATTTCTCTACTACTTTTATTTTATCCTTTGTCATTATATTAGATTTTAAATAGTTAAAATTAGGGTATAAAGGTTTTTAGTTCCATTCCTTTACCCTTCAACATAAGGGGATTCTCTTTTGATAACTCTCCTGCCCACTCGACTTGAACTTTAATATTACCAATTGCAGTTGCTTCAACAGGGCCTGCCACTACTTTGCACCCTGTCTTTTGGGCTGTTAGTTTATTTAGCAATCCGTTTTGAGAGCCACCACCAACAATATAGATTGTTTTTATTTTGCGACCTACTGAAAGTTCTAACTCTTGTTTTACCTTTGCATATTCAGTTGCCAACGATTGGCAAACTAATCGCATATAGTCTCCTTGTGTTTGTGGTACTTCCTGGTTTGTCTCTTTACAATAGTTATCAATTGCCTCTTTCATACTGCGGGGCGCAGTAAAACGGCTATCGGTAACAGGTATTACACTTTGGCATTGAGAGTTCTCTCCTTCAACAACCATACGTGAATAATCACAATCAAGACCTTGTGTTGTCCACTCTTTTACGAGTGACTGCAACAACCACAATCCTGTAATGTTTTTGAGTATGCGGATATCGCCAGACACTGCACCTTCGTTTGTGAAGTCTGATGCTAATACCTCAGGGGTTTGCAATGGTGTGGGTGTTACCATTCCCATTAGCGACCATGTTCCTGAACTGATGAATGCCCATTCATCATCTTCGGCTGTTATGGCAGCAAGTGCTGATGCTGTATCATGTGAACCTACTGCTACAACTGTTGCATTCCCTCCTAACTCCTCTTGCATTGCGGGTGTTAGACTGCCTATTGGTGTACCTGGATATACAATCTCTTGCATTAATGTTTTGGGTAATGATAGTGTTTCAAAGATTGTATCATCCCACTTACGTGTAAGAGAGTTTAACATTTGTGAGGTTGATGATATAGTATATTCATTTACCGCTTTACCTGTTAGGAAATATGCAAACAGGTCGGGCATAAAGAGTAACTTGTCTGCATTTTTTACCGCTTCATCACCTTCTAATACAGCACTATACAGTTGAAATACGGTATTTATCTCCATAAATTGATTTCCTGCCAATGAGAAGAATTTCTCTTTTGGCAGTTTTTGGAATGCCTTTTCAAGTATTCCTTGCGTACGAGAGTCGCGATAACATACTGGATTTGATATAAGGCGTCCGTTCTTATCAAGAAGTCCATAATCTACACCCCATGTATCTATTCCTATACTCTTTATCTCAGAGCCATATTTTGCAAATGCTTTTTTAAGACCTGTTTTTATCTCTTCATAGAGCGAAAGGAAATCCCAATATACTCTTCCGCCTAAATTTATTTGTCGGTTAGGGAAACGATGTATTTCATCAAGTATTAACTCTCCATTATTGAGACACCCTACTATTACTCTTCCGCTTCCTGCTCCAAAATCGGCTGCTACGTAATACATAATGTTTTATACAAGATGGAGAGAGGGTTACCCCTCTCCCCTACTGTTATTTGATTTTTAATCTGTAATTTTTCCTAAAACGTATTTATCAAGATCTTTTATCTCTTGCTCTGTCAATACGGTGTAGTTCATTCCTGATTGAACGATTATACGACAAGCCATTTCAAAGAACATTGCTTTCTCAAATGCTGCATTGAAATCTTTACCGCATACTACTTGTCCGTGATTTGTTAACAGACATGAGTCATGATCTTTCAATGCCTCTACTACTGCTTGTGCCAACTCAGGAGAACCTGGTCGGTAATAAGGTATTACAGGTATCTCTTTTCCTACATGGCATGGTACTTCGGCTGTTACATTAAAGTTTGTAGGTTTGTTCTTCATACATGCCACAGTTGTTGCATACTCCGATTGAAAGTGCAATACAACATTTGCATCGGGGCGATTACGCAATACTCCTAAATGGAAACCATTCTCCATTGATGGTTTTATTCCGTTTAGTGATGTTCCATCGGCAAGATTCAATACTGCAATTTTCTCTTTTTGTATTGTAGGCAACCATGAACCTGTTCCCGAAATCATAACTTTGTCGCCTATACGCCACGACATATTACCGCTACTGCATAACATTAAATGCTCGTTACCTGCTCTGTGCGCGGCTTTCATAAACTCTTGATAGAGTGCATCCATTATATTTTCCATTATAGTATCTTCTTATATAGTTCTTTTATTGTTGCTTCATCTATATCGCGAGGGTTGCCAGGTGTACACACATCGGCTATTGCAGATGCTGCAAGTGCATCAATATCTTTTTCTGTTATTCCCAACTCGCTTAGTGTTTGAGGTATTCCTACTTTTATTGACAACGCTTTTACTGCCTCTACTGCTGCATCGGCTGCCTCATCAGTTGTCATACCATCTTTATACACCTTCATTGCTTTGGCAATCTCAACATATTTCTCTTTTGCTGCAGGTTTGTTATACTCCATTATTGTGGGTAACAATACTGCATTTGCAACTCCATGAGGTATATCAAAGATTGCGCCCATTGGGTGAGCCATTCCGTGTACTACTCCAAGACCAACATTTGAGAATGCCATTCCTGCTACATATTGACCAAGAGCCATTGCCTCACGTGCTTTTGCATTGGTTGGCTCTTCAACTGCGATAGGAAGGTTTTCTGCAATAATTTCAATTGCTTTAATCTCAAACATATCACTTAACTCCCATGCACCTTTAGTTATTAATCCCTCAATCGCATGTGTTAGAGCATCCATTCCAGTTGCAGCAGTTAATCCTTTGGGTAATGAGTACATCAACTCAGCATCTATTACGGCAACCATTGGTATATCGTTGGGATCGACACATACCATTTTCTTTTTATTCTCTTCATCGGTAATAACATAGTTAATTGTTACCTCTGCTGCTGTTCCTGCTGTTGTAGGTACTGCAATAATAGGAACTGAACGTTTTTTTGTTGGAGCAACACCCTCTAATGATACCACATCAGAGAACTCAGGGTTATTGGTTATGATACCTATTGCTTTTGCAGTATCAATTGATGAGCCTCCGCCTATTGCAAGAATAAAGTCTGCACCTGATTCTGCATACGCTTTTAATCCGCTCTTAACATTTGCAACTGTTGGGTTTGGTTTTACCTCATCAAATATTTCAAAAGGAACTCCTGCTTTATCCAATACTTCAGATACTTTTGCTACTACTCCGAATTTTACCAAACTGCTATCAGTTACTATTAGGGCTTTTTTTAACCCCTTACGAGCAACCTCTTCTGCTATTGCTTCACGTGAGCCTGCTCCAAAATAAGATGTTTCGTTTAAAACAAATCTTCTTGTCATGATATATCTTTTTAAGGGAGTGTGTCAAGAAAATTGACACACTCTATTTATAGTATGATTTGTTAGAATTGACAAACCGTTATTATTTATACATTGGTCCGTATGCTGCACAAGCACGATAGTCTTGTCCCTCTTTATCCATTCCAAATGCGTTCCATGCTGATGGACGGAAGATTTTATCTTCAGGTACGTTGTGCATTGATACAGGTATGCGTAGAATTGAGCATAGTGTTATCAAATCGGCTCCAATGTGACCATACGAGATTGCTCCGTGGTTTGCGCCCCAATTATTCATAACATCGTATGCTGTTTTGAATGCACCCTCGCCTGTGCAACGTGGTGCAAACCATGTACATGGCCAAGTGTAGTCGGTACGTTTCCAAAGAATATCTGATACCTCTCCAGGAAGTTTTACTGTCCATCCCTCTGCAATTTGCAATGTGGGACCAAGACCTTTTGCCAAGTTCAAACGTATCATTGTTACAGGCATTTGCTCCTCAGTTATGAAACGAGAAGAGTAACCACCACCTCTAAAGTATCCTAAATCGGCAGGGTTCCAAGTTGTTGCATTTAAAATAGCCTCTTGGTCTGCCTCTGTTACATTCCACCACTCTTTCATTACAGGATTACCCTCTTCATCTTTTGCCATTCCACATGCGTCAAGACATGCTGCACCAGAGTTGATAAGGTGGATTATTCCGTCTGAATCTTTTGCTTTGCCTTCAACATCATATCCTGTTGCTTTTTTGATTGCTTCGGGACTCCAATATGTACGAACGTCAGCAAATATTTGGGCACGGTTTGTAAGAAGTTTCATAAACAACATTCCTATTCCGTTTAATACATCGTTCTCAGTTGCCAAGATGTATGGCTCACGTGCTCCGTCCCAGTCGAATGAAGTATTCAATAGAGCCTCAGGGAAGTCGCAGTTTGGATAGAAGTCGGTCCATTGACGTTGTCCTTGGAATCCTGCTGCTATTGCATTGTGTCCAACTTTCTCCTCTTCGCATCCTTCAGGAAGGTTTTGATTTCCGTTCATAAGGTCTTTAATGATTACCATCATCTTAACCACAAACTCCCAATCTGCATCTTTCTCTTCGCGTGTTTTTTGAAGGCTCTCTGGGTTTTTATCAAAGCCCTCTTTACATTTTGCTTTAGTCCAAGCAAGTGCTTTTTCGTACTCTTCTTTATTGTAGATACCACGTTCCATTCGGCGAATTACCTCAACCTCATCAACGCTCTCTACACGCATTCCAAGATACTCTTCAATAAAGGCAGGATCAATTATTGAGCCACCAATACCCATACATATTGAACCAATTTGTAGATATGATTTACCACGCATTGATGCTGCTGCAACTGCTGCACGACCAAAACGTAACAGTTTCTCTTTAACATCTGCTGGTATCTCTGTATCATCGGCATTTTGAACATCGTGTCCATAAATTCCAAATGCAGGACGGCCTTTTTGTGTATGTGTTGCCAATACTGATGCAAGATATACTGCACCTGGACGCTCTGTGCCATTAAATCCCCATACACCTTTTATTGTTAAGGGATCCATATCCATAGTTTCTGCACCATAGCACCAGCATGGTGTTACTGTAAGTGTTATCTCTACTCCTGCTTTTTTAAATTTCTCAGCACAAGCAGCCGCCTCTCCAACACGACCTATTGTTGTATCTGCTATTACAACTTTAACGGGTTCTCCGTTGCTGTAACGCAAATTCTCTTCGAACAACTTGGCTGCTGATTTTGCCATGTTCATAGTTTGCTCCTCGAGAGACTCTCTCACTTTCAACTCTCCTCTACGTCCGTCAATAGTGGGGCGGATACCAATTACAGGATAATCTCCTACTAATCTATTCTTTGCCATAAGTTAATATTTTGTAGTTAATGTTTCTCTTTTTTACGGATAAGTTATACCCACATTAATCTGTGTAAAATTAATACAGAGGTTATTAAAATGCAATCATTTTTTGCTAAAAAATTTGTATCTTCGCAATATAAATAATTTTACGATGAAAAACTACTTTTTGAGGGTTTTGTGTTTGATGCTTTTGACCTCAGTTTTTTTAATAAAAAGTAATGCTCAAAATCCTAAAAACGAGATACGTGCTATATGGCTAACAACCAACTATGGTTTGGATTGGCCAAAAAATCAGGCAACATCGTTAGAGGGTTGCGAAAAACAGAAAAGGGATTTATGCAAAATTTTAGATATGGTGCAAGAGTTAAATATGAACACCGTATTTTTTCAGGCTCGTTTAAGAAGCGACGTTTTGTATGAGTCGGATATTGAGCCATATAGTGCTATAATGACTGGCACTCGTGGCAAAAAGCCTTTATATGATCCACTTGCTTTTGCTATTGAAGAGTGCCACAAAAGAGGATTGCAATGCCACGCATGGGTGGTGTGTATGAACATTGGTAGCGACAAGGCTATAAAGATGCAAGGGAATAAGGCGTTACCTAAACGTAAACCTGAGATATGTACAAAGTATAACGGAGAGTGGTATCTTAACCCAGGAGAGCCTGAGACCTGTTTTTACCTGATAGACATTGTTAGCGAGATTGCCAAGAGATATAGTGTTGATGGTATTCATCTTGACTATATAAGATACCCCGACAGGGCTCACGATTTCCCCGATTCTAAAACATTCAAGAAGTATGCTAAGAGTGGAGAGAGTTTAAAGGAGTGGAGAATAAACAATATCAACAGCATTGTTTACTCAATATATGACGCAGTAAAAAAGATAAACCCAGAAATTATGGTTAGCAGTGCTGTATTGGGTAAACGCGATAATCACAAATATTTCTCTTCGATGGGTTGGAGCGGTATGGAGGCAGCATATCAGGATGTTGCTGCATGGTTAAGAGCAGGCAAGCAAGATTTTGTTGCACCTATGATGTACTACCCTGATGTGTCGTTTTTCCCCTTTGTGAAAGATTGGGTAAGAAACAGTAATGGCTACCCTATTGTTGCAGGATTGGGAGTTTATCGTTTGGATAAGAGCAGTGGCAATTGGAGTTTGCGTGACTTTATGCCTCAAATATATGTTAGCAGAGATATGGGTATTGCTGGAAGTTCGTTTTACAGGACTTTGCAACTTGAAGATAATCTAAAAGGTGTAACCGCTACCCTAAAAGGAGATACCTATAATACCCCTGCCCTATTTCCTGCACTGAAGAATTATAAAAAAGGTTGCGATGTTCTGCCCTACGATTTAAAGATTGCTGTTGCAGAAGATGGTTCCAAAACAATATCATGGAAGTGTGAGGGTAATGCCAAGTACTACACCGTATATGCATCAGATAGTTACCCTGTTGATACCAATTTGGCAGAGAATATTATTGAGGCCCGACTCACCGAAAATAGTTACAAGGATTACTCAACTGGATTATACTATGCTGTAACTGCTACTAATGGTTACTACCATGAGAGTGAGGCAGCACAGCAATATCATCCCCCATTGCATTTTTTTGAGGGAGAAAAGATTGTAATTCCAGCAGATAGAGTAAATTTGTGCAAAAGTGTAAGCATATTGTCGCCTAATTCGGGGTATGTATATTATGGCAAAGGTAAGGAACACAACAATATTCCTAACCTTGAAAGAGGCATATATACATTAGAGATTGTGTATAGCGACAATGTTGTTACTTATCCGCTAATTATTAACTAAAACATAAAACTATGAAACCATTAAAGTTTAAAGACATTCTTAAACCCGTAATCTGGGGTGGTAACGAGATTTGTAAATTCAAAGATGTTTCTCCTAAATTAGAGGGCATTGGCGAGAGTTGGGAGATTTCTCAAGTTGAGGGTAATGTTTCGGTTGTTGCCGATGGCGAGTACAAAGGT
>JAFQBL010000152.1 GCA_017416695.1 Bacteroidales bacterium | reverse complement strand
CCACCTATGGGAGATGTATATAATAAGGTGGTTGAAATGTTAGGTAAGTATGTAGATAAATATGACAGAACTGATAAATTCTTCCTCTGTGGATATAATAATGCTTCGTTCGACGACAACTTCTTTAGGGCGTGGTTCCGTCAGAATGGTGATGAATACTTTGGAAGTTGGTTCTGGGGAAACAGCCTTGATGTAATGGTACTCGCATCGCAATACTTTGCTGAGGAGCGACACACTATGAAAGATTTTAAACTCTCAACTGTTGCACGTCAGTGTGGAATTGAGGTGTGCGAAGAGTCGTTGCACGATGCTCTATATGATATTCGCCTAACAATGGAAGTGTATAAGAAAGTTGTTAGTCGTTAGTTTTTAGAATATCGTAGACAACAAGAAACGGGAGTTTATCAACTAACAACTAAAAACAAACAACTAAAAATGAAGTTTTCAATTATAGTACCAGTATATAACCGCAGGGCAGAGGTAGAAGAGTTATTGGAGAGCCTTTCAAAGCAAACCGATAAGGATTTTGAAACCATAATTGTTGAAGATGGCTCGGTTGAAGATAGCGAGGATATTGCCAAGCGTTATGCCGAGAGTGCAAACGTGCGTTACTTTATGAAGAAGAACGAGGGGCGTAGTGCTGCTCGTAACTATGGAATGGAGCGAGCCGAAGGCGAGTGGTTTATATTCTTTGACTCTGATTGTGTGATACCTCCTACTTACTTTGAGATAGTAAAACGTGAGATTGCAAAAGGTGGTTTTGATTGCTTTGGTGGTCCCGATGCAGCGGCCGATAACTTTACAACGCTACAAAAGGCAATCAGTTACTCTATGACCTCTTTTTTGACAACAGGCGGTATCAGAGGAAGAAAAAAGGGAATGGAGAAGTTTCTGCCTCGTACCTTTAATATGGGATTTACTCAAGAGGTGTATAAAAAAGCAGGAGATTTTCGTGATGTATTTGGCGAGGATATAGACCTGAGTCTTCGCATACGCAAAGCAGGTTTTACAACTGTTCTTTTACCTGATGCTTTTGTGTATCATAAACGCCGTAATACAATCAAGAGTTTCTGCCGTCAGATGTTGGTCTTTGGTCGTTCAAGAGTGGAGTTGCATCTATTGCATCCTGGCTCAATGAAGTTGGTACATCTCTTACCAACGGTATTTATGTTGGGCTCAATATTTCTTATAATATCAACTCTCTTCTGTAAATGGGCAATAACTCCATTGGTAATATATTATTTGGCTCTGTTTACTGAGGCATTGTTTAAGACTCGTTCTGTAAAAGTTTCGTTATTGGCATTGGTAACAGCAACAATTCAATTGTGGGGTTATTCAATAGGATTTTTACGTTCATATATAAAAGAGGTAATTTTTAAAATCCGCCCAGATAAGGATAAGGAGATGAAGCGTCTAAAATTCAAATAATAAGGTTGATGTAAACAGAGGTTTGAACGAATAAATTGTAAAAAATTTGTTTTACAAGATTTTATTGCTTATCTTCGCAAAAGATTTATAGGGAAGATAATAGGAGGGTTCCAGTATCTGTTAGATACGGGGATTCTTTTTTATATGTTTTTTAAAAATTAATAAAGAAAAAAATAGAATTATGGCAGTAGTTTATTTAACCGATGAGGGTTATCATAAAATGATGGACGAGATTAACTATTTAGAGAGTGTTGAGCGTCCAAGAATTTCGGCACAAATAGCAGAGGCTCGTGATAAAGGAGACCTTTCAGAGAATGCTGAGTACGATGCAGCAAAAGAGGCTCAAGGCCTTTTAGAGATGAAAATTGCACAACTAAAGAGTCAAGTTGCTAATGCTCGTATCATTAGCGATGCAAACCTGAACACTCACACCGTTCAAATGCTTAATAAGGTAAAAATCAAAAATTGCCAGAACGGAGCAGTAATGGAGTATATGTTGGTTGCAGATAGCGAGGCAAACTTGGCAGAGCGTAAAATCTCTGTTTCAACACCTATTGCGCAAGGTTTGTTAGGACACCATGTTGGTGATGTGGTTGAGGTAAAAGTTCCTGCAGGATTAATGAAGTTTGAGATTGTTGAGATTTTAATCTAATACTACTATGGCAACAATATTTAAACGCATAGTTAAGGGAGAGATACCCTGCTATAAAGTAGCGGAGAGCGAAAAGTTCTTTGCATTCCTTGATATAAACCCATTGGCAAAAGGACACACTTTGGTTATACCCAAAGAGGAGGGAGATTATATATTTGACATTGAGGATGCCAACTATGCCGAGTATATGTTATTTGTAAAGCGAGTTGCTCTTGCTCTTAAAAAAGCGGTGCCTTGCAAAAGAGTAGGTGTTGCAGTGTTGGGAATGGAAGTTCCTCATACTCATGTTCACCTTGTTCCTATGAACAGCGAAGGTGATATGTCGTTTACAAAGGAGAAGATGAAATTCTCTCCTGAAGAAATGGCTGAGGTTGCTGCTACAATTGCTGCTAATATGTAGTTCTTTATGCAAAGCAGTTGTTAGAGAATTAACTACAAAATAAATAGAAACCCCAAAGTTTTTCCAAACTTTGGGGTTTCTTTAAAATCTTTGGAGATTTTATTTATCCTCTCTTTTTAATTTTACGGCAGAACCGTATGCTGTAAGCATAAACATTGATTTGCCTTTTCCTGAGATTTCGTTAAAATCGAAAATAGTACCCAGTATGGCATCTGCATTTAATGCATTGGCCTTCTCTTCTAACTCAATAAGGGCGCTTTCGTAAATCTCATCTAATCTATCTTGATATGAACCAGAATAACCTCCTATAACGTCAGTCCATGAGGCAAACCAGTCTGCTATAAAATTGGCACCAATAACAATATTTGCATTTACAAGACCTAAATATTGCGATACTTTATACCCTTGTATCTCATTGGTTGTTACAATCTTTAATTTTGTTTTTGTTTTGTTCAAAGGATTCGTATTCTTAGAAATATCCTTACTGGGTATATATTTTAATATTTCGTTGTATTCCTCATCGGTAACATCAATTGGTGCTGGGAAAACATCTTTCTTATAAAACATCTTCTTTTGAGGATCTATGAATTTATGCTCCTCATCTCTTGTTGCGGAGTATTCAACTATTTCAATTGTTTTAGTTTCATCTACAAGACCAAGTGATATTAAAAGAATATCTCTCTCTTTCTTCTCTTCAATTTGTTGTTGCTCCTTTGCTTTTCTGATGAACTCTTCTACTTTTGGATTCATATAATTATATCAATAGAGTATTTATATATCTATTTACATTAATTTCTCGTTAATAACAACTCTCTAACCTTTTTGGCAATATCGGTATTGTCAATTATTGCACCAAATTCATCGGCTCCTGTGCCGTAGAACAGGGCAGGTGTCATTGTTGCGGTATGGCTTGTACTGCCAAAGTTATATTCAACTCCGCTTTCGCCAAGAGTGAAGTCTGTTTTACATGAGGGGATTGACATTCCTCCTGTATCGTGGTCGGCACAAACAATAACAAGTGTGCCAGGGTGAGAGTCGGCATAGTCAAATGCTATACCTGTAACTTTGTCAAAGTCTTTCATCTCGCCATATATGCCTTTGGGGTTGTTGGCATGTGATTCAAAATCAATTTGAGAGCCTTCAACCATCATAAAAAATCCTTTGCCACTCTTCTCTGAATTGGCAGTTAATATATCTAATGCCTTTTGTGTTGCTTGTGGCAACATATCTCCTCTTCCGTTAACTATACTTGGTAAATGTTCATCGGCAAATAGTCCAATAACTTTGCCCTCTGTGATTCCTTCTGTTTGTTGTAAAGAGTCAATTACCAAGTAACCATTCTCTTTAAACTTGTTCATAAGGTTTATACTATCTCCTCTGTTTGTAAATGCAGTCAGTCCACCACCAAATATTACATCAATTCCTGAATTTGGTAGCCATGCTGCAATGTTTTCTCTCTCGTTACGGTGCTTTGCATGTGCGTAGAATGATGCTGGTGTTGCATGTGTTATATCGCAACTTACAACTATCGCACTCGGCATACCAAGAGCCTTTGCAAATGCAAGGTTTGAGATAAGAGTATCTCCTTCGGCTGTTAATCCTATAACACTATTGTCAGTTTTCTCGCCACACGCCAATGCTGTTCCTGCTGCTGCGGAGTCGGTTACTCTGTTGTTGTGAGAGTATGTTGTTACAAATGATGCACGTTTGGCTCGTTCAAAGTTGGTGGGAGCGTATTGCTCTTCGAGCATAAGCGAGGGGATATGAGTGGGTCCCATTCCGTCACCTATAAGCATTATTATATTTTTTACTTTCGGTGTCTCTTCTGCCTTATTACAACTGTTAAGTGTAAATACGAAAAAGGCTATTGTCATTGACAATAGCATACTAAATATTTTGCTCCTTTTCATAGTTTATATCTTTTCAATAAGAACAACTGCATGAGCAGCAATACCCTCTTCTTTACCTACAAAGCCAAGTTTCTCTGTGGTAGTGGCCTTTATTGATACCTCATCCTTCTCAATATCCAGAATAGGGGCAAGAGTATTAATCATTGCAGGGATATGAGGGTTTATTTTGGGACGTTCGGCACATATAGTAATATCAATGTTACCTATCTTATATCCCTTCTCTTTTACTATTTTAACAACATCTTTAAGTAAAAGTTTGCTATCTATATTCTTATATTTGTTATCGCTTGGTGGAAAGTGATAGCCTATATCTCGCATAGCGGCAGCACCTAATATGGCATCGCATAGGGCGTGTATTGCCACATCGGCATCGGAGTGTCCGTCAAGACCAAGAGAGTGTTCAATCTTTACTCCTCCTAACCAAAGTTCTCTGCCCTCTACAAGACGGTGAACATCGTATCCTAAACCAACTCTGATTTTCATATTGCCTACAACTATCTTCTACCGCGTTTGCTACCAACAAGGTCTTTCAATCCAGCCATATCAAATCCAAGAGTAAAACGTAATGTTTGGTCTAATGGACTGCTTTGTGCTGTTGCCAAAACGTATGCTGCATCAAGAGTGAATACACTTAATGAGAATCCCGCTCCAAAT
>JAFQBL010000019.1 GCA_017416695.1 Bacteroidales bacterium | reverse complement strand
TACCAAATTCCCTTCAATTTAACAAAGTGTATCTGATAGAATAATCAAGGGTGATAAAAAAGTGCAGACAAGAAAACTATAAGAGAAAATGTATTTGTTCATTTCTTTATCTGCATTTCTTTTTGTACCTTTGTCCCATCAAGAGTTATCACATTGAAGCATAACAATGAAGAACTCAGAAATACGAACGGTTGCTATCTCGTTACCCAATTTTCACGCAATCCGAATAACCGTTTAATTCTAAGATAATTGCAAATTCTGCGATTTTTTTTGAAAAATCTGAACTTTTTGCCTTATTAATTCAGTTATTATAATTAACTTGCAGAAAATTTAATTCACACAAAAAAATGGAGAAACTTAACAATATTATTGACAACTTTGCATTAGAGGGTAAAGTTGTAGAAGTTAAACCTCTTGGTAATGGACTTATTAATACTACATACGCTATTATCACAGAAGGAGACAGCGATAATTATGTTCTTCAATGTATAAACCACAACATTTTTAAAGATGTTGAACTTTTACAAAACAACATAGAGGCAATCACAAAACAGATTGAGAAGAAACTAACAGAGAAGGGAGAGACAGATATCAAACGCAAAACTCTTCGCACAATTCCTACTAAGGATGGCAAACTATACTATTTTGATGGAGAGAAGTATTGGCGTATAACTATTCTTATCCCAGACGCAGTTACATTTGAGAGCGTTACTCCTGAGTTGGCATACCAAACAGGTTTGGCTTTTGGAGACTTCCAATATATGTTATCAGAGTTGCCAGAGCCTCTTGGAGAGACTATCCCTGACTTCCACAATATGGAGTTCAGACTTGAGCAATTTGACGAGGCTATTGAGGCTGACAAGGCTGGTAGAGTAGATGCCATGATGGAGATTATTGAGGAGATTGATGACCGTAGAGAGGAGATGTGCAAAGTTCAACGACTATTCAGAGAGGGCAAATTCCCCAAACGCATTACTCACTGCGACACTAAAGTAAACAATATCCTATTTGACAAGAGCGGTAAGATTTTATGCGTTATTGACCTTGACACCACAATGCCTGGTTTTGTATTATCTGACTTTGGAGACTTTATAAGAACTGCCGGAAACAAAGGTAAAGAGGACGACACTGACCTTAGTGCAGTGGGAGTGGATATGGAGATTTTCAAATCGTTTGCAAAGGGATACATTGAGAGTGCAGGCAAATTCTTAACCCCTATTGAGAAAGAGATGTTGCCATACGGAGCAAAACTCCTTACCTATATGCAGACTGTCCGTTTCTTAACCGACTATCTAAATGGCGATACATATTATAAGATTCAATATCCCGAACACAACAAGCAACGCACACTTGCCCAATTTAAACACCTTAGAAGCATTGAGGAGCATGAAGAGGAGATGAATAAGTTTATTGCATCATTATAGAGAATATATACTACATAAAAGAATTCTGCAATTATACCACCAACTTCACCTGAAGTATTAAGGGGTTAGATTGCAGAATTTTTTTTATTGATACAGAGTTTGAAAACGGCAAAAGAGAGAGGCTGAATCATTTTTTTGCTTCAGCCTCATCTTTTTTATGATTTACCTCTTATAATATTTCCAAATCAAACTCTTTACAAAGAGTTATTATATTAGGATTCTTACCAACCATATAGTTTAACTTATCTAAAGGAGAGAAGATTGCAGTTCTTGCAGTTGCCTCAGTCTCGTGAATTTCTATATCAATATGGGTATTACTCAACCTCTTTCTTAGATATGGCAATAGCGAATCCAATCGTTCTTTAAGACGCTGAAACTGGTCAAAGTTTGCAACAACCGCCTTAATCCTGAAATTATCCAATAACTCAAGAGAACAACTCTTCATAGTACTTACAAGAATTGTTTCGGTTGGGATAGTGGTTGTATAATCAAACCACGCTTTTCGCAATTCTTCAAGAGTAAAGTTTGAAGATTGCTCCACAACTTTAGTCTCAACCCTCTCTTCTTGTTGCTGTTCCTTTTGAGTTTGTAGAATAGATACAGTCTCTACCCGCTTACGGGTTTTAAAACTACTATCCAACGAACGTATCTTTACCTCTCCTCCACTATTAAAGTTTATCTGAGGTCTCTTATTCTCTATCTGTTGTGGGGTTGAAGGTGCAGAGGTTTGCTGTTGAGATTCTTGTTTTTGAGCAGGAGCATCAACCGCTATTGATTCAAGAGTATAATCCTCCCACCAATATATATCTTCTACCTGGTCAGATTTTTTTTTTTGATTGAGCTGGCTTATTTTTATAAGTGACAGTTCAACCAATAATCTTTTATTACTACTTGCTTTGTAATTGAAATCGCAACTGTTCGAAATATCTATTGCCCGATAGAGGAAGTCGTTACTGCATTTTGCAGCCTGTTCGGTATATCTTTGAGCAACACTCTCGCCTACTTCAAGAAGTGATACCGTAATAGCATCTTTGCAGACCAACAAGTCTCGCAAGTGATTGCTAAGTCCCGACACAAAATATTGTGCTTCAAATCCGTTTTTAAGTATCTCATCAAAGAGCATCAACACTTGAGGCACATTACCCTCTATAAAGGCATCGGTTAGTTTAAAATAGTAGTCATAATCAAGAAGATTGAGGTTTGCTATTACACTTTTATATGTAATGTTACCACCTGAGTATGCCGACATCTGGTCAAACACAGATAGAGCGTCACGCATTCCTCCATCACTCTTTTTTGCAATTTCAGACAGAGCCTCCTCTTCAAATGTTATACCTTCACTTTGTGCTACATATTTCAAGTGTTCAACTATATCGGTAAGCGATATTCGTTGAAAATCATATATCTGACAACGCGACAATATTGTAGGCAAGATTTTATGTTTCTCGGTTGTTGCCAATATAAACAGAGCATGTTGGGGAGGCTCTTCCAATGTCTTCAAAAAGGCATTGAATGCAGCAGGCGAAAGCATATGCACCTCATCAATGATAAACACTTTATATTTACCCAATTGAGGAGGAATTCGCACCTGATCTATTAATTGGCGAATATCATCTACCGAGTTGTTTGATGCAGCATCCAACTCGTGTATGTTATACGAACGTCCCTCATTGAACGACATACACGACTCGCAACAGTTACACGCTTCGCCTTCGGCTGTTGGATTGCTACAATTTATTGATTTTGCGAAGATTCTTGCACATGTTGTTTTACCCACTCCACGTGGTCCACAAAACAGATAGGCATGAGCAAGTTTATTTGATTGAATTGCATTCTTCAGAGTTTGTGTAAGCGAACGCTGTCCCACAACCGACATAAATGTTGTTGGACGATATTTACGTGCCGATACTATATAGTTTTCCATTCTCTGAATATTTATCTCAATTCAATACCACAGTTACAGAGCATCTCTCTCTTGTTGCGAAGTTACTATTTTTTTAGTTATTGTACAAAACAATTACATATTAAATGAGAAAGGTAATAAAGTTTTTGCACCCTCAATTATAGATACCTCCTCTTTTGAGGCTATTATTATGCGAATAGGCGAGTCTTGTCGCTTTTCATACTCCAACAAAACCTGACGACATGCACCACAAGGGAAGGCAACCGCTTCACTCTTCTTTGCTGAATTGTATGCCGATATTGCTATAGCCTCAATCTTTTGAGCAGGATATTGTGCTGACGCTGAATATAGGGCTACCCTCTCGGCACACATACCCGAAGGAAACGCTTCGTTCTCCTGATTACTTCCTATTACTATATTACCTCCACAACTTACCGCTGCACCCACGCAAAAGTTTGAATATGGAGCATACGCACCCTTCACTGCCTCTTTAGCCTTATCAATAAGAGCCATATCCTTATCCGATAACTCAGGATATGTAACAACTTGCATCTTAGCCGTAGAATCAATCTCTTTCATACCTCACACATTTAATTATACGAAGGTAATAAAAATTTTTACGTATCTTTGCAACATATTAAATCTTTTTAAACAGAAACTATAACCGCTCCCAGATAATGAAATCATTAGCAAACCATCTATTCAAATCAATCTGTATTGTTTTATTACTGCTGGCAACACCAAACCTCATTGCACAATCGTTAAACAAAACCTATCTCGACTATATTGAGAAATATAAAGATGAGGCTATGCGACAGCAAAAGAGATATAAGATACCTGCAAGTATTACTTTAGCACAAGGGCTATTGGAATCGGGGGCTGGCAATGGCAAACTTGCAAAAGAGTCAAACAATCACTTTGGCATCAAGTGTCATGGTGTATGGCAAGGCGAGAAGGTATATCACGATGATGATGAGAAGGGCGAATGTTTTAGAAAATATGACGATCCTTTTCAGTCGTACGAGGACCACTCACTATTCTTAACTTCAAGACCAAGATATGCCG
>JAFQBL010000151.1 GCA_017416695.1 Bacteroidales bacterium | reverse complement strand
TCGGTTAAATCTTCAGTAACAAAATATGCTAATAGCATGAATTTGAAATTTAAGTGGCAAAGCAGATACCACGACCACTTAATAAGAGGTGTAAAAGATTGTAACAAGATATCGGAATACATAGAGAATAATATTCTAAACTGGGAAAAAGATTGCTTCTATTAATAATTTATAGAAACGCAATTTGTAGGGACGCAGACATCAATGTAGGGACGTGGCCCGCCACGTCCGTAAAAAAGGCAAAGAGCCTCGTCCGTATAAGAAAGTAGAGAGTAATTTATTCCTAATTAGAAGAACAAATAACAAACTAACATACTATGAAAAAATTTTTAAGATTTATTCTTGCAGGGGTGTTTGCTCTAAGCACCTTAACAATATCGGCAGCAGAGAGAGGATTTGCCATTGTTATTGACCCCATAAGTTACAAAGAGGCAAAGGCTGAGGTTGATGCTTACGCTCAATCGGTTGAGAAACAAGGCTTAAAAACATACATTGTTGAGGATGTGTGGTATAACCCCGACTCAATAAGAGTTAAGGTTAAAGAGTTGGCAACTAAAAAGGATGCTCCTATTGAGGGTGTTGTTTTCATTGGCGACATTCCTGTGCCTATGATTAGAGATGCTCAACATATGACTTCGGCTTTTAAAGCAAAGCAAGATCCCAAGAAGATGGAGTTTACCTCTGTTCCTTCGGATAGGTTCTACGATGATCTTGATTTGGAGTTCTCTTTTATTGAGCAGAGCAAAGAGAAACCTAACCAATTCTACTACTCGCTTACTGCAACATCGGCACAGGTGTGTCAACCCGATATCTACTCGGCTCGTATGAAGAGTTGCGACAAAGGCGACAAAACTAAATATGAGCGTCTTAAAGCATACCTTAAAAAGGTTGTTGCTCAAAAAGAGGCTGCCATAAAACTATCGCAAGTGTTCTACTTTGCAGGGCAAGGCTATAACTCTGATTGTGGCTTGGCTCGTATTGATGAAAAGAACTCATACTACGAGATGTTCCCCAATCTAATGGGACAGGCTTGGAGTCTTACATATCAAAACCACGCAGACTATGTGTATAGCAAATATCCTTTGATGAGTCAGATGCAACGTAAAGATATGGCATTGGCGGTGTTACACCACCATGGTTACCCCGATACTGAATACCTTGATGATAATCCAACTCCTCAAAATGCTGAACAAAACCTTGAGGCTGTTAAGAGATTTTTTAGAGCAAAAATAAACACTGCTGTTAGTAGAGGTAAAGATACCACCGAGACTATTAACTACTACAAAGGTGGTTACGATGTTCCAGAACATTGGTTCTCGCATGAGGCTCTTTTTGGCAAGGAGATTAGTGAGAAAGACTCTATTAATACCGTACAAATGGACCTTCATTTAACCGATCTTGGAGAGTATAAGCCTAATGCAAGAGTGGTTATTTTGGATGCTTGTTACAATGGTGCTTTCTGCCACGATGAGTATATTGCCGAAGAGTATATTTTTGAGGATGGCGACTGCGTTGTTACTATTGCAAACAGCGTAAACTCATTGCAAGATAAGTGGTGCGACCGTAATATTGGTATGTTTGGTTTGGGTTTGCGCGTGGGTAACTTTGTTAAGTATAACCCATATTTTGAATCACACGTTTTTGGTGATCCTACATACACTTTTGCTCCCTTTGCAATACTTGGATTCAACGTAAACGAGGCTCTTTTGAAAGGTGATAAGTTCTGGAAAAAACAACTTAAATCGGAGTATGCTGCTATGCAATCGTTTGCCATTAACGAGTTGGCTCTTCGCAAAGCAATCACTTCGGCAGAGATATTAGAGATATTTAAATCTTCGCCCTACCAAACTGTTCGCCTTATGGCATTGAACACTCTTGCTACATACAAAGATGACAACTACATTGAGTGTCTGTCGTTGGGATTGAACGATAACTTTGAGTTAATTCGCCGCTTCTCTTCTATTCAAGCAGGTAAGTGCGGTGATTTGAGATTGATTCCCGCCATTGTATCGTTATACTCAAAACCATCTATTGGTCAACGTGTTGACTTCCAACTTAAAATGGCAATGGAGATGTTCCCATACAATGAGTTAGTTGCGGAGTTCAAAAAACAAGATCCTTGCAAAGATTATTACAATGCTGAGGAAGAGACAGAGAGTCTGTTGAAATCGTTAAAGAGATTCTCAGATAAATCGTTTGAGGGTGAGGTTGAACAGATAAGCAACCCCGAAGTTTCGGCTAAGAACAAACTTAAAGTTATACGCTCATTCCGTAACCGTCCACTCCATCCCGCTGTTAATGAAATTATTGCAGCATTTGAGACTATCACAGAACCAGACTTGCAAATTGCTTTAATTGAGACAATGGGCTGGTTTAATATGTCATACAAACGTAACGAGATTGCCGACTACTTCTTCTCGGTATGGGAGAACAAAAACTATGAAGAGGCTGTCCGCAACGAGGCTCTTAAAACATACAAGCGTTTGAAAGGACTTTAATATAAGTTATTAGAAGAAAGAGAGGAGATGGGAGTTTATTCAACACTCCTATCTCTTTTTTTATAATAGTTTAATGATTTAAACTACTTCTCCTTAACAACCTCTTGTAACTCAATAGACAACATACTTTTTATCGTATCAATTTTCTCTTTTGCAACATAAATTGCTTTAAGCGAAGTACAACCATAGAAGGTTCTTGCATCAAGTTTAGTTACACTCTCGGGGATAGTAATACGATCAAGTGTAGTACAGCCTTCAAAAGCATTTGACTCAATTACAGTAACACTATCGGGGATAATAGTAGATTTACATCCTGCAATTAGTGTGTTAGTAGCAGTTTCTATTATTGCATTGCACCCTTCTCGTGAATCATATATAGGATTACCCTCTTCTACTACTATGCTCTCAAGAGACATACAAGCAATAAAGGCAAAGGCTCCAATCTTAATCATACTTTTGGGGATTGTTATACTTTTGAGCGAGGAACACCCTTCAAAAGCACTCCAACCAATTGTCTTTACACTCTCAGGGATAATGATACTCTCAAGTGAAACGCAACCTTGAAAAGCACTCCATCCTATATCTTCCAGACCTTTAGGAAGAGTGATACTTTCAAGTGAAATACAATCTTGAAAAACATCCCATCCTATATTTTTCAAGTCTTTAGGGAGAGTAACACTCTTTAGTGATCTACATTTACTGAAGGCTCTACTTTCAATTATTTTTACTCTCTCAGAAATTACAATCTCCTTAAGCGAGGTACATTCTGAGAATGTCTCTTCTCTAATCTTTGTAACCTTCTTAGGTATATTTACACTCTCAAGAGATAAGCAACGGTCAAAAGCCGCTTTCCCAATTTTAGTAATACTTTTAGGAAGTGTAATGTTTTTTAGTGAGATACATCCCGAGAAAGCCTTATCTTTAATTGTTGTAACACCTTCAGGGAATGTAATACTCTCAAGCGAAATGCAATCCTTAAAAGTATTAGTTTCAATCTTAGTTATGTTGCCTAATATATTTATGTTTTTAACTGAAACACAAGAGCAAAAGGCTTTAACGCCAATTTCTGTTACACTTTCGGGGATAGTAATACTCTCAGGTGAAGAACATGCCCAAAAAGCATATGGTGCAATTCTGGTAACACTATTGGGGATAACTGTTGATTTACATCCTGCAATAAGGGTATTGGTTGCTGTCTCTATGATTGCATTGCACCCCTCACGTGAATCATATATAGGATTACCCTCTTCTACAACGATACTTTCAATAGAGGGAGAATTTAAAAAAGAGCCTGCTGAAACATTTGTAACACTCGCAGGAATAGTAACAGATTTTAAGTTTGTGTAATCTGCATAACTATCCCAATCTATCGTAGTAGTCCCCTCAGGGATTATTACAACACCATTTTTAACTTCAAAATTAGTCATACCTATTATATATTATCATTTAAATCGATATGGAAGAGTATCTACATCATATCTTTTGATACGTTCATATAATCCATTAACAAATTCTAAATCTTTCTTATCAAATTCAGGGTGATAACAGTTGAAAAGAGTTAGTATTTCATCTTTTAAAACAGGATAGTGATTATCTAACAAAGTGTAGTTATTATTAACTCCAACGCAAATAATGCTAACCTCTGTATCAGTAATCGCTTTAGTTGCAAGTTCCGATGTCAAAGATTTATACGAATAACAGGACAATCGCATATCTTTGCAAAATGGCGAATCATCTCCGATTTTCCACTTCCCGTTGGTCCCATAAGTAATACAGGAGTCTTTATCCTTGATGTATAGTTTTTAGATTTACTATCGTGATGTAGGAAGAATGGAACAGCCAACTTATCAATAGCATCATCCTGACCTTTTACATACTGTTTTACGTATGCCGCCATACTAACAGGACTTTCTAATGGGTTATCATCTCGTTTTTGTTCGTTACCAAAGAGTGTCTCTTTTGAGAAAGTAAAAAAAGTTTCGATATATTCATACTCTTTTTGTGTAGGTGCTTTGAGTATCTTTTCCCAAGCCTCCAATTTATTCCTCATAATAGAAGTAATTCCCGTAGGAGAGTTTTTAAGAGAAACAAGTTCATAAATAAAATCATTTGTTCTCTCTCTAAAACCTTCAACTGTAATTGATCCTTTTACAAGCATATCAACCATCTTTATAGCATGCTCTGGTGTTATTCTTGGGCATAGGAACAGTCGTGCTGCTACGTTGAGAGCATCAAACTTACCATTATCTTCAATTTTAAGGCCAAAATAGGTTTGACTCTTTTTCTCCATTTGTTTTCTAACTGTTTTATTTGATTTGTTTTCCATAACTATATATTAAGTTTAAATTATACATAAATATTTGGTGAGTTTATATGACTTTACCCTAAAAAAGAGTGGCGCACATAAATTGTTAATTCCGCAACCATTAGGCTTGGTTATGCGTTTATATTTACAGAAACTTTGGGAATTGTAATAATAAAAGCGTACTTTTGACGTTATATTATCAAAGTTATAAAAAGCAACTGTGCAGTGTCAAAACGCAGTTGCTCGAAAGACCTCAATTGTACTGGAACTACAATTGAGTGTGGAACGAAATCTATTAAAGATTACTTGGAACAGGCACCAATGTAGCATTTACGTTAAAGGTGTCTGTTCTATTATTACACGATGCACATAGAGGTACGATGTACCATCTTTGGTCGCTACTATATGCTTTCTGAACGTGGGCACCAACAAGATTTCTTCCCCAACAATTATCTGTAGAACAATATGTTGGATTGATTCCTGTTTGTGCTTTCCAATAATCCAGCCAAGATGCATATCCCTTTGGAGCAGGGAATCTACCAGAACCATTTACGTTTTTTACAAACATATGTTTCCAAATTATACGTTAATAATGTTATTGTCGCCCTTTATTAAACAGAGAGGTACTCTGCTTGTTGCGTACTCGGTAGTCGTTTTAGGACAACGCAATGCCCTGACACTATAAAATGTAGTGCAATATCCGTGCCAACCGCCATTATCTGTCATTTTGTCTATTATGTTTCAGTAAATTGCGACATAAAGTCTGACAGAGTTATTAAAACAAGAAGGCTATGATTTTATCTATTCAAACGCTTTACGATATACAGCCACTACTGACCATCCGTGCTTAGGTGAATAGTCAAAGTAACTGTACATAAACTCCAAGTGATAATTCATGATGTATTAAATAGATTTGTCATAGCCTTCTTGTTTTTCGTACTTATAACAGGTAAGCATACGAATTTTATCCAAAATGAATATTTAACAAGAATTTAACATAATGGACGAATCAAGAATTATCATAGATTGGAAAGAACAAGGAGATGACTCTTATGATATTGAAGTTGTAGGATACAGAAACTTCAAGCAATATTTCTCAGAAGCATTCTACTCAATTGAGAAACCGCTGTCAATACTTTTTGTTAGTGATAGCAGTATCAGTGGCGAGGTTGCTTGTAATTCAGCGACAAGCACACTTTTGAAATATCTTACTAATATTATTAATAAAAGTGTAAAGACAAAGGGGCATATATTCACGGAAAAGGAATTGAATTCAAAATTTCCTTTTGTAGACTTAATAGCCATTGAGAGATTTGAAGAAATCACTGGTATAAAGTTTGACCATAGTAAGTTTCGTAATCGTGCAGAGTTTCAAGAGTATTTTGCTAAATGGCTTGATTCTCAACGTCAATAATACAAATTTTATCATAAAGCGAAGTGGGGTAAGCAGAATATCGAAGAAATTCCGTACCTTTGCATAGTCTTTCGGGACAATATTTGGAAATAATAGAGAATGTGCCTCATTCCTTGTAAAAATCGCCAATCAAAAAACAAAGAATACACGAGGTACGGAGCAGTTCATATACGTGGGCTGCCAACCGTGCGTGTATTCAGGTGTTTGGCGATACCTACAAGGATGCAAGGTGGCAGTCCACGTTCTTTTTACTAATAAACATTGTAGAAATTCTCCAATTGTCTGCCCACGGAGAGCCTTGTAAAATTCGCCATTATGAAAAAAGAATTAGTTGCGTTTATGGCTGTATTTATTTGCAGTCTAAGTGCGTGGGGACAATCGTTAAGAGTTGTTCAAATGGGAACATCAACGATTCAAAAGAACACTTATGAGGAAGGTGTTCGTTATTTAAAAGAGCATGTTCCACTTGAAGTATTTCCTTCTGGAGAGTATGGATGTATATTAGAATCACCCAGTTTAATGCTTGTTTTAAAACATGCTCCAAATAACAAAATTAAGGAAGTGTCTTTTTTATGCGGACTTGGCATGTCTTATGGAATAGATAATAGCCTTAAAGAATACGGATATGCATTAAAATCTTCAGAAAAGGTGCAATTAGGAAATGGAGCGTATGTACCGCAAAATACATATATCAAAGGAAATATAAAGTGTTTAGTACAGATATTAGATAATGATTTTAAGCAAATTATATTTAGGAAATAGACTTATTATGTAAAACAAAATAAATGCGAGCAGTCTTCACAGATGGCTCGCATTTTCTCATAAATTCTTTGTATCTTTGCATCGTCAAACGGCAATTTGACGACTGTTCAGCGTATAAACATAATACAAAGAAAATTATGAATGAATCACTTAGTATTATAGCTGACTTGTATATGAAACATCTAAATTCAGCTATTGAGAAAGTTTATGGTGTGAAAGTAATAGGTGGTGTTTAT
>JAFQBL010000150.1 GCA_017416695.1 Bacteroidales bacterium | reverse complement strand
TAGAGAGGACATATTCAGTTGTTAATTGTCGGCTAAAGCCGCCCCTTCGGGGTAGTTGTTTGTTTTTAAATTAATATTAATTTGAGATTAAAGTTAAAACAAATTATTTTAATGGAGAAAGAGAGAGTGAAATATTTATATTCTGATAGACAAAAAAAACATTAAAGAAGGGTTATATTTGTTATAATATGTATAATATGTTTTAAAACATATATATTGATTAGTTTTTTTATTATTTATTTTTTAATTTTCGGACGGTTTGTTAAAGAGAAACAAACCACAAAAAAATTGTCTTACAATAAATTTTTAAAAAGATGAAAGTATATCAGTCCAACGAAATCAAAAATGTAGCTTTGATTGGTAGTAAAGGCTCGGGTAAAACTACACTTGCAGAGAGTATGCTCTTTGAGTGTGGTGTAATTAAACGTAGAGGTTCAATTGATGGCCAAAACACAGTTTCTGACTATTTCCCCGTAGAGCATGAGTATGGGTACTCTGTATTCCCTACCGTATTTTACGCTGAATTTAACGGCAAAAAATTAAATGTAATTGACTGCCCAGGTTCAGATGACTTCGTTGGTGGAGCAATTAATGCACTTACTGTTACTGATACAGGCGTTATTGTTCTTGACTCACAATATGGTGTTGAGGTTGGTACTCAAAATATTTTCAGATATGCTGAAAAATTGAAAAAACCTATCATCTTTGCTATGAACCAATTAGATGGCGAAAAAGCAGATTTTGACAATAGCATAGAACAACTTAAAGAGACTTTTGGAAATAAAGTTACAATTATTCAATATCCTATAAATGCAGGTCCTTCGTTTAACGCAATGATTGACGTGCTTTTAATGAAGATGTACACATGGAAACCCGAAGGTGGTGTTCCTGAGATTTCAGATATTCCTGCTGAAGAGATGGAGCGCGCAAGCGAACTTCACCAACAATTGGTTGAGGCTGCCGCAGAGAACGATGAATCTCTAATGGATAAATTCTTTGATCAAGGCAGTTTGACAGAGGATGAAATGAGAGAGGGAATCAGAAAAGGTTTGGTTACTCGCGACATCTTCCCAGTATTCTGCGTAAGCGCTCTTAAAGATATGGGTGTTAGACGTATGATGGAGTTCTTGGGTAACGTTGTTCCTTTTGTTACTGATATGCCCGCTCCTATTAACGATGAAGGAGAAGAGGTTAAAGTTGATGCTAATGCTCCTGCAAGTGTATATTGCTTTAAGACTACTGTTGAGCCACACATTGGTGAGGTAACTTACTTTAAAGTTATGCAAGGTACTTTATCAGAGGGCGATGACTTAACCAATGCAAACAGAGGTTCAAAAGAGCGTTTGGCTCAAATATTCTGTGCTTGCGGACAAATAAGAACTAAAGTTGACAAACTTGTTGCTGGTGATATTGGTGCAACTGTCAAACTTAAAGATGTTAGAACTGGTAACACTCTTAATGCTAAAGGTGCAGAAAACACATTTACTAAATTGGTTAAATATCCCGATCCTAAATTCCAACGTGCTATCAAACCTATGGTTGAGGCTGATGCTGAAAAATTAAGCGAGATTTTAACTCGTATGCACGAAGAGGATCCAACATGGTTGGTTGAGCAATCAAAAGAGTTGAAACAAACTATTGTTTCGGGACAAGGTGAGTTCCACTTAAGAACTTTGAAATGGAGAATTGAGAACAATGATAAAGTTAATGTTGAATTCTCTGAGCCTAAAATTCCATACAGAGAGACTATTACAAAGGCTGCTCGTGCCGACTATCGCCACAAAAAACAATCAGGAGGTGCTGGTCAATTTGGAGAGGTTCACTTAATTATTGAACCTTACTATGACGGAATGCCTGCTCCTGAAACATATAAATTCAATGGTCAAGAGTATAAGATGAATATCAGAGATACTCAAACCGTAGAACTTGAATGGGGTGGTAAACTTGTTGTTAACAACTGTATTGTTGGTGGTGCTATTGATGCTCGATTCATTCCTGCTATTGTAAAAGGTTTGATGGACAGAATGGAGCAAGGTCCATTGACTGGTTCATACGCTCGCGACGTTAGAGTATGTATCTACGACGGTAAGATGCACCCAGTTGATTCAAACGAAATCTCATTCCGCCTTGCAGGACGTAACGCATTTAGCGAAGCATTTAAAAATGCAGGTCCTAAGATTCTTGAGCCTGTTTATGATGTTGAGGTTCTTGTTCCATCAGATAAGATGGGTGATGTTATGAGCGACCTTCAAGGACGTAGAGCAATAATCATGGGAATGAATAGCGAAAGTGGTTTCGAGAAGATTACTGCTAAAGTTCCTTTGAAAGAGATGTCAACTTACTCTACTTCATTGAGTTCTATTACAGGTGGACGCTCTTCATTCTCTATGAAGTTTGCCTCTTACGAACTTGTTCCTGGTGACGTTCAAGAGAAACTTCTTAAAGCATACGAAGAGAGCCAAACTGAGGAGTAGTTTTCAGTTGTTAGTTGTTGACTAACGCCTCCATACGGGTAGTTGTTAGTTGTTAAATAATTAAACTATTCTTTATAAATAGCCACGTACGTTAAAGTATGTGGCTATTTATATATACACAAGAAGTTAACAAGTTATTATTTAGACTGATTTGGGGTATATAAAATTTTTGAGTAATTTTGCAGAGTGATTGGCAGAACTTTATCTATCAACCATAATTTTGTTTAATATAACAAACATAAATAATAGTCTTTTTATTGAATACCATCTCTATTAGAGAGAATTAATGTGAACTAAAAATATTTGCCTATGAAACATTAGCGTATCTGATACACACATTTTAAAATATATTTGAAAAAAGCGTTTTAGCATTTATTCTATCAATCCGAAAGTTTGGCGACTAAAGACCGATAAGAATAATAGCAGAATGCTCGTACTTTATTAGTACGGGCTTTTGGTTATTTCTATCGGTCGGGTTACGCCAAACACCTCGGGTTGGGAAATACATCAAAAGTTCCGTGCTTTTTTTATGTGTGTATACTATCATAAAAACAGGAACTTAAAATAATCTTTAAATTATTTTTTTATGAAACTAAATTACATTAAATCATTATTTGTAGTTATATTAGTAATATTTACTACAACAGCGTATGGCGAAACTTACAGTGGCACATGCGGAACAAACGTTAATTGGAGCCTTGATACAGAAACAGGGCTTTTGAAAATTACAGGTACGGGAGAGATGACCAGTAGTCCTTGGGAAAGTTACAATAGTTCAATTAAATCAGTTGAAATTGCAGAAGGTGTTACCTCTATTGAAAGTTCGGCTTTCTATGGTTGTTCAGGGTTAACTTCGGTTACTATTCCTAATAGCGTTACCTCTATTGGAGGATTTGCTTTCGATGGTTGTTCAGGGTTAACAGGAGTATATATAACCGACCTTGCTGCGTGGTGTAATATTGATTTCTACGATTACGATTCTAATCCTTTATATTATGTCAATAAACTATATTTAAATGGTGCTCTTGTTAGAAAACTTGAAATACCGGAGGGCGTAACAGCTATAAAAAAATATGTTTTTTATAAATTGAATACTATACGTTCTGTAACTATACCTAATAGTGTAACCTCTATTGGAGATTATGCTTTCTATGGTTGTTCAGGGTTAACTTCAGTTACTATTGG
>JAFQBL010000149.1 GCA_017416695.1 Bacteroidales bacterium | reverse complement strand
CGTTCATCCGAAGTCTCTGCATCAATGGGAGGACAATGGACATCAAACTCCTCTTCTAATGCAGAAACAGCAAAAAAAGGAGCCTTTACCTTTGACAACCTATCATTGATAACAACCTTCTTTACAGGAAAGTCAAGTGGATTGGTAAACTTTAATTTAGGAGTAACCTATAATCGCAATCAATCATATAAACGTAAATATAATGCCGCAACACCTGAATTAAACGCTTCATTTACCAACTATCTTGAGACAGTAACAAATGGCATACCATCAACCGATTTGGTTGTAACCGATCAAAAAGATTCGTATTACGATACCACATCACCTTGGTTATCAATATTGGGCTATCAATCATATTTGATATCTCCATATTATGATGGAGCGTCAACATATTATGGGTTATTCACTCCAGGACAATCAACAGGATCATCCTACACCACAATAATAGAGGACGGAAGAAACGATGAATATACCATTAATTTTGGTGGAAACGTTAGTGACAGATTCTATTTTGGACTTGCATTAGGTATTCGCGATTTCAGTGTAACTCGAAACATCTATTATACCGAAGATTTATATAATACACAAGGAGTATATGTTGATAAAAATAATCAGGAACAGGATATAGCATCCGCCAACTATCAATATTATACATACTATAATATGCGAGGAATAGGATTTAACGGTAAGTTTGGAATAATTGCCCGATTAACAGATAATTTACGTTTAGGAGCAACCATACATACACCAACATTCTTTAATATTGACCAATCAATGGATGCTGCTGTTGATAACAAACTAATAACAAAACAAACCCGAGAGGAAATTGATGAATATCAGCAAACACCAGCAGTAGCAACCAATACCATAAAGATACGTACACCATGGAGTTTTCAAGTAGGAGCATCGTATGTTGCAGGTAAAAAAGCAATAATTTCAGCAGATTACCAATATACAGCGTACAACAATGTTAAGATGAGAGAGAGCAATGGCGATGATTTTCCAATTGAAAACGAGTTTTACAAAGCATACTTCAAATCAGGCCACACTGTAAAGGCAGGATTAGAGTTTAGAGCAACAAATGCCCTATCTCTAAGAGCGGGTTATGCACTACAACTCTCTCCAATAAAAGCAGAGTTAAAGGATGTAAATGCAGAGGTACCAACTGCGGGAATGCAAACTATGTATATGTTACCAGGAAACGGCTCGTATTATAGTGCAGGAATAGGATATAAGTTTAAAGTATGTTATCTCGATTTTGCATATCAGCACTATGCTCAAAAATCCGATCTATTTGTATATTCACCAATACTATCAAATGGAGTAGAACTGATACCAGCAAGTTCAGAGATAAAGACAAAGCAAAACTCAATAACCTTTACATTTGGCTTAAAGTTCTAAGGTTAGCATAAAAATATCTATCTATCTTTTGACCGTCTTACTATTTTCGTATATACGATGAATAAGGCGGTCAATTGCATATCTACCACCACCCAAAATAAATAAAACAATGTAAATTGCTAAATACATCATAGCAAGTTCGCTCTGTTTCAAAACAAAAACAGGAAATGTAAAAAATGCAGCAGTACTCATAGCAAGTATCATAATAAAACAGGCGAGGCGAGTAGCAATACCAACAATAATCATTATGGAGCAACCCAACTCAGCAATTGTAATAAAGGTGAGACCTACCCACGAATTAATACCAAAAGGAGTAGGAAAACTCTCCGCAATTGTGCTAAAATTCTCCATTTTGTCAATAGCATGAGTAAGCATCATAATACCAACAAAGCAACGTAAGATAAATATTGCAATATTAATCTCAGTATCATAAAACTTCATTAAGAATAACTTTTTCTTCTCTTCAGTCATAACTCTATTTTGTAATTAAATATAGAAGATAACAATAAACGGTTAATAATAGTTTATTGTTATGCTATATCTTGGTTTGGGTATTGAGTATTATCTTTTTGCAGTTACACCAATTGCAATTAGAGTAATAAATTCGGCAACAGGCATCGCAATCCACATGCCAATAGAACCTAAAAACATTGGCAGAAGAATAAAACAAGGTATAAGAATTATAAAACCTCTTAAAAGAACAAACCATGTTGCCCTCTTTATAAGTTCAATACTTTGATAGTAACCAATGATGGCAACATTGATAATAAAGAATAGAATGCCAGAAGCAAGAAGAGGGAATCCCCCTATTGCAATCTCTCCAGCCTTACTATTTGCATCAACAAAAAGAACAACCAACTCCTTAGGAAAGAATATAAATAGAGTAGAAACTAATAGTCCACTAACAATACAATATTTCAGAAGAAGAGTTCTTGTTTCTCTAATCTTTTTCCAATCCTCAATACCATAATTAAAACTGATAATAGGTTGAGCCGATTGAGCAATAGCATTACCAACCATAAAAAAGAAAGGCATATAGTAACAAGCAATACCAAAAGCCCCCACACCATCATCGCCAAGGTAGTGCATAAATACAATATTCCCTACGTAAATAAGAACCGCAAGAGTCATCTCTCCTAAAAGAGTAGAAGAACCAATTTTACAATGATAACCAAAGTTTCGAAGTGATAATTTTAAACATGTAACACTCCTTTTAAGATTAGTAATACCAATAGTTTTATATCTAAACACGAGGTAATATAGAGCCATAATACCACCAAATACAATACTTATTCCTGTTGCAATGGCAGCGCCCTTAACACCCATATTAAGAGGGAATATAAAAACCCAATCCAATATGGCATTAAGAGTAGCGGGGATAATGTTGCACCACATAGCATATTTTGGAGAACCATCAATTCTGATAGTAAACAACCCAATCATACTCCACATTTGGAATACAAAACTTGGCATTATCCATACTAAATAGTCACTAACTTGCGGAAGTAGAGTAGGAGAGGCTCCTAATAATTTACCAGCGGTATTAGGAGATAAAATTACTGCTAATGCTAATATTGTTACTATTAAGGATGCAATTAATATTGCTTGCGTAACATTTAGTCTGGCAGCCTTAATGTTATTTTGTGACAGATGAATAGATGTTGCAACTGAACATCCCACGCCAACCATCAAGCCAAAACCTGCCATTATCTGATATATAGGCACAACAATATTTACAGCGGCAATTCCATCAGCACCAACTCCATGACCAATAAAAATTCCGTCAATGGCAGTAACGGCACAAATAGATAAAGCCCCAAGTAAAGTAGGTATCAGCATCTTTCGAAAAAGAACTGATACCTTTCCATCTTTAAAATCTATGTTGTCTCTATTCAACTCTTAGACTATAATTTACTCTCCAGTTTTGTAATCTCCTCTTCTGCCTTTGCTCTCAACTTTTCACCTTGTTTTTCCGCCTCTTCAACTAACTTTTTAGCAGCGGCTTGAGCAGCAATCTTCGCAATAGGATTTTTTGCCTTCTCAACAAGTTTATCACCCTCTTTCTTTGCGGTTTCAACAAGTTTGTTTGCAGCATTATCTGCCTCTTCTCTTAGTTTGGCAATCTGTTCCGACATATCTTTACCAGTAGCCTTTTCAATTTGAGTAGTGATTGTATTTTTAACCGCATCTTTGGCAATAGAAGCCAAATCTAATTTTACAATAGGTTTCGTAAATGTACCTGTTATAGTACCAGGAATCTTGCCAACATATTGCGATGCTTTTCCGTCTTCAGGAAGAGTCACAACAATATTGTAATTAATAGTTTGATCCAATCCAGTTACACCGCCTAAGTTAATATTTGTATCTTTTATCTTTAGGTCAAATGGTTTGGTTGTAACCTTACCGTTCTTAACCTCAAACGGGATCTTAATATTAACAGCATTAATATTTCTCAGAGCATCAGTTTTAAGGCTATTTGCAATTAAATTAAACGCCTCAATGTTACTTATGGTAATTTCGTTTGAGTTTATGCTTCCAATTGCTATAATACTATTTAAATCAGGATTGAAATCTTTGTCTAAAGTACTGCTTAACTTAATATCTGCCGAGAAATTTCCGCCAGTCTTTGCAAACAACGGAACAATCTCTTTAACAACATCAAGTTGCTCAAAAGTGGTTTTGAAATCAACCTTCGCCAAATCTAAGTTAAAGTTCACTGTAGGTTTGTATTTATTCTTAGCAGTATTAAACTCACCATTTGCAGCAACACTACCTCCAAAAGCATTAAACTTAAGCGAGTTCATTTTTGCAACGCCATCTTTAACCGATATGGTTCCGTTTAGTTTGTCAATAACAATTTTTTGGAATAGAACCTTATTAAAGTTTGATTTAAGTGTCAGATTTAAATTTTTAGGAATCTCAAAAGGCTCGCTTTCGTTTGTTGTTTCAACAACCTCAACACTTTCTGTTGTTTCATTATCTGCATTTGTGTTTGAAGAACTCTCTTCAGTTTGAGTGTTATTGCTCTCGGTGGTGCTATCGCCCATAAATTCATTAAGGTCAAGTAATGAAGAAGAGACGTTTAGTGAACCATTTAAAGTTTCATCCCTTAATAAGTACGCAATATAGTTGTTTACAGAGCCATTAGCCTTAACATCACTCTTGCCAATTTTAATATTCATATCTTTAATAGCAAGAGCCTTAGTGCTAACACTAACAGCAAGTTTGTTTATTATAACATCAGGCAAGTCACTACTTTTATAAAGCATATCGGTAATATTCAAATAACCCTCTCCAGTAATCTTTTCAAAACGCTCCTTCTCAATGTCCGAGAGATTACCTTTAAAGTTAAGGTCTGCATCAAAAGTTCCGTTTATATCAATACTATCTCCTAAAGGATATACCTCTTTAATCATACCAAGATTTAAAACTCCTTTAGCCCCAGCATCAAAATTAAGGTCACTAATTGGAGTAGAAACTTTTGCTGCAACTGAGAATGGATTATTGGCAATTGAGAATCCCAACGATGCATCAACTTTAGTTAAATCAAGATCTCCTTGTGGGTGGGTAACACCTGCTTTTAAAGTAATATCATCAATGGTTTTAGGTAGGCCTTTATATGCCATTTTACCATTGTTCACATCAATAGTCGCTTTAAATTCGGGTAGATAATCACCAGACATAATACCTTTTGCATCAGCAACCAATTTAAGATTACAACTTGCAGTTAAATCCTCAAAAGAGTTTTGATAAATGGCTGGAATCATCGATAAAATATCTTTGAACTTTATAGTTGATGAATTTAAACTTAAGTCCATCTCTATTGCATCTTCAGTAGGCATAGCAAACCAACCATCAATATTAAGTTTGATAGCATTTAGGGCGATTGAATTCTCTTTAAGAGTAAATTTGCTATTCTCTAAATCTGCATCAATATTTAGGTCTGCATTAAATGTTGCGTTCTTTATATAACTTACCCCCTCAATTATTGCATTCAGTTTGTCAATATCTGTCTCAATAACCAAATCGGTACGCATATCATTCATATTGCCCGAAAGCGATAGGTTAAAATCTTCAATACCAAATGCCATATTCGATACACTATCGTTATACCATATGTTAGCCTCCTCTATTGAGAACTTTCGGAGGTGTAACTTAAAAGGAGAACTCTCGTTGCTCTCAGTCGTATCCGCAACTTCAGTTTCAATCTCTTCGGTGTTATCATCAACCTCTTCTGTATTTCCCGATGCAACACTTTCGTCTGCTTTCATTATATCCCAGTTGGCAATGTTGTTGCTATTAATAATCGCATTTACATTTGGTCTGTTTAATATAATATGCTCAACTTCGTATCCGTCATCACTGAACAAACTCATAAGATTTACAACAATCTCAATCCTTTTTGCCGATACAAGAGTTACTTCCTCAAATGGAGCCGAACCATTAATGTTTAAATCATCAATGGCAATAGAGGCCTTTGGGAAATGTCTAATAAGACTTATATCCAAATCCGAAAAGTCAACCTTTGCATTAACATATTCATTGGCAACCATCTTAACAATATCACCTGCTTTATCTTTTATAAAGAAAGGAATTACTAACAATAAGATAAATATAATACCAACAATAACACCAATTGATATGCCAGTGATTTTTAATAATTTTCCTATACTTTTCATAATCGTAATTTTTTTTGATTGTGAATTATTCTTCAATAATACAGTCTATATTTCTATTCTCTTTTTTAATTTTATTATATATCCATGCAAAAGCAATCATACTGAATGTAAATGCTGCTGCATCAGAGATAGGCATACTAATCCAAACACCATCTGTTCCATAGAAATATGGTAAAATTATGATACCAGGAACAAGGAATAACATCTGTCGGGATAGCGATAGAAGAATTGATATCTTTGATTTTCCGATAGCCTGAAAGAAGTTTGTTATCACAATTTGTGCACCTACAATAGGAAAGAATAAACCAGTTATAGTAAGACCATTTGATGCAATAGAATTAAGAGTAGCATCGTTTGAGAAAACACTCACAACTTGATCAGGGAAGAATACAAACATAACCCAACCCAATGTAGTGATTATTGTACCTGCAAATATACCATAGAATAGAGTTTTCCACATTCTTGTAAACTGTTTTGCTCCGTAGTTATACCCCAAAATAGGTTGCATACCCTGATTAAGACCAGCAACAATCATAACAACAAGCATCAACATTCTGTTAATTATACCATATGCTCCAATAGCCAAGTCTCCGCCATAATCTTTTAGGCTACTATTTAAGAATATAACCATAATACAAGCACAAACATTCAATAAGAAAGGTGCTAATCCAACTGCCAATATACTTTTGATTATTTTATTTTGAAGAGAAAAGTAGCCTCTCTTCAAACGTATAAAACTCTTTTTGTTTACGAAATGAGCCAATACCCATATCATTCCACAAAATTGCGAAGCAATAGTCGCTAAGGCAGCACCCTTAATTCCCATCTCGCACGTAAAGATGAATATTGGGGCTAAAATAATATTTACAACAACGCTTAGTAATGCAGAGTACATTGCTTTTTGCGGATACCCCGTAGAACGCATAACATTATTCAAACCTACAAACACGTATGCAACAGGGTTTGCAAGTAAGATAATCAACATAAAATCATAGGCATAGGGTAAGGTATTCTCACTTGCTCCAAAATATAATAGAATCTTATCCAGGAAAGGAATTGTACAAACAGCAACAGCAACTCCAACCACAGCCAAAAGTATAATAACGTTATGCAATACTGCAGTAGTACGTTCAATATCTTTTTGCCCCATATATATTGATGATATTGTTGCACCACCAATACTGATAAGCATACAGAAAGCAATAACAAGATTCATTAAAGGCAGAGTAACGGCAATACCCGATATTGCGTATGCTCCAACACCCTGTCCAATAAATATACTATCAATAACATGATATAAAGATGTTACCGTCATACCTATAATAGCAGGTATCGAGTACTCAAGTAATAGTTTGCCTATTGGAGCAGTGCCTAAAATAT
>JAFQBL010000148.1 GCA_017416695.1 Bacteroidales bacterium | reverse complement strand
GATGTCAGTTCCTCTGAAATATATCCATTCGATCCTGCACGAATCTCCACCGTAAACTCATTCTCTCCATTATTTGACCTAATATCTGACCACATATATCCCCAATCACTCATTGGTTGTCCTTGAGATATATCTCTAATGTTTACAAAATGGGTACCAGTCTTTGCATGATTAAACTCTTTTATATTTATCCAAAACAATAAGGTAAAGCACGATTGATTGTTGAAACCAAGTTGTTTGGCAGGTATTCCAAAGGCATTACTATCTAAATCAATTCCTTGTGGTTGATTTTCATTTGCTTGAACTGATGTTAATCCGAGAGATATTAGCAGTGCTAATAGAGTAAAAAACTTTTTCATAACAGCCTCCTTTTTTATCGGTTAGTATAATTTCTTTTGCAAGATACATATATTTTTTATAAAAACAAATAAATTAGGAAGAAAATATCTAAAATATTTAAGCAAATTATTTAAGAGCAAATAAGAATAATTTTCAGGGCAATATTGTGTAATTAAAAAAATATATATACTTTTGCAAGCGTATCGGTTCTCACCGAAGATTAAAAAGGGAATAGGGTGAAAATCCCTGACAGTCCCGCTGCTGTGAGTTCCATATAAAGGCCAGGATATGCCACTTTTATGCGAGAGGAGCATAATGGGAAGGCAATCCTAAAAAGGCTGGAACAAGTCAGAAGACCTGCCGATGCATATTACTAACAGCTTTCGAGGAAAGAGCGTGTGGTGACAAAAAAGGGGAGTTCTCCCTATCTAATGCCTTAATAGGCTAACATCCGCATCAACTTCTCCTGAGAAGCACAATTTTAAAGCGGATGACTTTACAACAGCACATAAAATCAATTATTGCAGTAATACTATTAGGTATTGCTCCCACAACTATTGTAGCCTCTGAAGTTGAAGAGAGTGCAATAGACTCTATATTGTTACAACTCAACTTAGAAGAGGTTAATATAACAGCAAATCGTTTTAGAGAGATGACTCCCGTTCAACGCCTGTCGGGTAAGGAGTTAGAGAAACTAAACAGTTACTCTGTTGCCGATGCTTTACGTCACTTTACTGGTGTTCAACTTAAAGACTACGGAGGTGTGGGTGGAATAAAAACTATTGACATACGCAGTATGGGGGCAAACCACGTTGGTGTTTTTTACGATGGCATACAACTCGGTAATGCACAAAACGGACAAATTGACCTCTCAATGTACTCGCTCGATAACATTGATGAATTGGCAGTATATAATGGGCAAAAAGGGGAGATTTTTCAACCAGCCAAAGATTTTGGCTCAGCAGGAATGTTATATATTCGCTCACGCCGTCCAAAATTTGAGAGTGGCAAGAACTATCATCTTAAAGTGGCATCAAAATTTGGCTCGTTTGCCACAATCAACCCCTCATTTCTTTTAGAGACAAAGATTAATGATAGTATATCTGTATCGGTATCGGCAGAGTATTTAACATCAAGTGGAGAGTATGACTTCAGATACCGCAGAGTTACCCCCAATGGAACAGTTGCATACGATACAACTGCTACACGCCAAAACGGAGATATAAGAGCCGTAAGGGTTGAGGGTGGAGTATTTGGCACTATCAACGATGGATATTGGAGGGTTAAACTTTATACCTACAACTCGGAACGTGGAATACCCGGAGCCATTGTAAACAACGTATGGCGACGAGGCGAACGCCTTTGGGATAACAACACCTTTGTACAAGGCACATTCAGCAAAGACATTAACCGCTATTACCGCACTATGGTAAATGCAAAATATGCCTACTATAACACCCACTACGTAAACAACGATGCAAAACTTATTGAGGTAGATAACCGATATAAACAGAAAGAGATATATCTATCCACCTCACATGCCTTTACCCCTTTCCGCTTTTGGGATATAGCCGTTGCTTACGACTACCAATTCAATGCACTAAACAGCGACATGGCAAACTTTGCCTTTCCAAAACGCCATACAAATATGTTGGCACTTGCAACATCGTTCCAAATCTGGAGGATGAAGATACAGGGTAGTTGCTTGGCAACATTCATAAAAGATAAAACTGCAACAGGCGATAACGAAGGAAAGAAAAAGGCATTCTCTCCATCACTATTATTCTCACTTAAACCACTTAAGAACGGAGATTTAACCTTACGTGCATTTATAAAACGCAGTTTTACAATGCCCACATTTAACGATTTATACTACACCGACTTGGGTAACGCCTCGCTTAAACCCGAATATGCAACACAATATGACGGAGGAGTAACCTATATGCGTCAGTGGGAGAGGAAGTTTGTAAGAATGTTCAGAATACAGGCTGACGGATACTATAACCGCGTTACCGATAAAATTACAGCATACCCCAAAGGGCAACAGTTCCGCTGGACAATGCTGAACTTGGGAGAGGTAGAGATTAAAGGTTGTGATGTTGCAACAGAGATTACCATATCTCCTGCCAACAAACTATTCTTTACTGTAAAGGGACAATATACCTATCAGCACGCAATTGATGTTACCGATGTAAACGACAGTTACTATGGCGATCAAATTCCATACGTTCCACGTCACAGTTGTTCAGCAGCGGTACAAGGAGTGTATGACGGATGGTGTATAAATTATAGTTTCATATATGCAGGAGAGAGATACTCTGGGCAACAAAACATTGCCGCAAACCACATGCAACCATGGTACACTCACGACATATCACTAACAAAAGAGTTTAAACTAAAACGAGGCAGCGCACTCAAAGGCACATTTGAGGTAAACAACTTCCTAAATCAGGCATACGATGTTATCCAAAACTATCCAATGCCAGGAATAAACTACCGTTTTACCCTATCATTTGAGATTTAATATGAAACGTAGATATATAACATATATAGCCCTTATAGCCTCGTTACTTTTCGCATCGTGCCGAGATGAAGAGACGATAATCCTGTCAGAGAGCGAAAGCATTGAAAATGCAATAGACACGAACGCTAACCCCTACGGCTTTTACCTGTTAAACGAAGGTAATATGGGAAGCAACAAGGCTACTCTCGACTTTATGGATTTTACCACAGGAGTGTATCATCACAACATATATGCCGAGAGCAACCCCAATGTAATAAAGGAGTTGGGGGATGTTGGCAACGATGCAAAAATTTACGACAACAAACTTTGGTTAGTTATAAACGCATCGCACAAAGTTGAGATTGTTGAGGCAAAAAACGCAAAACGCATAGCACAAGTTGATGTGCCAAATTGCCGATATATTGTGTTTGATGGCAACTACGCCTACGTTTCATCGTATGTAACAACAATAATAGGCGATGTTAATGCACAAGAGGGTGCTGTATTTAAAATTGACACTGAAACTTATGAGATTGTAGGAGAGGTTAAAGTTGGCCGACAACCCGAAGAGATGGTTATAAAAAACGGATACCTGTATGTTGCAAACTCAGGTGGTTATAACTCCGACAATTACGACAACACAGTATCGGTAATTCGCCTATCTTCATTTACACAGATAGAGAAAAAAGAGATTGCAATAAATCTCCACCGAATGAGGATTGATAAGAATGGTAAAATATGGGTGCTTTCTCGTGGCGATTACTACACCTTACCTCCTCGACTATATAGGCTTGAGACAAATAGCAACGGAACTATAAAAAGCGTTGAAGCAACAAACCTGCTATGTTCAAACTTTGATATCTGCGAAGATAAAATATATATGTATAACGCACCTTATCAAGGAAACTCAATGGCAACAAACATAACATACACCATTGCCAATATTGAAACAGCAGAGATAGAAGAAGAGCGTTTTATAAAAGACGGAACAGAGAGTTTAATTAAAGTACCATACGCCATAAAGGTAAATCCCTCAACAAAAGAGGTGTTTATATGCGATGCCAAAAACTATGTATCATCGGGAACAATAACCTGTTACTCACCACAAGGCACAAAGCGTTGGAGCGTGTTTACAGGAGATATACCCTCATCAATAGAATTTATATACAAGTAATTATGAAAAGAATACATTTGATAACAACAATCCTATCGACAATACTACTGATAGGTTGCCATAACGGACCAGATATAACATCAATAGGCGTTGATGACAACTATTCAGTACCTCGCCTACAAAAACTCTCACTTGCAACAGGAGCAACAGGAGATAGTTTCAGATGGGAGATAATATCTGAAAACGGAGAAGTAACACTACTATCAGAGGATAGAGAGTGCATATTTGTTGCCGAGAAGAGAGGAAATTACTCACTAATCCTCACAATAGAGGACGGCGGGGAGCAGATTATACAAACCTCTGCAATAGTGGTCCTACCCGAAGAGGTTGAGTACAAAGCAAAAATGATAAAAGTTTTAGAATTCAACCCTGCACCAGGGCAATTTATAAACGACCTACCCGAGTATGAAGAGGGAGACACAAAAGAGAGTACCCGAAAAAAGACAGAACAATATCTCTTAAATGGCAGTATGGTTTCGCTCGGCTCATTTGGAGGATATATAGTTGTAGGGTTTGACCACACCATAATAAACCGCAAAGGAGAAAAAGATTTCTTTTTAGGTAGTAACGCCTTTACAGGAAGTTCAGAGTGTGGCATTGTATCAGTTTCGTTAGACCGCAACAACAACGGCATTGCCGATGATGAGTGGTACGAAATTGCAGGAAGCGAATACAACAACCCCGAAACAATTAAAAACTATCAAGTAACATATTACCGACCAGAGGAGGGGAAAACCCCTGTACCTGGCGGAAGCGGAGTTGTAGATAAAGAGTATATAAAGTGGATAGACAATTTAGGGAGAGAAGGCTATATTGAACAAAACAATTTTACAAACCACTCCCTTGAATATTGGCCACAATGGAGCAACGCCAAAGAACTCACATTCACAAGCACGCTACTACCTGAAAACTACACCATAAAGAGTAACGGACAATACTTCCTTGACAAATATGCATGGGGATATGCCGATAACTATCCCAACCGAGACAAAGAGAACAACTCATTTGATATCTCTTGGGCTGTAAACAGCAATGGAGAGAAAGTAGAACTTATAGGCATAGACTTTATAAAAGTAGCAACAGGACTGCTACAAAACTGCGGACAGATAGGCGAAACATCAACCGAATTTATAGGAGCAGAAGATTTGAATTTGTAACAAACAACTTAAAAATACAATATTATGAAACATCTTTACAAAACTATCATTTGTGTAACCTTTGCACTATTGTTATGCTCTCCGCTATATGCGGCAAAAAAGAGTATTGTATTAGACCTAACACTACCATCAAACCCCACAACATTCACATATAATGATAATGGGGTATGGACAGAGACCTACAACGATGTTGATTACACCTACTGGGAGTCTCAAATCTTTATGTTCTCTCACCTAATTGACGGACCTGGCTCATCATGGGACGGATTGGCTTGGGACGGATTTACAGTAAGTAAAAATGCAAGTGATGCCTCAGCCGAAGACCTTACCTCTACCCAATGGGGCTGTATGGCAAAAGGAGGAATATCGGCTATTGACGGAGAGAACATTACCATTGATGCCAATATCCCATATATTGTAGGATATTACAGCCTTATGTCAACACAACACAATCTCTCAATACTATTTAACGATGGCAATAGTTACACCCCTGAAGGATTCTATATAACAAACACCCCATACGTATATTATAGCACAAAAGATGGATATTTTGTAGCACGAGCATTCACCGAAGAGGGCGATTATCTTAAACTTATTGCACACGGAGTTAAAGCAAACGGAGATGAAACTACAACCGAAATAATCCTTGCCGAGTATAACGATGGAACATTCTCAGCAATTGATGAATGGACATGGTTTGACCTCTCAACATTAGGCGAAGTAACAGAGGTGTACTTCACAATGGAATCAACCGACACTGATCCAACATGGGGAATGAATACACCAGGATACTTCTGTATGGATAAATTTACCGTATCAACAGAAGTTGAAGACGAAGAGGTTGAAGGAATTGTATTAGACCTAACACAACCAACAACACCAACAGAATTTACATTCAATACAACAGGAGAGTGGGTAGAGACCTACAACGATGTTGCCTACACACATTGGGAGGCACAAGTATTCCGATTCTCACACCTGATAGGAGGTGAAGGAACATCATACGGAGGAATGGCTTGGAACGGATTTACAGTAAGCCAAAATGCAAGTGATGCCTCAGCCGATTACCTGTTAGATACCCAATGGGGATGTATGGCAAAAGGAGGAATATCAGCAGTAAACAATAATGAAATTTATGTAGATGCAGAACGCCCATACATAGTAGCAAATTACAGTTCATGGGAGACAGAAAATAGCCTATCAATAACCTTCAACGATGGCAACGACTATACCCCAGCAGGAATGTACGTTACAAACTCGCCATACCCATACTACACCAATATAGATGGTAACGACTTTGCAAACGGACTCACTAACGAAGGCGATTGGTTTAAACTAATAGCACACGGAGTAAAAGCAGACAACTCTGAAACAACAGCAGAGTTCACACTTGCCGAGTTCAAAAATGGCACACTAACACAAGTAACAGAGTGGACATGGTTTGACCTCACATCACTTGGCTCAGTTAAAGAGGTATATTTCACAATGGAATCAACCGACGCAGGACAATGGGGAATGAACACCCCCGCATACTTCTGTATGGACCGCTTTACAGTTAAAAACCCAGTGCCAAGCGGAATAGAAGATACCACAATTGAGGATAACACCCCAACCATATACTACGCTGGTAACAGCATAAATGTAACCGTATCAAAAACCGAAGTTGTGAAAGTATATTCAGTAAACGGAGTAGAGGTACTATCACAACCCGTAAATGAGGGAACAACAACAATCACAACCGCCTCACTACCTAACGGAATATATGTAGCAAAGGTTGGCACCAAAGCAATAAAGTTCTCAAAATAATATGTTAAAATAGTAGTTAAAAAATAGAGGCAACTCTATTTGAGCAACCCCCAAAGTTTTGCCAAACTTTGGGGGTTGATTTATCTTTCAGACAAATTCAGTTGTTAGTTTTCAGTTATTAGCCCAATTAGACTAATTAGTCGTATAAGAGAAACGGAGTTGCATTGAAGTGCAACTCCGTTTTTGTACTTATCATTGAATAATTTATGTCATTCTAACAAATCTGCAAGTAAGTTCATATAAAGCATTTGCGAAGCATAAATCAACATCACTTGAGTTATTGATTTTGTTCTTGTAAATGTTGATTTATGGTCCAACCATTTGCAACGAACCATAGGCTGTCTTCTGGGACGGCTGACGCCAAGCCGGGATGAAGTATAAAATTACCACGACCATGTACACGTGGTGAACGTTTTAATGCGGGTTCCAGTGTAAGGTGTCTGAATGCGGTAACGTTTTCAGGTCGTATAGAGGAGCTATAAAGTTCTTTTGTGGGTTCAACGTACACTTGATCAACAGTTGGTTCGGCCAGTGTGCTGTCCAGTTCAAAAAAGAATCTTGAGAGAGGGATTCCAGTCCGTACAACAACAATTCCATCATGTTTCTGTATTTCTGGGATTGTTGGATCTGATGGTGTTTCTGGGATAGTTGAAATTGGAGGTTGGTTTTTTATCAGACCTTCATCGTCATCGCCACATGAAGTAAATGAGATTAATGATAATAGCATTACCATTGTTAGCATTCTCTCATAATGTTTTAAATGTTTCATAATTGTATGTTTATAGTTATCCACTATCGGCTCACAGATAGTAGCATATACAAAAAAAGCGTGAGAGCCTGTACTTGTTACTCGTCTCACGATTCGAGGCCTTCGCATTGCCCACCATAGTTAAACGAGCAACGCAGAAACCTCACGCCGATATGCAAAGATTGTAGTATAAAGAATATACAACTATAAACATACCTG
>JAFQBL010000002.1 GCA_017416695.1 Bacteroidales bacterium | reverse complement strand
GGTATCAACTTCGCATACAACGATAACAAAATTCTTGAGACTTATACACCAGCAGACGGTGGTCAAGTTGAGATCGTAATTGGAGCAAGTTCATTTGCAATCCAATCTAAATATAAAGTAGGTGGTTCATACGGAGACCTTTACGGAAAAGATTTCTTATATGACAAAACAACTGGAGATATCGTTCTTGACTCTGACGGACGTCCAATGTTCGACTCTAAATATAACAAATTCATTGGTAACACCACTTCAAAATTCACATACGGATGGAACAACACATTCTCTTGGAAAGGTCTATCAGTATATATGTTGATTGATGGTAAGATTGGTGGTAAAGTAGTATCATTGACAGAGGCAGACTTAGATTACTTCGGTCTATCACAACGTTCAGCAGATGCACGTCTATCTGGCGAAACAATGGTATGGGATGGAGTAGAGGTTGCAGCAGTAACACTTCCAACAGGACAACAAGTTCCTGCTCGTGCATACTACGAGGCAGTTGGTACAAACCAAACTGAGTGTATCTATGATGCATCTAACATCCGTTTCCGTGAGATTTCAGTAGGTTATACATTCTACGACTTGTTCGGAGTATCTAAAAACCTTTCAATATCATTGGTAGGACGTAACCTTGGATTCATTTACAAAAATGCTCCAGTCGATCCAGATATCTCAATGACAGCAGGTAACAACTTTGGTGGTGTTGAATCATACGCATTACCAACAACACGTAGTTACGGATTTAATATTAAACTTACATTCTAATGTAATAAATGAGAAAAGATATGAAAATTATGAATAAATCAATTTCGATATTCGCAACTTTGTTTGTAGCGATGTTTCTCTTCTCTTGTGGAGAAAAGCAAACATTGAAGATGTGGCAAATTGTCGATGAGTCACAAGACGTTACAAACCAAGGACAAGGAACAGTTGATATAACTGTCCTAAAAGGAGAGTTGCAAAGTGCATTGACTGATGGAAAAAGCAGTGTTATTGCAACAAGTGCTCACGGATACCAATACTCAAATAGTAACTCAGTTGACGTATTTGCCGGATATACAACAGTAAGCCGTAGTGACTTCCAATACGGACCAGCGTTATTCCATACATATCAATGGCCTAACGGATATTACGGTTCAGCATGTAGCGTAGGACCAACTGGTGCATTGTATAATACATATACATACGCTGAGTCTCTTGGAGTACCCGAGTATAAAGCAATTGCACAAATCGTTTATGCACAAACAGCACTACACGCAGTAAACAATGCTGGATGTGTACCTTACGAAGATAACCGTGCATTGAAAGTTTCTCGCCCTCTTAAATATTCAACTCAAGAAGATACATATAACATGATTCTTGAAGATTTGAATGAGGCTATTGCAACCCTTAAAACAACACAACCAGGAAAAGAGGCTTTGATTGATGTAGAGGGTGATTCATATGATAAAGGAGATGTAAATTTTGCATTCTCTGAGTATCGTTGGGAGAAATGGGTGAAACTTGCAAATACAATTAAATTGCGTATAGCAATGTACTTGTCAAAACCCAATCCAACACTTGCTCAACAAGTAGCAACAGAGGCTTTGAACGATGAGATTGGAGTACTTGATGAGGATTTCGGTCCTGGATACAAACAAGGAAACACTCAACACCCATATTATCAAATATCTGCATCAAACGATGGAGGATGGGCAGATAGCCGTATGAATGCTTCATTAGAGAACATAATGAAACGTACAGGTTCACCATTGATTGACAAATACTTCAAAAAGAACCTTGATAAAGTAACCAACAAAGTTGGTGGAGCAACAACTAAAAAAGATGCCGATTACTATGGAATCCGTCAAGGAACAAACGTAGGTATCAAAACTGTAGGTCAAGGATACTACAACTTCTCAGAGGCATCAGTAGCATTCAAATATGTACGACAAGTATGGGTAACAAAAGAGGAGGTAATCTTCTTGAAAGCAGAGGCTGCTCTACGTTGGGGCTTAGGAGATCCTAAAGCATTATACGAAGAGGGTATCCGTTCAATCCTAAATAAATTTGATTTAGGAGCAAAAGCAGATGCATATTTGGCACAAACAAAAGTTGTACAACAAAAGAAAGGTGGTAAATTCTACGATATTGACTATGTTGATATTTTGGATGCAAACAACAACCTTCCTGGACGTTTGGATATTTGTGTAGCATGGAACGATGAAGACTCTGATGAAACTAAATTGGAGAAAATCATTACACAAAAATGGATTTCAATCTTCCCCAATGGACACGAAGCATGGGTAGATTTCCGTCGTACAGGTTATCCTCGCTTGTTCCCATCAGTACAAGCATGGCGAGGAGTACCATCATTCCCAGTTGAGTTGCAACTACGTCGTGTACCACACGATGAGAGTGATGAGAACATCCTTCTATACGACCTACCAAATATTGAGGCAGCATTGACAATCTTCGGTCAACCAGGAGAGAACTCAGGAGGTCAACGTCTATACTTCGAGGGAGATCCCGCAGAGTATCCATATGTATATGAAACAGGAGAAGACAATCCAAGACTTGGATGGCCTATACCTAAAAACTTCTAATAATAAAGTAAATACTTAACAATATGATAGCAAGAAAATTATTATTATCGGCATTTGCTTTACTAACCCTTGTATTTGTGGGTTGTAAAGATGACGAGCCTGAATTTGTTGCTCTAAACGTTGAGACTAAAGAGATTGTAGAGGGAGAAGAGTACCAATTCTACGTTGAGTCTTACCAAGGCACAATTAAATGGAGCGTCGATTCTGAGAAGGTGGCTACTATTGACCAAACTGGTAAAGTTAAAGGTGTTAGTGTAGGAACCACTAATGTACGTGCACTTCTTTCTAACGGAACTAACCTAATGGCAGTTCTAACAGTTAACGGAAGAGCTCTTGAGTCAGATTCTATTTCAGTATCAATAGAGATGTTGAAAGTGGCACCAAATGCAACTGCAAAATTTGGTATTGATGTAGTCAAAAAAGAGTATATTGATAGTGAACTATATCCTTTGCATGTATCTTTGAAAGAGGTTCAAACTGCTGCTGAAGCAGAGGGAGAAATTCCTAACCCAGCAACAGTTGAAGCAACTTTACGTACAGATAGCACAGGATATGATGTAACATTCATAGCAGGTGCAGCAAAAGGAGAGTACATTTGTGCTATTGCACTTGGAGGATTTGAAGCAGAGGTTGCAATATCAGTTGATTACGGAGTATATCTATCACACAACCTAATTCTAACTGATAACTTGACTGAGGGAATAGGATTGTTAACATACAAAACTATTGCTTTGGGTGAGACCTTGAACTACTCATTCTTCTGTTATTTGGATGGTGCTTCTGATGCTCAGAAAGCAGCAGTTAAAGAGATTTTGCTAAACAAAGAGAGTTATGTAGTTGAAGGATTAACTCTTGAACTTGGTAACATAACTATTGATGATTCTCAAGATGTATGGGTTGTAACAGTGCCTTTAACATCAACAGGAAAAGTGTATGAGCAAGGAATTATTTCATTAACAATTGAGGATAAAACTTTAGATCTTAACTTAACTTGTGATGATGGCAAGAAGTTCAATGAACTATATATTTCATTTGAGCAAATCTATACATATAGCGAGGAGACTAAGACAGGAAGCCGTAAACTTGATAATAGTTACTTGAAATATATCGGTGGAACAACAGAAAACACTGAGCCTGAGAGATTCAAAGTAATTATATGGTACACAATGAGTCCTGATGATCGTGGAGATTTCATTGACTGGAACTTAACATTACCACAAGGAGCAAATGCACCTGTTAAATATATTGGTATGCAAAAAATCAATACTCAACAATTTGAGTTTGAGTTTGAGGTAAATGCAGCAGGTGAGGCTAACATCGGATTTACTATTGAGAATCCTAAAGCAGATGATCCTTCATTGTCAGAAGAGGATAAAGCATTCTATGAGAACTATCGCAAACAAACAGCAACTGCACTTGTTAACGTAATTGATCGTAACTCAGTTGAAGTTGAGAGCGTAGTATTCGTTAACGATGCCGATCCTCTTGTAGCAGAGGTTATCACAGAGCAAGAGACAACAGCAGGATCAGTTCCTCTATATACATACATCTTGCCTGAGGAGTCAGTAGGTCCATGGCCTTCAGTATTCTCAATTGAGTGTCAAGACGGAGCAGAAGCAACTGTTAAACAATCAGGAATTGATGAAACAACAGGCGACGAGATTACTCCTGAGATTTCAATCTCACACGCAGGAACAATTATTGTAACAGCAACATCAAAAGATAAAACTGCTACATTAACAGTAACTGCTAAATTCAAGATTGATCAAACTGCTCAAGGTGATAAACTTCAATTGTCAACATCTAAAAACGAGTACAATCCTGGCGATACAGACAAAATTATAACATTGCTTCGTTCAGCGTACAAAGTTTATGACAATGAGTTCACATGGGAGTCAAGCGATCCTGACATTGTAGAGGTTGATGAAGTAGGTAATATTGTAGCAAAAGCAGACGGAACAGCAACAATTACTGTTTCAATAACTGACGACTTTGGTTATACTGTAACATCTACAAAAGAGATTAAAGTACGCTCTATATCAGCAGATGCAAACTTCAATGATCCAGAGTGGGATAATTATTATGTAATTGACCTTGGCGAGGGTGGTACATACTACATCGATACTGAAGAAGGTGCAGATGAGTTATTCACAATGGCATTAAATAAAGAGTTAAGTGGTGATGGAGTTTACACTGCAGGAACTGATTTCACAGGAACTATCCAATTCCCATCTAACGATACATTCAATATTGTTGGAGGAACAATAACAATCTCTGGTGATGAGTGGACATTTGATCTAAATGTATCAAATTCTAATGCATCAGGAAAAGTTGTTGGAACAAAAACTTATCTATTCCTTGAATAGTAATAGAAACTAAATAAATGAGAAAAGAGAGTTGCCTGAGCAACTCTCTTTTTTTTATTATGGTAACCTTGTATGGTGTACTATAAGAGATATGAAATATAACTATATATTTATAACTTAAACAGGTAATGCTGTGACTTGTGATTTGGGGTTCAATTTATTGAATAGTTTGAGATATTTGGATTGTTTGTTTTTATAATTATATGATGCAGGAATACAATGAGTTGAACTCTTAATTCAATAGTTTATGTTGTTTTATGATGATAATAGAATAGGAGAAGATTATCAAGCAATCCTTTTCTCAAATATTCAAATCTTACAAAAGAATATGATTGCAGGCAAAAATCTCTATAAAGATAAAGCCAAGAGGGAGTTGGCTATAAAATCTTTTGGAAAACAATAACGTCTTTATATCCGCTATTTGTTTTAGTCCAACTCTTAAGAGTACCGCACTTCTCAAAATCACTCTTTTCAAAAAGATTTAGACATGCACTATTGTTTGTAGATATATGAACATAGAGTTGATTCAATAGAAGAGTTGATTTTGCGTAGAGACATAACAGATCGAGGCTCTCCTTAGCGTAACCTTTGCCTCTGTAATCGTTATCAATTAAAAGGCCAACAGCCGCTCTGCTATTGATTGTGTCAATGTCAAAAATGTCGGCAGTACCAATGACCTTCTCATTATCTTTTAAGCAAATCATAAGTCTGATTTGCCCCATTTCAAAAACGTTTTCACTTAAACTTCTCTCTATAAACTCTTTAATTGCAAACTTTGAATAGGGGGCAAGAGTATTGCTCTCTTCCCAAATGTCAATACAATTTTCCCATCTGTATAGAAAATCCAAATCTTCAGGTTCAATAGCCCTCAAATATATATTTTCAGATTTTAAAACGTTCATATCTACAATTTAAATGATTCTGTAAAAAGAGTTCTGTTTAAAATTGATCTGCCTAAAGTAACCTCGTCAGTATATTCAAGTTCATCTCCAATAGATACACCACGAGCAAGAATTGAAATTTTAACATTAGTTCCTGCCAGTTTTCTAAATATATAAAAGTTTGTGGTATCCCCCTCCATTGTTGTACTGAGAGCAAGGATAACCTCTTTAATATCCTCGTTTTTAGCCCTTTCAACAAGCGACTCAATTTCAATGTCATTAGGCGAAATACCATCAATAGGGGAGATAATACCACCCAGTACATGGTATAACCCATTAAACTGGTTAGTGTTCTCAATTGAGATAACATCTTTAATATTCTCAACAACACAAACCGTTGACTTATCTCGTTTTGAATCGGCACAAATATCACAAACATCACTATTTGAAATGTTGTGGCAAACCTTGCAATATTTAATCTCCTTACGCAACTTAATAATAGCCTCGCCCAAAGCAATGGCAACACCTTCATCTTGGCGAAGCAGGTGCAATACCAATCTCAAAGCACTCTTTTTACCAATACCAGGTAATTTTGAAATTTCATTAATAGCACTGTCCAATAAAGGAGATGAAAAAGCGTTATTCATTTAGATAAAAATAAAATTTGCACCAAAAGTAGCAAAAAAAATCCTATCTAAATAAAGATTTTTATATATTTGTAAGATGAAAAAGTAGAGATATGCAGAAAGAGGTAAAAAGTGCAAAATTCGTAATAAGCAATACCGACGTTAAAAAATGTCCAAATGATGGATTGCCAGAGTATGCATTCATCGGCCGTTCAAACGTTGGTAAGTCATCGTTGATTAATACCCTTACGGGTGTGAGCGGATTGGCAAAAACCTCTTCAACTCCTGGTAAAACATTATGTATAAATCACTTTCTGGTAAACGAAGAGTGGTATATAGTGGATTTGCCTGGTTATGGGTATGCAAAGTGTAGCAAAGATGCACGAGATAAAATAAAGAAAATAATAGAAGGATATATATTAAACCGCGAAACAATGACACTGCTGTTTGTTCTGGTTGATTCGCGACACAATCCTCAAAAAATAGACACAGAGTTTATGGCATGGTTGGGCGAGAATGGAGTGCCATTTTCAATAATATTTACTAAAGCCGATAAACTTGGTAAAACAAAATTAGAGTCAAACATAAACAATTACAGAAAAAAATTGTTAGAAGAGTGGGAAGAACTGCCTCCAATGTTTGTAACATCATCTGAAAATAAAACAGGGCGTACCCAACTTTTAGAGTACATATTAGAAATAAACAAAAGTATAAAAATTGCGAAATAATTAAGAGGAGAGGATAATATAATGAGTACCAAGAGTGATACTGAATTTATGAGGGAGGCAATAGCCATATCTTTAAAATGTATAAAAATAGGAGAGGCACCATTTGGAGCAGTGATAGTAAAAGATAACAAGATAGTGGCACGAGGAGCAGATAGAGTTGCACGAAAAATTGATCCAACAGCACATGCTGAGATAATAGCAATTCGACAAGCAGCATCGCGACTCAAAACATACGATCTTTCAGGTTGTAAAATATATACCTCAACCATTCCTTGTAAAATGTGCATGGAGGCGATTAAGGCAGCAAATATTGATGAAGTATATTACGCATGTACCGAAGAAGATATCTCTACAAATGCCGTAATGTCGCGATACCAACACACTGCAACCATAAAG
>JAFQBL010000018.1 GCA_017416695.1 Bacteroidales bacterium | reverse complement strand
TGATGCTGAATACGATACTCCAGAAACTGCCTTTGAAAAGAAATTCTTTGAGCATATTAAATCATTTGCGTTCTATAACGCTCTTAACGAACTATGCAAAAAGAACGAAGGTAGTAATATTGATACATTAATGGCTGAAGGCAAATATAAAAGCATTGTTGAAAATCTTCTTGCCGAGAAAGGATTAAACTATGGTTGGTTGCCTAAAGGTCTTATCCTTTTCCACAGTTATCCTGAAGCATCACGTGCTGCTATGGAAGAGCATCTTGTTGAGGGTGCTATGTATGCTAAAAATGGCGATGCAACAGTAAATATACACTTTACTGTATCGCACGACCACATGCCTTTCTTTAAAGAACTTACAGCGAAGGTTGTTCCTTGCTACGAAAAAGAGTTTGGTGTTAAATACAATATCTCATTCTCTGAGCAAAAACCTGAGACAGATACTATTGCTGCCGATGGTGAAAACCAACCATTTAGAGATAATGGAGCATTATTGTTCCGTCCAGGTGGTCACGGCTCATTAATTGAGAACCTTAATGAGATTGATGCCGACGTTATCTTTATTAAAAACATTGACAACGTTGTTCCAGACTCATTCAAAGCAGATACTATACTTTATAAAAAGGTTTTGGCTGGTGTTTTGGCTGAGGCAAGAGAGAAAATTTTCAGATACGGAAGACTTCTTGAAAGCGGAAACTACACTATTGATGATTTACGCGAGATTATTCAATTTGTACAAAAAGATTTGTGTACAAGAAATCCCGAACTTAAAGAGTTGGAAGATAGCGACCTTGCCATGTATTTACTCAAAAAATTAAACCGTCCTCTACGCGTTTGCGGTATGGTTAAAAATATTGGAGAGCCTGGTGGAGGCCCATTCTTAGCATATAACGAAGATGGAACTTACTCTCCACAAATTTTGGAGAGCAGCCAAATTAATATGGCTCACGCTGAATCAAAGGCAGCATTTGAGGGTGGTTCTCACTTTAATCCTGTTGACCTTGTTTGCTCGGTTAGAGATTGGAATGGCAACCACTATAACCTACCCGACTTTATTGACAAAAATACTGGATTTATTTCAGAGAAATCAAAAAGTGGTAAAGTGCTTAAAGCATTAGAACGTCCTGGATTATGGAATGGAGCAATGTCAGATTGGAATACAATATTCATTGAAGTTCCTATCTCAACATTCAACCCTGTTAAGACAGTAAATGATCTCCTTCGTGAGACACATTTGTAAAAAACAGACAGTTGTTTTATAACAACAGAAACTAAAAAATTAATGAAAAATATATTTTTGGTAATAGTTGTAGCGGTCTCTTTGTTGTTTGTATCTTGCGATAACAACAAAGAGGCTCGCAACTTTTATTTTAAGGCTAAAGAGGCGTATGACCTCAGTGACTATCTAAGAGTTAAAGAACTTACTGATAGCATCAAGATTGTAAACAATACTGCTTTTGATGAGATAAGAGCAGGTATGCAACTTGCTCGTAAGGCTGAACTTGCAATTAACGAACAGACTATGGTGTATGCCGACTCTATGCTTAAGACTCTACAAAAAGAGTTGGATAAGGCTATTGTTGATTTTGACCTTATAAAAAACGAAGAGTATCAAACTTCGGGCACAATTGTTTATAAACACGATCCCAATAAAGATAGTCAAACAAAATCGTGTCTGAGAGTATATGTTACCGAAGAGAGCAAACTCGAAATTTTAAGTGTTCACTCAGGAAGCACTGCCGTTGAACATGAGAGTTTCAAACTCGCTATTGCAAATGGTGAGTTTATTATGTCGGAGGTTGTTCCGTATGACGGAGCAAGCAATTACCGATACAAAATTAATGGTATGAACGTTGAGACTATTACTCACAGAGAGCCAAAGACATTGGGCATTGCTCAATTTGTAATATCAGCAAAAGGTGCTCCTATAACAGTTTCGTATGATGGCAAGAGACCTTACTCATACACACTGGCAAAGAGTACAAGAAAAGCAATAATTGAAAGTTATAAACTATCAGAGATTATTAAGCAGATTAAAAAATATCAACGCGATGAGGCTATTGCATCGCAAACTATTGCTATCCTGCAGAAACAGATTGAAGACCATAAAGGGGATAGTATATAGTTGTTAGTTGTCAACTTCGTTGCCCCTACGGGGTAGTTGTTAGTTTTTAGATAGAATAAAATAATTAATAAAAAAAATTTCTCTAAAAAAATTATACTGTGCAAAGTTTTGGCATATATGCCCAATTATCTTTGCAATAGAAAAACTACTGCGAAAATAGGCTGCACCTCAGCATAGTTCAAACGAGTTTGACTCTGCTCTCAGTTTGCACTATCTTTGCAATAGAAAACGAGAGAAATAAAATATATAAGTAAAACAAAAAAGTATATGAATATGGAAAGCGAAGAGAAAAAAGTTAAAGTTACCGTATCGGACGATAAACTAAAGGCTCTTAAAATTGCAATGGATAAAATTGAGAAGAGTTATGGTAAGGGTTCTATAATGAAACTTGGTGATGATATGGTTGAAGAGGTTGCTGTAATCTCAACAGGCTCAATTGCACTTAATGCTGCTCTTGGTGTTGGAGGTTACCCAAGAGGTAGAGTAATTGAGATCTACGGCCCTGAGTCATCTGGTAAAACAACATTGGCTATTCACGCTATTGCTGAGGCTCAAAAGAATGGTGGTATTGCTGCTATTATTGACGCAGAACACGCTTTTGACCGCTTTTATGCTGAGAAACTTGGTGTTGATGTTGAGAACCTTTGGATTTCGCAACCCGACAGCGGAGAGCAAGCACTTGAGATTGCCGACCAACTTATCAGATCATCGGCAGTGGATATTGTTGTAATTGACTCTGTTGCAGCACTTACTCCAAAGGCTGAGTTAGAGGGAGATATGGGCGACAACCGCGTTGGTCTTCAAGCACGTTTAATGAGCCAAGCGTTACGTAAACTTACTTCAACAATCAGTAAAACAAATACAACTTGTATATTCATCAACCAATTACGTGAAAAGATTGGAGTTATGTTTGGTAACCCTGAGACCACTACTGGTGGTAACGCATTGAAGTTCTACTCTTCAGTTCGTTTGGATATTCGCCGAGTATCTCAAATTAAAGAGGGCGATGATGTTATTGGTAACCAAACTCGCGTTAAGATTGTTAAGAACAAAGTTGCTCCTCCATTCCGCAAAGCCGAGTTTGATATTATGTTTGGCGAGGGTATCTCAAAATCGGGCGAGATTATTGACCTTGGTGTTGAGTACGGAATTATCAAGAAGAGCGGTTCATGGTTTGCTTACGGCGATACCAAACTTGGTCAAGGTAGAGACGCTGCTAAACGTATGGTTATGGATAACCCCGAACTTGCAGAGGAGTTGGAAGGTCTAATTATGGAGGCTATTAAAAATAAATAGTTGTTAGTTGTCAATTAAACACACATCTGCGAGATAGTTGTTAAATTAACGAGCATTAGCACGTTTAATCAACTCACGCCCAGCACAGTTTGAACAAATCTGAGGCACTACTCTCGCTTAATTATGAATTTGGCAGTTAATGCATATCGTACTCCGTAACACTAAAAATAGCATTGTATAAATTACAATAAATAGATAGTTATGAAAATAAAATAGCCATTACTTTCGGATAATGGCTATTTTATTGTATTAAAATTATTGATATCCAATAGAATGTGTAACTTTACCATCTTTTTAGCAAAACCTAAATAAACCAAAAGGGCTGAATCCTATAAATGGATTCAGCCCTAATTTTATTCTCTTAAAAAAAGTTTTATCGGACTTCAATATTATTCAATATTGAAGTAATAAATCTCTCCATCATAATTTATCATATATTTATATTCGCATCTTGAAGACCTAGATATTGCATAATCGACTCCATTAACAGCACATACTTTTTTACCATTTTTTTCTCTCACATAACCGAATCCTTGACATGAAAATTCGCCATTCCATTCTGTATAAGAATATAACGAAACTCTAACTGGTTTAGATGCATCGCATTGTCCTCCATATTGTACAGTTTCTGTTAAGGTAAACTCTGAATTCCCATTATTTGCAGCATTTACACCTATTAAACAAAATACAAATAATAACGAAAATAATATCTTTTTCATAATAAATTAAGTTTTAAAATATCTCCTACTCACTTATCGGCTTTTCGGTTTACTCCGTTGTTCCTACATCCTTTTTAAACACGCACATAAAAAAAGCACGGAACTTTTAGTTTATTCCCCCTTTGAGGTGTTTGGCGTAACCCGACAGAAGAATAGACAAAAGCCCGTACTAAAAAGCACGAGCATCTTAACCATCACTCCTTTCTGTCTTTTTTAGTCGCCAAACTTTCAAAGGGAAAGAATAATTGCTAAAACGCTTTTTCCAATATGTTCAAGATGTGCGTATCAAATATACGCTAATGTTTCATAGGCAAAATTTATTATTCCTCACTTCAACCCTCTCCAGTAGGGAGGCAAAAGATGAGATTGTTATTACTTTTATTTTTATTATTATTTTTTTACGAACGTGGCAAGCCAACATTCCTACTTACAAAAGTATTAATATTTTTTAAATCAACAAAAGTTTTAATATAATATATAAGATTATATCACATTGAAAACTATAGTAATGTTTAAATAAATTCGCACCATTATAAAACATAGTGAAAGCCTTGAAGTTTGCAGAAATAGGGCGAGGACTGTTTGAGCGAAGCGAGTTCCACAGCCCCTGCAAACGAAAGAATAGATGTAACGGCAAATGAGACTTGACTGAGGGATGTCCGTAGGACTCCCGAACAAAAAGTTGAATGACTGTTTTATCGGGTGCGAGAGTTTTTGTAACTTTTTGCGACCAAAAAGTTTAATCAACTCATTCTACTTTTATAATCTTCGTACCCAAATTGGCGAAGGATGGTTGCTGTGCCATCGGCTGCCTCCCATACTATTGAGGGGTGCGACACTCCGTTAAACATTGTTGTTTTTACAGTAGTGTAGTGCATCATATCACAAATGATTATGGTGTCGCCTATTTGAGGCTCTCGGTCAAAAGCGTAGTCGCCTACAAAGTCGCCACTTAGGCATGAGTTTCCGCCTAAACGATATACCACCTCTCCGCTCTTTGGTTGATGTGCACCCTCTACTTCGGGACGATAGGGCATCTCCAAGCAATCGGGCATATGGCATGCAAATGATACGTTTAGCATTAGGGTGCGGATTCCTCTGTTTTCTACTATATCAAGTATAGTTGATTTTAGATACCCTGCTCTCCATGCAAAGGCACTGCCTGGCTCTAATATTATTTGTAGATTTGGATATTTTGCTTTAAATCTTCGGAGTAAAGATACAAGATGTTCTATATCATATCCTGCTCGTGTCATTAGGTGTCCGCCTCCCATATTTAACCACTTTATTTGTGGCAATAGATAGCCAAAACGCTCCTCTATCTTCTCTAATACGTTTGCTAACATATATGAGTCAGACTCGCAAAGGGTGTGACAATGTAACCCCTCAATGCCTTGTGGTAACTGCTGTAACTTATCTGCCGTTACTCCAAGTCGTGAACCTGGTGCGCAGGGGTTATAGAGGTCTGTCTCTACTTGCGAATACTCTGGGTTTA
>JAFQBL010000147.1 GCA_017416695.1 Bacteroidales bacterium | reverse complement strand
TTTCATATCATCACACTGCATCGCCAGGTATGCCGCTTTCTCATTTAACTTATCTAAATACCATTGCGACAACAGATAGGTTGTTATCATCTCTTTCATATAGTGTATTACCGAATCTTCACAACCCATTCCTATGGTTACTTTAAAACTAAACTCAGTCTCGTTTTCATCTGCAAACTCATCATCTCCCGAAGAGAATGGTAAAAGAATATCCCGTAGTTTATAAAATATCATACGTAATTTATCTTTACACCACGGATAGTCATCACTACTCAATACTAATTTATCTACTATTCCGTTATCCTCGCCCACAGCAGGCGACACCGAGAGTGCTGTATATGATGAACGTCGTGTTAGTTCATTTAAAATCTCTCCTTTGTTAATTTTTAAGTTGATCGAAATCTTTTTCATAACTACCTTTTTCTTTTTATATATTTATTATTTAAACTGTCTGTTTGTTTGCTCGAAGTTTTGCCAAATCTCTTTTTGCTCTTCTCGGCTACGATAGTGCTGATACAATATTAGTTTTGCCGTTTGCATTCCAAAGAAAAAACGCGATGCTCTACTCTCTGCCAATACTCTGTATAGAGCCGCCCTATAATCATATGAAGGATGACGTTGCATATAATCTGCAACTTTCAATGCCATCTCCTCATACATAGCCATTTTACATCCGTTTTTACATCTGATTGCTTGATGATCCAGCACTTTCCGCACACTTCGGGCAGCCTCTTCAAAAGTTATATAGTAACGGCCCTTGCCACTATAAAGTGTTTTCATTATTATCTTCTCGCGGTCTTCAAATGGAGCCATATCTCCTAACTCCTTCAACTCCTCTTCAAATGCCTTAATAAAATCGTGTGATTTCTCCTCCTTAAACTTACAACTTCTCATTCTCATAACTCCTAATTTTATATTCATATTAATATTGTTGTGCAAAGATAAAATCAATATTGTAAATTTACAATACATTTTGTGGTATTATTACCATTTTGTATAATTTTACCTATGCAATCTATTGAAAACCCGAAGTTTAAATTTATAGGAGAGTGGGCATTTTTTTTTACAAATAAGAGTAAGGAGCAACTACATTACTGTAATTGCTCCTTACTCTTTTGTCGGGGCAAGAAGATTCGAACTTCCGACCTCCACGTCCCGAACGTGGCGCGCTACCAACTGCGCTATACCCCGAAATGCGGTGCAAAAATACTCTTTTATTGCAAATCTGCAAAAATATATTTACAAATTAGAGTGAGTTGATAATTCGGGAATTGATACCTTTATTGGCTATAAAGAGAAGAATTTTACAGCATTATCAAAGGTTGCTTTTTGAACATCTGACGCAGAGATTTCAAGCACCTCCGCTATCTTATTTATAGTATTTACTATATATGAGGGTTCGTTGCGTTTTCCTCTATATGGAACTGGAGTTAAATAGGGGGCATCAGTTTCAACCAATAACCTGCTGATACCTATCTCCCTTATTGTATCATCTAATCTTGCATTTTTAAATGTTACCACTCCATTTATACCAAAATAGGCATCACCCACCTCACGCACACGTTTTACATCTTCGGGAGTTCCTCCAAAACTGTGCATAACAAATTTCTCAACAGGGTTTTGTTTTAGGGTTTGAAGTGTATCATTAAGAGCCTCTCTGTTGTGGATGATTACTGGTAACAACATAGCCTTTGCCCACTTTAACTGCTCTGCAAATACCTCAATCTGTTGAGAGCGATAGGTTTTGTCCCAATACAAGTCTATCCCTATCTCTCCAACTGCTCTGTAGTTACCACACAGCAACTCATTATAAACCTGCTGAAGTTGTTGCATGTAATCCTCTTCTACCGAAGTAGGATGCAACCCCATTGCGGCAATACAGCAATCAGGATATCTGTTTAGTACTCGTTTTAGGGGTTCTATTGTCTCTATATCTACATTGGGTAGCATCATCATTACTACCCCACTCTCTTTTGCTCGTTGCACTACCAACTGGCAATCTTCATCAAACTCCGATAGATATATATGGGTATGAGTATCAAATATCATAATTTACGCTCTGTTAGCGAATTGGCAAACGCCTTTAACTCTTCGTTATTGGGTATTCCATTTAGGTAAGTCAATGCCTTTTGACTATATTTCGATATTTTTTCGCGAGCCATCTTATCTATTCCCAACTCGCTATATATGGCTGTTACCTGTTCTATCTTATTGTCATCCTGTGGTCCCTCTAAAAGAGATACAAGCCTCTCTTTGATTTCTCCTTTGGCTAAAGTCATTGCAGAGATAAGCATATAGGTCTTTTTATTATTAAGTATATCTCCTCCTATTTTCTTACCAAACGTCTTGGCATCGCCATATACATCCAAATAGTCATCTTGCAATTGAAATGCCAAACCTATATTCTCGCCAAATTTATACAGAGCCTCAGACTGTTCGGGTGCTGCTTCTGCAATGATTGCTCCCATTTTTAAGGCACAACCTATCAACACAGCAGTTTTTAAGCGAATCATATTTATATACTCCTCAACGGTCACATCATCGCGGTTTTCAAACTCCATATCGTATTGCTGCCCCTCACATATCTCTAAAGCCGTTTTGTTATATAGGTCAAGTACCTCTTTATGTACATTTGCAGGAGCATCGCACACCTTTTGTGTTGCAATAATCTGCATTGCATCGCCCGAAAGGATAGCAGTATTTTCACTCCACGCAATATGTACCGTTGGACGTCCTCGCCGTATCTCAGCCTTATCCATAACGTCATCATGCAATAGTGTAAAGTTATGAAATATCTCTAAACCTAATGCTGGAGATATAGCACTGTTTACATCTCCACCAAACATATCACATGCCATTAGAGTCAAGAGAGGTCTTACTCGCTTACCTCCCATGTCTAACTGATATTTTACAGGCTCATACAACCCAAATGGTGTTTGTGGGTATTCAATATTTGCAACTGCTCTGTTTATTAGTTCAATGTATCCTTCAACGGTTTGCACGGCTACTATCTTTTTCTGGTAATTATTTACTCTGTAACTCTCTTTTGAAACTCATTCATCAACCACTCATCCTGCTCTGCAAGGCTCATATTGGAGTTATCCAGCACAAGTGCATCATCTGCTTTTCTCAACGGACTTACAGCACGTGTCTGGTCAATACGATCTCGCTCTTCTACATTAAAAAGCACCTCTTCAAAGGTTACTTCATTATTGCCTTTTGAACGCATCTCATCCAATCTTCGTTGTGCTCTTATTTGTGGCGATGCGGTTACAAATATTTTCATTTCGGCATCGGGAAATACAGTTGTTCCTATATCTCTACCATCCATTACAATACCTTTGCTATCACCCATTTTTCTTTGAAGAGCAACCATCGCTTCTCTCACCAATGGCACTGCAGCAACAATACTTACTTTACCCGAGACCTCCATCCCGCGTATCTCTTTTTCAACATTTTCTCCGTTGAGCATAAGGTATTGGGTACCAGCCTCATCAATTCCAAAGGTAATTGAAATATTGTCTATTTCGGCTTTTAAAGCCTCTTCATCTACCTCATTACCCTTAATCATGTTATTTCGCAAACAGTATAGAGTTACTCCGCGATACATAGCACCTGTATCAACATATACATACCCTATTCTCTTTGCCAACTCTTTTGACATGGTACTCTTTCCGCATGATGAAAATCCGTCGATGGCTATCGTAATTTTTTTCATATTTAAAGTTCTTTTATCGCTTAAAATCGTTTAAACGCATATTAATGTTGAACATAAACATTGTAGCCTTTGCATGGCGATTTGCCACTGATATTCCAAGTCCTACCATCTTTACCTGCACGCCTGTTCCAAATGTAAATCCCGACAAGAAATTTCTTCCGTAACGAAGCATATCAGTGTGCGTTTTATAATTATATCCCAAAGCTATATAAAAATTTCGACTTGGAATATACTCTACACCAAAAATCATATGTCGGAACAGATTTGAGAAGAAGGTATCTTTTGTTTCAAGAACTTCTCCACCCGAAAATTCATCGGTACGCGGTTTAGTATATGGCAAGTGCCACTTGCTTAAATGGTCAACTGTTACTGACCACCTAATTGGTACACTACGCATCGTTTTTGATAATCCAAATTGTATATCCCATGGTAAGCGTTCGTGAGTTTCGGTAAAGCGTTTTAACTGACCTCCCAAGTTTTTAAATACTAACGACATTGAAAACTCTTTATTGGGATTATAGTAGTTAAGACCTAAATCAACAGCAAGAGCCAACGATGAGTAATCGGCATAAGCAGAATATATTAGTTTTGCTTGAAATCCTCCTCGCCACCTTGCTCCAAAGTCGTGGGTATAACCTCCGCTTATCACCATATCTTTTGCCGAGAACGTACCCAATATATTCCCTTGAGCATCTGCTTCGGTTAAATTACCATAACCTACATATTGCAACCCTGCCGACCACGCTGCTCTATCTCCTGCCGCCTTTGCAAACATTGCTCCTGCCGAGTTTGTCCCTGCCATATATCGCATATAGTTAAGGTCAATTATCATATCCATTTCAGGGCCCAACAGTGCAGGATTATAACGAACCATAGAGACATCTTCTTCAATAATAGAGATATTGTTCCCTCCTAACGAATTGGCATGCGACGACACAGGCAAACCGAGAAAATCAAATGCCGACTTTCCCTCCTGCGACTTTGCCGTTACCGACACCAAGAGCATTAGCGCAAAAAAAACAATTCTCTTCATTATAGTTCTATTTCCTTGATAATCTTATCAATAACTCAAGCATAAAGAGTTTTAAGACACTATTTAGTTAGCAAAACTACAAAATAATAACGTAAAAATATCGTTTTGATTATATCAAGAGGTAAAAATTATGGTATAATTAATTAAATTTGCGATGAATTTAATTTTAAATTAAACTTACATAATATGAAACATTCATTAAAAACTACACTTGCTGTTATTTTTGCTTTACTTACTTTTAGCAATATAAGTGCATATGATCTTAAGGATGTTAGCGGGGGCGACACTATCTACTACAACAAAACCCAAAATCCTAAAATTGTTTACGTAACATACAAAGATGCTGATAAGGGTTGCTACGTTGGTGATATTGTAATTCCAACATACATTACAATTGACGGAACAAAATATATTGTTGGTGGCATAGACAATGCTGCTTTCAAAAATTGCAATGCTTTAACAAGCGTATCTCTTCCAATAGGTATTGAGTACATTGGCGATGATGCATTCAGAAACTGCACTACAATCACTAATATTTCTCTACCAGAATATATTACTAAGATTGGATACTACTCTTTTGGCAACACAGGTTTGAAAGAGGTTAAAATTCCTGCCGTAGCAGAGATAGATGGTATGGCTTTTAAAGGTTGCAAAGATCTTAAATCGGTAATCTTACATGATAGTACAAAGGTTATTGGCGACTATGCTTTTATGGATTGTCATAAACTTGAGAAGATTAATTTACCCGTAGGTCTGGAACGTTTGGGAAGAAGTGCATTCTTCAATTGCTACAATTTGGGCGAAGAGATTACCATATGGCACAAAACAAAACTTATTGGTTTGTATGCTTTTGGCAATTGTTACAAATTAAAAGTTGTTCGCTGTAACGGAACAGCATACATCCCCTTCTGCGAGAAATTTGCTTTTGGAGATATTCGCCCAATAAATATGACTCTTATTGTCCCTCCCAATACAAAGAATGGCTATATTAGAATTCAAGAGTGGCAAGATTTTACCAATATCATAGAGGAGTAACTCAAAAAAAAACAAAAATAATTATGCCAATTGTTGAGATAGATAGTAAATCGGGCTTTTGTTTTGGAGTGGTAACTGCCATAAAAAAAGCCGAAGAGGAACTCAAAAAGGGCAATACTCTATATTGTCTTGGAGATATTGTGCATAATAACGAAGAGGTTGAAAGGCTTAAACAGAAGGGACTGGTTACTATAAACCATGAAGAGTTTAAACGTTTGAGGAATGTAAAAGTACTACTAAGGGCTCATGGAGAACCCCCCGAAACATATCGCATTGCAAAAGAGAATAACATTGAAATTATAGATGCCACATGTCCTGTGGTACTTCGCTTACAACAACAAATAAAAGAGTCGTACATCAACGGAAGCAGTGAGAACGAAGAGATTGTTATTTATGGTAAACGCGGACATGCCGAAGTTAATGGTCTTGTTGGGCAAACCGAAGGCAAAGCCATTGTAATTGAGGGCAGTGAAGACTGGAGTCTTGTTGATACATCAAAAAAGATTCTCCTCTACTCTCAAACAACAAAGTCAGTTGAGGGACTAAACAAAATGGCAGAAGGACTACGCAGTTTACAGGCAAACGACAATATGCTTGAGTATCACGACACTATTTGCCGCCAGGTAGCAAACAGAATACCAAATATCAGAGAGTTTGCAACCAAACACGATGTTGTTCTTTTTGTATGTGGCGAAAAGAGTTCAAACGGCAAGGTCTTGTTTGAAGAGTGTAAAAAAGTCAACCCCGACACTCATATGATTTCAAATATATCAATGATTGATAATCAATATCTAACCAACAAAAAGAGCATTGGTATATGTGGTGCCACATCTACACCAAAATGGCTTATGGAAGAGATTGCCGAATATGTAATAAACATAGTTAATGGCAAACTGTAAAAAAGAGACAACAATTCAACAATCTTATTTTTTTAAATTTTAAAAGGGTCCAATACTCTTTTCTTGTAATCCTATACACTTTTATAAAATATTTATTATCTTCGCAGTAAATAATTTACTACAATGAGCGAAAAAAAGAGATGTATAGGCATACTCACCTCAGGAGGTGATGCCCCCGGTATGAATGCGGCCATACGTGCCGTAACACGCACAGCAATCTACAATGGTTTCAGCGTAAAAGGTATTTATAGAGGATACAAAGGTCTTATAGACAACGATATTGTTGACTTTAAAACTCAAAACGTAAGTAATATCATTCAAATGGGCGGTACTATTCTAAAAACTGCTCGTTGCAAAGAGTTTACCACACCGGAAGGAAGAAAAATTGCATACGAGAATATGAAAAAACATGGCATTGATGCCATAGTAGCAATTGGAGGAGATGGTACTTTAACTGGAGCAAGAGTGTTTGCTACGGAGTTTAACTTCCCTATTATTGGGATTCCTGGCACTATTGATAACGACCTTTATGGAACAGATCGCACTATTGGCTACGACACTGCACTAAACACAATTATGGAGTGCGTAGATAAAATTAGAGATACAGCCACCTCGCACGAGCGTTTGTTCTTTATTGAAGTTATGGGACGCGATGCTGGATTCCTTGCACTTAATGGTGCCATTGCTGCTGGAGCAGAGGCAGCAATCATTCCTGAAATTTCAACAGAGGTTGACCAACTTGAGGAGTTGATTAACAATGGTTTCAGAAAATCAAAAAACAGTAGTATTGTATTGGTTGCCGAGAGTCCTCATACAGGAGGTGCAATACACTTGGCTGAACGTGTTAAAGCGGAGTTCCCCAAATACGACGTTAGAGTATCTATATTAGGACACCTTCAACGCGGAGGTTCTCCCACAGCAGAAGACCGCATACTTGCGAGCAGAATGGGAGAGGCTGCAATATCGGCTCTATTAGATGACCAACGCAACGTAATGATTGGCGTGAGAAACAACGAGATTGTTTATGTACCTTTCTCAAAAGCCATCAAATATGACAAACCTATAAACAGAGACCTGCTTAACACTCTAAAAACTCTTTCTATCTAAAAAGAGTTATTTAGTGATAAGTAAAGGTATAGATTAACTTATAGAGAGATGCCCAATAGCAAAATATCGGAAGAGGAGTTGATTGAAGGGGAATTTCAGAAACTGCTTTCGGAATACTTATCTTCAAATCACCGCAAAAGAACCGAAATAATTGAGCGTGCTTATCACTTTGCAAAAGAGGCTCACCAAGGCGTTCTACGACAATCAGGAGAACCATATATTCTACACCCGATTGCCGTAGCACGCATTGCGTGCAAAGAGATAGGATTGGGCTCCACTTCAATATGTGCCGCTCTACTTCACGATGTTGTAGAGGACACAGAATATACCATCGAAGACATTGAGAATCTGTTTGGTAAAAAGATTGCTCAACTTGTTGATGGACTAACAAAAATTGCAGGGGGTATATTTGGAGATAAAGCATCACAACAGGCAGAAAACTTCAGAAAGTTGCTTATTACAATGTCGGAAGATATTCGCGTCATTCTGATTAAGATGGCTGATCGTCTCCACAATATGCGTACCCTATCATCGCTATACAAAAGCAAACAACACAAAATAGCAGGAGAAACGTTATATATTTATGCACCTCTTGCTCATCGGTTGGGATTGTTCGCAATAAAGACAGAGTTGGAGGATCTGAGTTTTAAATATGAACAACCCGAAATATACAACGAGATAAAACAAAAGATTTCTGCTTCGGAATCTGAGAGGGAAACCGAGTTTAAGAACTTCTCTGTTCCTATTGTTGAAAAACTCAACGAACTCGGTATAAGTTACGAGATAAAAGCAAGAATAAAGAGCATATACTCTATCTGGAAGAAGATGGAGAATAAACATATCCCTTTCGAAGAGGTATATGACCTTTATGCTGCACGAATAATTTTCACCCCTAAAAGAGAAGAGGATGAAAAACGTGAGTGTTGGGAGATATACTCTATAATAACCGATATATATCGTCCACATCCCGATCGCATCAGAGATTGGATCAGCAGGCCTAAAGCAAATGGCTATCAGGCTCTACACGTGACGGTTATGGGTAAAGATGGCAACTGGGTTGAGGTACAAATTCGTTCAAAGAAGATGGACGAGATTGCCGAACGTGGATTTGCCGCTCACTGGAAATACAAAACAGGAGAGAATACAGACTACAACGAACGCGAAAATGAACTTGATACATGGCTAAAAACCATTAAGGAGATTTTAGAGCATCCCGAACCTAACGCACTTGACTTTCTGGATACTATAAAACTCAATCTATACGCATCTGAGATTTTTGTTTTCACGCCCAAAGGAGATATTAAAACATTCCCCAAAGATGCCACAGCCCTTGACTTTGCATTCACACTACATTCTGACATTGGATACCATTGTATTGCAGCAAAAGTAAACCATAAACTTGTACCTTTAAGCCAAAGGTTACAAAGTGGAGATCAGGTAGAGATATTAACATCTAAATCACAACGTCCCAAACAGGAGTGGATAAACTTTATTACAACTGCAAAATCCAAGACCAGACTTATTGCGGCTCTTAGAAAAGACAGAAAAAACATAGCATCAAAAGGAGAGGTTATGTTTAAGGCTTTTATCGAGTCTCAAAGTGAAACTATTGATACTGAGGCTCTAATAAAGCGACTAATAAACCACTTCAAGGTAAATCGCAGAGATGAACTTTTCTTTCTTATAGGCAACGGAGATATTACCCTTGATGCTAACATATTGAAAGTTACAGGAGAGAAGAGCGACAATATTATTATCAGATACCTTAAGAAACCTTTCTCTGCCCTTACCTTAAACAAAACTCCCGACAAAGAGAAAGAGAAGGAGGAGGATGACAACGAATTTATTGATCGCACATCAATATTCTATATCCGCCCCGAAGAGGAGGGAAAACGATACACATTTGCTTCGTGTTGTACCCCTATTCCAGGCGAAGAGGTTATTGGCTATGTAAACGACAACGAAACAGTTACAATACACAAGGTTGATTGTTCTGTTGCCACTCGTCTAAAAAGCAGTTTTGGAGAGAGACTCGTTGCTGCACGATGGATTGAAGGAGTTGGACAGAAACCTGTTGCTGCAACAATTGAGATAAACGGAATTGACTCCGTTGGAGTATTAAATCATATTACACAAATCATATCTCGCGATATGGCAATAAATATTCGTGCTATTACAATTGAGACTAAAGATGGACTTTTCACTGGCAGACTCTCTATTATGGTTAATGATGCAAAAAAGATTACTGCACTATGTTCAAGCCTCAAAAAAATTGCAGAAGTTAAATCTGCCACAAGAATTGAATAAATACCATACATATACAAGATAGTTATGAATAAAGGTAAATTAAAAAATACAAGTAGAATAATATGGCAAACTCTATTTTTCATATTTGCCGTTTCGTTAACAATTACTTTTATCCCTCGCGAAAAACAATTTCGCTACCACTTTGAAGAGGGCAAACCATGGAGATACGGACTACTTACCGCACCTTTTGACTTTCCTATATACAAAAGTGAGCAAGACATAGCAACAGAGAGAAACAATATCATAAATTCCCATATCCCTTTCTTTCTGAGCGATAAGGATAGGTCTAAAAACGAGTTGGCTGATTTTAGAGCAAACAACAAATCTTTTGACATAGACTCTATGGCTATGTTTACTCAAATAGAGGGATTGCTGAAAAAGGTTTATGAAAAAGGTGTTATAGATATTGAAAGTTACGACTCATTAAAAGGAGATAAAACCAAGATTAGAATAAAAAATGGAGCAATAGCAACAGAGTATAGCATTGAAAATCTATTGACTCCAAGAATGGCATACGAATATATATTAAGAAATTGTCAAACACCTGAAGTAAAAGAGACAGCAGGGTCGATAAATTTAAACTTATATATAGAACCAAATATTATATACGATACAGAATCAAACAACAGAACCATTAACCAACAGATTGACAACATTCAACCAACTGCTGGAATGATTCAAAAGGGAGAGAGAATAATAGATAAAGGAGTAATTGTCACCCCCGAAATATACAGAGTACTAAGTTCATACGAGAAAGAGACACTAAAGAACAAAGTTGATATAAACGAGGGTTGGTACACTCTTAGTGGCGAGATATTATTGGTTCTAATAATATATTCTTTCTTGTATCTCTATTTGGCACTCTTCCGCAAGAGAATATTCAACAATATCAGACAGTTGTCTCTATTAATGCTGATGATACTGATTATTGTAATCTCTTCGTATCTACTATCGCAACGCTGGTTATTGGGTGTATATATGGTACCATTTGCCGTTCTCCCTATTATTGTTGTTACCTTTATGGATACAAGAACCGCCCTATATGCAAGTATAGTTGCAATAATGTTATCATGTTGGTCTTCGCCATTCCCAATAGAATACGTTCTTCTGCAACTAATTGTTAGTATGACGGCAATTAACTCGCTAAAAGAACTAACAAAACGTTCGCAAATGTTCCGTAGTATTGTATTAATGTTTGTTGCATACTGCACAACATACGTGGCATACGTACTAATGACAGAGGGGGACTTTATGAAGATAAATGTATCTATGTTCCTATTTTTAGGTATAAACTGCTTTATGCTTCTCTTCGCATACATATTTATATATATGATTGAGAAGTTATGGGGATTTACATCTAACGTTATGCTGGTGGAGTTGGCAGACCTCAACTCTCCACTTTTGAAAACATTGTCAGAGAAATGTCCAGGAACATTCCAACACGCCACTCAGGTTGCTAACCTTGCAGCCGAAGCAGCAAAAGCAATAGGGGCAAATGCCTTACTTGTTAGAACAGGAGCCCTATACCACGACATTGGTAAGAGTGCAAATCCTATGTTCTTTACAGAAAATCAACACGAGATAAATCCACATAAGAACCTATCATACAAAGAGAGTGCAAGAATAATTATCTCTCACGTTAAAGAGGGTATGAAATTGGCAAAGAGTTATCATATACCTGAATCAATAAAGGGATTCATAGCAACTCATCATGGTGTAAGCAAAGCAAAATATTTCTATACCATGTACAAAAACGAGCATCCCGAAGAGGAGGTTGATGAAACACTATTCACCTACGAAGGGCCTAAACCAAGAACTAAGGAGGAGGGTATTTTAATGATTGCCGACATTGTAGAGGCTAAATCACGTTCTCTTAAAGATTTTTCTCAAGAGTCGCTAAGCAGAATTGTTAATGGCACTATCGATGATATTGTTGCCGAAGGTCAACTATCAGACACTCCTCTAACCTTCCGCGACGTAACAGAAATTCGCAAAGTTCTGATTGGCAGATTAGAGGCAATCTTCCACCCACGCATAAGTTACCCTGAGGCTAAGAGATAGGATTTATCTCTTTGATACTACTCTTTATCCCTACTACTATTAATAGTAACTGGGATAGTTACTGTTATGACTGTACTATACCTTACTTTGTTTATTATCCCCTTCATACTCAATAGTTATATTATTGCTTCAGGGAGAATAAGCAGAGAGGAACTCGCTCAAAAAGCAGCAATAAATAGAGAGAGATTTACATACAATATAAGCAACCTTAACAAAATAAATTACTTTTCTTTTATTTAGCGACAATAGGCCGATATACATTTGATTATACCTATTCATACAGCAAAACAATCAAAATATCATAAGAAACATAAATCAATAATTGGTTGATATTATATATAAATTCTACTCTTTTATCAAATAGAAATAAAAATATCAGCACAAAAAAAAGAGGAGTCATACAACTCCTCTTTCTCATATATAAAGCCTGTCGGCAATTATTTCTCTGCTTTTTTTGCTTTTTTATTCAATATTGAATATGCAGTAGGCACAGCCAAGAACAATGTTGAGATTGTTCCTGATATAACTCCTAATGTCATTGCAAAGATGAAACTACGGATTGTATCACCTCCTAATATAAACATACAAAGTAGTACCAATATTGTACTCAATGATGTATTAATTGTACGAGACAATGTTGCGTTAAGAGCATTGTTGAACAATAGTAGTTTCTCGCGTTTTGGATATAGTCCTGTCTCCTCACGGATACGGTCAAATACCACCACCTTGTCATTTACTGAGTAACCGATAACTGTTAGGATTGCTGCAATAAATGCTTGGTCAATCTCCATAGAGAATGGCAATAATCCGCTGAATAGAGAATAGAATGCCAAGATAAACAACGCATCAAATGTCAACGCAACCAATGTACCAACACTGAATGCTATGTCGCTAAAGCGAACTAACACATAAAGAGCAATTGCTATCAACGATAGGATAACTGCCCAAATTGCTCCGTATGCAATCTCTTTTGCAATTGAGTTATCAACTTTCTCGATACTTGCAACAATTCCTGACTCTTGTGATTTGAACTCATCTAATGTTACATCACCAAGTTTTGGTTGTAATGCTGTATATAGTTTATCTAAAATCAAAGTCTCAACGTCAGGATTGCTATCTGTAATCTTATAGTTGGTTGATATACGAACTTGGTTGTCGCTACCAATTGTAATAACTGATACTGCTGCTCCCTCCTCATCTGTAAACTGAGCACGTACCATTGCTGCAATCTCTTGAGTATTTGCTTTCTCGTTAAGAGCAATTACATAGTTACGACCTCCTGTAAAATCAATACCTTTATCCAATCCTAATGTAGAAAGAGATGCTACTCCAACCAATGAGATAATTGCAAATGTTATGAAAGAAACTTTACGATTCTTCAAGAAGTTGAAGTTAGTATTTGTTAGGAAATTCTTAGTTAAAGGAGTTGAGAATGTAAGGTTCTTAATCCAGTTCTTAGATAACGCAAATTCATAGAACAAGCGAGTTAAGAATACTGCAGTAAAGAACGATACAATAATACCTATTATAAGAGTTGTTGCAAATCCTTTGATAGGACCTGTTCCAAAGGTAAACAAGATTACACCAGTGATGATTGATGTAATGTTTGCATCGAAGATTGCCGAGAATGCATTTTTATAACCATCTGCAATTGATGCAGCAAGTGATTTTCCACTACGCAACTCCTCTTTTGCACGCTCATAAATAAGTACGTTAGCATCCACAGCAATTGCAAGTGATAGCACAAGTCCGGCAATACCTGACAAAGTTAACACTGCTTGGAACGATGCTAAAATACCAATTGTAAAGAACAAGTTGATGATAAGAGCCACGTTAGCAACCAATCCAGGAACTACTCCATATACTGCAATCATATATATCATCAATATCACGATTGCCAATATAAATGAAACAATACCGCTGTCAATAGCCTCTTGACCAAGAGAAGGTCCGATAACTGCTTTTTGTTTAACCTCAACAGATGCAGACATCTTACCTGACTTCAACACTGTTGCAAGGTCTCTTGCCTCATCTACTGTAAAGTTTCCGCTGATTTGTGAGTTACCACCTTTAATCTCTGTATTTACAACTGGGAATGAATATACATGACCATCAAGCACGATTGCTATACAACGGCCAATGTTGTCTCTTGTTATTTGAGCCCATTTCTCAGCAGCAACTTCGTTCATGCTCATGCTAACCACCGATTGGTTAGTAAAACGATCAAAATCATCGCTTGCGGTATTTATAATATCCTCTTCTCCAAGTGATGCTTTACCTGCTGGAGTTGCTTTCAATGCAACCAATTGGTAGATTTTTGAACCCTCCTCAATAGGTTTTACGCTCCAACGAAGTACCAAGTCTGCTGGCAACATATCTTTTACTTGTGGCAAAGCAAACATGCTATCGATAGCAGCCATATCACTCTCACGAGCATATCCTAATACTGGGCTTCCAGGAACATTTGAGGGAGAGAGAAGAGAGAAGATTGTTGTTGCTTTTACTGAATCGTTCTCTACATTTGACATCTCTTGCAATTTTGTATCAGCAGCCATCAATGATGAACTAACTTGATCAAAGTTGTAAGTTTCCCAGAACTCTAAGTTTGCACTTCCTTGAAGAAGTTTCTCAACACGCTCAGGCTCTTTTACACCAGGTAACTCAATTAAGATACGTCCTGATCCTTTAATTTTTTGGATATTGGGAGAAACAACTCCATATTGGTCGATACGTTTGCGAAGTACCTCTACTGTACTATTTACAATATCATCCAACTCAGTTTCCAATACGCCTAAAACTTTATCGTTTGAATCTCCAGGACCAATTTGTCCTCTGTTAGAAGAGTTTGCAAAAATTGAAGCCAATTGGATATCGGGATCAATTTTTTGATATTCATCCATGAAAATTTCAAGGAAGTTTCCTCCATCTAATCTTTGAGCGGCTGCTCTTTCAACTGCCAAGTTAAAGTTTTCATCAGGGTTGTTTCTTGAAAGTTTACGAAGTACCTCATCAACAGAAACTTGAAGAGTTACTGTCATACCTCCTTTTAGGTCCAATCCAAGACCTACACCCATCTCTTGACATTGTTTGAATGTGTACCAAAGATATACCTTTTCAGTTGAGATTGAGTCAAGGTAATCAGCATACTTTTGCTCATCTCCTGCGGCAAACTCTTCGGCATTCTTAATTTGGCGGTTTGTTACTACCGAGAATGATAGGTAAAAGATACATACCAAAGTCAATAGCACCGCAAAAACTCTAATAAATCCTTTGTTTTGCATAATATTTAATGTTTCAGTTATATTCCTATTACCCCTTTAAGGGGATTTTAATTCAATATCGTGCAAAGATAGAACTTTTTTCTTTTATGACAATAAAATAGTTAACATAAATCAACTTTTAAAGGGGATATTCTTGTTTTAAGTAATAAAATGACATATAAAATGAGGGAAAGTGAGCGTTTATGATTACCTTTACAGCCAAATTTTAAAAATCAGGAATGAAAAATAGCAGAATACAATTTTTTACACGACTTTTTTCGGTAATATTATCCTCAATAATTATTGTTTCGTGTGCAAGCATTGTAACTCCAACAGGAGGTCCTCGCGATTACACACCACCTGTTTTCAAAAAAAGTAATCCTGCACCAAATCAAACCGAAGTAAAAAGTAAAAAACTCACTCTGGAGTTTGATGAGGTTTTGCAATTAGACAATCCAGCGGAGAATGTGGTCATATCTCCTCCTCAAAAAGAGATGCCTAAGATTAAAGCGAACTTAAAAAAAATAGATATAGAACTTATTGACTCACTACTACCTAACACTTCGTACACTATTGATTTTGGAAGCGCTATAAAAGACAATAACGAAGGCAATATATTAAATGGTTTTAGTCTGGCTTTTTCAACAGGGAAGAGATTAGACTCTCTACAAATATCTGGTACGGTTTTGAATGCAAGTGACTTAGAGCCTGTCACAGGAATGACAATTGGTCTGCATCCTGCCGATAACGATACAGCCTTTACAACATTACCATTTTCAAGAGTTACACGCACCGACCTGTATGGCGGATTCTCTATAAAGAATCTTGCCGAAGGTAAATATAAGATATATGGTGTGCTTGATGCTGACCGTAACTATATGTTCAATGCTCCAACAGAGAATATTGCTTTCTATGACGAGATTATCATCCCCTCTGCGGAGGTAACTTCACATACAGATACAATCTTTAGTGACAGCACTCGCACCACTATAGATACTATTATGATTCACAACATAACCAGGTTCTTGCCCGATTCAATAGTAATGTTTGCTTTTAACGAGGGGCAAAAACCACTATACCTTGCCAAGCACGACAGAAGGGATAGAGAAAAATTAACCATTACTCTTTCTGATGCCACAAAAAAATTGATGAAACTAACTCCTGTTAATTTTGAAGCAAAGGAGGATTGGTCTATAATTGAGCGTAATATAACTAATGATACACTTACGTTCTGGATAAAGGATTCGCTTGTATTCAACCTTGACACCCTACAAGTTATTGCCGATTATCTGAAAACAGACTCTATTCTAAATATCATTCCTGCAAATGACACTCTTAACTTTATATACCGAGAGGGTCCTATGTCGAGTAAAAACTCCAATAGTGGTGAAACCACTTCCACAAGACGTGGCCGCAGGGCAAAAACCGACACAATTAGAGTTGAGAGTTTAGAACTTGACGAATCAATATCGGGAGTAATAGATATTTTCTCATCACCAGCCATAAGATTTGAAGCACCATTAAGAGAACTCAACAAAGATAAAATATCTCTTAAAACGATATTAGACTCAACTTGGGTTGATGTAAATGATTGGAGTATAGAGATAGACTCACTATCTCCTCGCCGATATATTATAAAACACAAATGGGAGTTTGACAAAAAATATCTTCTCTCGCTTGATTCGGCTTGTGCAACATCTGTTTACGGACTATCAAATGATAGCATAGGTCTTGATTTTAAGGTTAAAAAGAGTTCAGAATATTCAAACTTGTATATTGAGACAATTGGAGTTCAATCAGGGGCTTTTGCCGAACTATTGAACACAAAAGATATTCCTGTAAGATTTGCTACCATAAAGAATGGCGGTGCTGAGTTTCCCTTTGTAAAACCAGGCAAGTATTATGTAAGATTGGTAATTGACAGTGACAACAACAAAAAATTCACTACTGGCAACTTTAAAAAGAGAGTGCAACCCGAGAAGACATACTACTATTCAAAACTTATTGAATTAAAGGCAAATTGGGATATTGAGCAGACTTGGGATGTTTTTGAGAAACCTATTACCAAACAAAAGCCTTACGATTTGATAAAAAACAAGCCCAAGAAAGACAAAAACAAACCTAAGGCCATTGAAGAGGATAACGACCCCATATATTCAAACAGACCGTCTGCAAAATTCTGACACGAAATTTCAGACATTGACAGCGCTATTATTTAAAACAAAAATTATAGCCGATAAATTATAGAAGTACCCATAAAAATGAGTACCTTTGCAAAGTTTTATAAAAAAGTGAATAAAAATCAATAATATAAATAGACGAAATGGAATACAATTTTAGGGAAATTGAGCAACGTTGGCAAGAGTTTTGGCAAAACAACGACACTTATCGCGTAAAAGAGGATGAATCAAAACCCAAGTTCTATGTTCTTGATATGTTCCCCTATCCTTCAGGAGCAGGTTTGCATGTTGGACACCCTCTCGGATACATAGCATCTGATATATTTGCACGTTACAAACGCTTAAAAGGATTTAACGTTCTTCACCCAATGGGATATGATGCGTATGGTTTACCTGCCGAGCAATATGCTATTCAAACAGGACAACACCCTGCTATTACAACTCAAAAGAATATTGAACGTTATCGCAATCAATTAGACAAAATAGGTTTCTGCTTTGATTGGAACAGAGAGGTACGCACTTGCGATCCTGGTTACTATCGCTGGACACAATGGGCATTTGTACAAATGTTTAATAGTTATTACGATAACAGCGAGGATAAAGCAATGCCAATTAAAGCATTGATTGACAAATTCAGCAAAGAGGGTACTTACAATCTTAATGTTGCTTGTAGCGAGGAGATAGAGTTTACTGCTGAGGAGTGGAACGCTATGAGTAAGGTTGAGCAAGAGAAAATCTTATTAAACTATCGTATTGCATATCTTGGAGACACAATGGTTAACTGGTGTCCTAAGTTGGGAACTGTTCTTGCAAACGATGAGGTTAGCGAAGGAGTATCAATTCGTGGAGGCTATCCTGTTGAGCAAAAGGTTATGCGTCAATGGTGCTTGAGAGTATCGGCTTATGCACAACGTCTATTGAACGGACTTGACAAAATAGATTGGAGCGACTCGCTAAAAGAGACACAACGCAACTGGATTGGCAGAAGCGAAGGAGCCGAAATGCAATTTAAAGTAGCAAACTCTGACGTTGTCTTTACAATATTCACAACTCGTGCAGATACTATATTTGGTGTAACATTTATGGTGCTGGCTCCTGAGAGCGAGTATGTAAGCCAAGTTGTAACAGAAGAGCAAGCCGAAGAGGTTAAACAATACTTAGAGAGCATTAAACACAGAACAGAGCGTGAACGCATTGCCGACCGCAAAGTTACTGGAGTATTTACTGGAGCCTACGCTATTAATCCTCTTAATAATAAAGAGATACCTATCTACATAAGCGACTATGTATTGGCAGGATATGGAACAGGTGCTATTATGGCAGTTCCTGCACACGACAGTCGCGACTACGCATTTGCTAAAACATTTAACCTTCCTATAATTCCATTGATTGAGGGATGCGATGTTTCAGAAGAGAGTTTTGATGCAAAAGAGGGTAAAATGATGAACTCAGAAGGCAACGGACTTAACCTTAACGGGCTTGAGGTAAAAGAGGCTATTGCCAAAACCAAAGAGTTTATAAAAGAGAACAATCTTGGAAAGGTAAAAATCAACTACCGCTTACGCGATGCAATCTTCAGCCGTCAAAGGTATTGGGGAGAGCCATTCCCTGTTTACTACAAAGAGGGAATGCCATATATGTTACCTGATGAGAAGTTACCACTACAACTCCCTGAGATTGACAAATATTTACCAACCGAGAGTGGAGAACCTCCATTGGGAAGAGCAAAAAACTGGGAGACTGCAGAACACTATCCTTTAGAACTTTGCACTATGCCAGGATTTGCAGGGTCATCGGCATATTATCTACGATATATGGATCCTCACAATCCAACAGCACTTGTATCAAAAGAGGCAAATGAGTATTGGAGAAATGTAGATCTTTACATAGGAGGAACAGAACACGCAACAGGACACTTGATATATAGCCGTTTCTGGAATAAATTCCTATTTGACTTAGGAGTTGTTTGCGAAGATGAGCCATTCAAGAAACTTGTAAACCAAGGAATGATTCAAGGACGCTCAAACTTTGTATATCGTATAAAGGATACTAACACATTTGTATCTCTAAACCTTAAAGGCAATTACGAAACAACACCTATTCACGTTGACGTAAACATTGTAAGCAACGATCGCTTAGATATTGAAGCATTCCGTAATTGGAATCCCGAGTATAAAAATGCAGAGTTTATCTTGGAAGATGGCGAGTATGTTTGCGGATGGGCAGTTGAGAAGATGTCAAAATCGATGTTCAACGTTGTAAACCCAGATGATATAGTTGAGCGTTACGGAGCAGATACTCTACGTTTGTATGAAATGTTCCTTGGACCTTTAGAGCAAAGCAAGCCTTGGGATACAAACGGAATTGACGGAGTTCACCGTTTCATCAAAAAACTCTGGAATCTATTCTACGACAAAGATACATTGGCAATTACCGACGAAGAGGCTACTGCTGATGAGTTAAAAGCACTTCATAAACTTATCAATAAAGTTGGCTCAGACATTGAGAACTTCTCTTTCAACACATCGGTAAGTGCATTTATGATATGTGTAAATGAGTTAACATCGTTGAAGTGTCGCAAGAGAGCAATTCTAAAAGAGTTGGTAATTCTACTTGCACCATTTACTCCTCACCTTTGCGAAGAGTTATGGAGTCTATTAGGATTTGAGCCATCAGTTTGCGATGCTCCATGGCCTGTGTACAATGCAGAGTTTACAAAAGAGAGTACAATAAACTACGCAATATCTTTTAATGGCAAAATGCGTTTCAATATGTCATTCCCAGCAGATGCTGCAAAAGAAGAGATTGAGAAAGCAGTATTAGAGGCTGAACAATCAGCAAAATGGATTGACGGCAAAACACCTAAAAAGATTATTGTTGTACCAAACAAACTTGTAAACATTGTAATATAGAATTACAAAAACAACACACTAAAACAAAAGCATCGAGATACTCGATGCTTTTGTTTTATTAAAGCCTATTAGAATCCATAATTGTATTATTCTTTTGGATTATTGATAAAATTTATATTAATCTGTAAATTAGTATAATACAAAAAAGATTAACGATATAAACATAAATTATGAGAATTATTGATTGTTATGTAAAAGCACACTATTTAATTGCTGCAACGCAGGCATCAATATCGGCAGTTTTAATAACAATATTTGCAACGCCACCTTGAGCAAAGGCATACATATACTCAATTGAGATATTCTTTGAAGAGATATTCTCTACAATAGATGCTAATGCTCCAGGTTTGTTAGGAACTTCAACACACACAACATCACTCTCTTTAACTGCAAAGTGAGCCTCTTTAAGAATTCTTGAAGCAAGAGCATTATCCGACACCAATAGGCGAAGAATACCAAAGTCGCTACTTTCAGCAAGGCTGAAAGCCAACATATCCACACCATTAGCAGCCAACACCTTTGCTACCTCATTAATTCTTCCTGCACGGTTTTCAAGAAATACCGATAACTGTTTTACTATCATAACTTTAATATTTTAGATGTGGTTTATAATTTTATTCAAGAACACGATTATCAATTACTCTCTTTGATTTACCAACACTACGTTCAAGAGTGTTTGGCGAAACAATCTTAACATCAGCCGATATACTCAACACACTTTGCAGGCGACGAGCAAGGCGATCACGCATCTCAATTGTTTTGTTAATCTCATCAGAGTAGTACTCCTCTTTAAGTTCAACTTGCACCTCAAGGTTATCGCGATTATTCTCACGAGTAACAACAAGCAAGTATTGAGGTTCAAACTCAGGTAATTGAAGGATAACACTCTCAATTTGCGATGGGAATACATTAATACCACGAATAATCAACATATCATCGCTACGTCCCATAATACGAGTCATTCTCACACTTGTACGTCCACACTCGCAAGGCTCATAAATTAAAGAACAAAGATCTTTAGTTCTGTAACGCAACAGAGGCATACCCTCTTTAGTAAGAGTAGTAAATACCAACTCACCTTGTTCACCTTCGGGTAATACCTCGCAGGTTTCGGGGTTTATTATTTCGGGGAAGAAGTGGTCTTCTATGATATGCGAACCACACTTACATTCGCACTCATGCGACACACCAGGACCCATAATCTCGCTCAATCCATAAATATTATAGGCGTTGATTTGCAACTTCTCCTCAAGGCTCTTACGCATATTCTCAGTCCAGGGCTCTCCACCGAATATACCAATACGAAGTTTAATATCTTCGGGGGTAATACCTTTTTTACGCATAACCTCAGCCATATGCAAAGCATACGAAGGAGTACAAGCCACACCTGTAATACCCAAGTCTTTAATTAAAAGTATATGTTTGTCGGTGTTACCGCTTGATGTAGGAACAACCGAAGCACCCAAATGTTCAACGCCGTAATGCAATCCCAAACCACCTGTAAACAATCCGTAGCCATATGCCACCGAGATAGTATCTTGGCGTGATGCACCAAAAGCGGCCAAACAACGGGCAATAGCCTCTGACCAAACGGCAAGGTCTCTGCGAGTATAACCCACAACAGTTGGACGTCCTGTAGTACCCGATGAAGCGTGAACTCTCACAATTTCCGATTGAGGAACAGCATTCAATCCAAACGGATAGTTATCGCGAAGGTCTTGTTTTGTAGTAAAGGGTAATTTTTTAATATCATCAATAGTCTTAATATCATCAGGCATAATATTCATAGCCTGCATCTTTTCGCGATAGAAAGGCACATTGTGATATACATTATCAACTAATTTTCTTAATCTTGCACCTTGAAGTTGTCGCATCTCCTCACGCGACATACACTCTTTGTTTTTATTCCAAATCATAATTTTAGTTTTTAGTTGTCTGTTTTTAGTTGTTAGACAAATCAAAAACCACAACTCTTTTTATTCTATTTATCCTATTTATTTCTAACAACTACCCAACGGGGCAATGCAGTTGAGAACTAACAACTCAAACAATAGGGTGATCCATTTTAAAGTTACGCATACGCTCCTCCAATACGGGGTAGAGTTCCTCTCTCATTCTTGATGTGCAGGCTCTAACGCCCTCCTCCTCGCTACCTGTTGTAGAAAGAGAGATTGAACTTACTCCATAATAGAGTAACTCTTTTAGGAGTTCACCGCTCTTAATGCCTGGATAACCTATTGTAAAGAAGAAACCATCTCCCACCTCGCGAGTAACATCGTGGTCATAAACAATATAAAATCCGTTATCGGTAAAAATCTTTTTCATTCGTGCTGCTCTACGTGCATACTCTTCGGTTTCGGCAACAAAATCCAACTCACCATCTGTTGCCGTTTTAAGCATTGCAGCATACCCATATTGAGTTGAGTGAGTAACACCCGAAGTTATCATATACATAATAGAGGCTGTGAATGTAGAGCCAAAATGACCTTTGCCCCCATAACGCGATGCCAATCCATCAAAACAACTATTCCAGAGGTTAGGCGAAATACAAGCCACCGCCATACGTTGTCCAGCGTATGAGAATATTTTTGATGACGAAAGCATAATTATATAGTTACTGCAATAGCGACCAACAGTAGGTACAAATGGGGGAGTAAATGGTTTTCCAAGATATTGGCGGAAGTCCATACAGAAATATGCCAAATCCTCCAAAACAATTACACCATATTTATCGGCAAGTTCACCAATTATTTTAAGTTCGCTCTCCTCTAAACAAATCCAAGCAGGATTATTAGGGTTTGAGTATATTATAGCAGCAATATCACCACGCTCAAAAAAACTCTCAATCTTTGCTCTCAAAGCCTCACCGCGATATGAATAAATATCAAACTGGAGATAGTCAGTTCCAATTATCTTAAGTTGCGAACGTTGTATAGGAAAACCAGGATCAATAAAAAGAACTTTATTCTTTTTGGGGTTAGCCTGTGTAACTGCAATAAACGAGCCATACGAAGCGGCAACCGAACCCACAGTAGGAATACAACACTCGGCAGGAATATCAATATCTATAAATGCCTTAACAAAACGCGATGCCTCTTTTTTAAGTTCAGGCACACCTGCTGCAGCAGGATATTGCGAAGCAACATCACGATCAAGAGCCTCCTTCTCTGCCTCACGTCCAATCACGCAAGAGGGTAATCCTGGAGAGCCTTGATCCATACGAATAAAGGGAATGCCTGTACGTCGTTCCAACTCGCTCGACAACAGCAACACCTCGCCAATAGTGGCACGTTGGAGGTCAGCAATAAGCAACTCTTCGGCAACCTCATTTACAAGTTCCTCTGAAAATATTCTATTATTCATTATTTACATTCTTACTAATTAGGCTAAAGACTACTACCTTTTGCCTCATACCCTAACATAACCGCTTTAAGGTTTTGCTCAATAACAGTATCACCTTTTGAAGCAAATATACGTTTAACACTATCCAAAATCATCTCCATTGGCAAACCAATTGCATCAACAGCACCGCCCAACAACACCATATTTTCAGAACGAGCAATATTATTATCTGCCGCAATTTGAGCAGTATCAATCAATACAATATTTTTAATCTTTGCCAACTCTTTCTCTAAAAGTTCCTGTTCGGGATAGTTAGGTATATTTATAAAAGGTTTTGATGAAGTTATAACCCAACCATCAGGAGCAAGATACGGCATATAACGCAAAGCCTCCATAGGCTCCAACGAAATTATAACGTTAGCCGAGCCCAAAGGAATAAGGTCAGAGTGAATAGGCTCAGATGATATTCTCAAATTCGATTGAACATCACCACCGCGTTGACTCATTCCGTGAACCTCTGCCTGTTTCAAATGCAAACCTTCGTTAAGGGCAGCATCGCCAATAACTGTGGCAATCGACAAAATTCCTTGTCCGCCAACACCCGAAAGAATTATATCTGTTTTCATCTCTTCTCTGCTTTTTGTTTTTTAAGACGACGGTTTAGAGTTTGAATACACTCTCTGCAAGGAATAATCACCGACACACCTTTATACTCAATCTCTTCTCTAATTATATTTACAATCTCATCGTGATTTTTAGGAATAGGCACTACGCAACGAATATGTTCAGGCTCAACACCAATACCTTGACAAATTGCTTGCAGGCGGTTAGTACCTGCCGAGTCCTGACCACCTGTCATAGCGGTAGTAAGGTTATCTGATATAATCACAGTAATAGGCGATTTTGCATTAACAGCATCCAAAAGCCCTGTCATTCCAGAGTGGGTAAATGTAGAGTCTCCTATTACGGCAACGGCAGGGAACAATCCAGCATCGGCAGCACCCTTAGCCATAGTTATTGAAGCACCCATATCAACGCAACTATCAATAGCCTTGAATGGAGGCAACGCACCCAAAGTATAGCAACCAATATCGCTGAACACTTTACCTTGCGGATACTCAGCAATAACACGTTTTAAAGTTGCATAAACATCGCGGTGACCGCAACCTTGACACAATGCAGGGGGGCGGGCAACAACAGCCTCCGATTTATCAAATGTCTCGTGAGCAGGCAATCCCATTGCAACACGAACATTATCAGGAGTAAGTTCTCCTGTTCGTGGCAACTCACCAGTAAGACGACCTTTAACAATCAACTTCTCATTTGGCAACACACCACGCACCAACTCTTCAACAAAAGGCTGTCCGTCTTCAGCAATTAAGATCTCCGAAGAGTTATCGGCCAACTCCTTCAAAAGAGCAGTAGGTATAGGATATTGCGATATTTTAAGGATATTCATCTCCTCAGCCTCAGCAACATTCTCCATAACATAGTTATAGGCAATACCGCATGCAACAATACCTTTTGCCCCTTTCTTATTTATAATCAACCTATTATATTTACTCTCCTCAGAAGCAAGGCTGTACTCCTCCTGTTGAGCCACCACTTGAGCATAACGGCGACGAGCATTAACAGGCAACAACACCCAATCAACAGGATTTTTAGGCATTGAAATAGAGTTTTGTTCAGCAACCGCACCAACCTCTACTACTGCACGAGAGTGAGCCATACGGGTTACAACACGCATCAGCACAGGAGCCGACATCTTTTCAGAATAGTCAAACGCATAAGCCATCATATCGTAAGCCTCTTGTTGCGAAGAAGGCTCCAACATAGGCACCAAAGCAAAGCGTCCATAGTTGCGGGTATCTTGTTCGTTTTGAGAGGAGTGCATCGATGGATCATCGGCAACCAACACCACCACACCACCATTAACACCAGTAATAGCAGAGTTAACAAATGGATCGGCAGCAACGTTCATACCAACATGTTTCATACAAACCAAAGCACGTTTTCCAGCGTACGACATACCCAATGCCGCCTCCATAGCAGTCTTCTCATTAGTACACCAACGAGAGTGTATTCCTCTCTCGTTAGCAAGTTTATTAGTTTGAATAAACTCAGTTATCTCAGTTGAGGGAGTACCAGGATAAGCATACACCCCCGATAGTCCAGCGTTGATTGCACCAAGAGCAATAGCCTGGTCGCCAAGCAACATCATTTTTTTTGTATCTAAACTCATTTTAATATAAAGTCATCAGCATCATTAAGTGCTGGAAATTTATTTCTAAAGTTATTAATAAGATCTAAATCAATAGATGCAGTAACAACATCCTCCACTCCCTCTTTGCACTCAGCAACGGGTTGTCCGTAAGGGTCAATAAGCATAGTATCACCAGAGTAGTCGCCCCACTCGTCAGTACCGCCACGATTAACAGCAGCAACATAACACAAGTTCTCAATGGCACGAGCCTTTGCAAGCGTACACCATGGGTAACGACGTACACGAGGCCAATTTGCCACACATATAATCAACTCATAATCATTTCTGTTACGGATAAACACAGGGAAACGCAAATCGTAACATACAAGAAGGAGAATTTTCACACCTCTAAACTCCACCACCTTACGCTCCACACCAGCAGTATATACCTTATCCTCACCGCTAAACGAAAAGAGATGATGTTTATCATACACCTCAACATCACCATCAGGCTTGCAGAAGTACATCCTATTATAAAATCTACCCCCATCCTCAACAGCAACACTACCCACTATGGCAGCATCCATACGTTTAGCCATCTGCATCATCCACTCATAGGCAACACCGCCAACAGGCTCGGTAATCTCAAACGGATTCATACAGAAACCAGTTGTAAACATTTCGGGTAGAATATATATGTCGCTCTTCTCAGCCCCAAGAATAAGTTCTTCAGCACGAGCCAAGTTCTCCTTTGGGCTACACCACTTAATATCAGTTTGCAATAGCGTTATTTTCATAAATCAATAAACCTCCTCACCCCTGCCCCTCTCCCGTAGAGAGGGGAGATATTGATAATTGTATAATGTTTAAAACAGAAACCCTATAATATACATTTTGCTAAAATAGTAAATTTTTCTGAATTATTTACTATATTTCTTTTATTTATTAGAATATTTAAGTTATAAATATTAGGTCAATAAGTTCTTTATTAAAGAATAGATATACGATTATAATATGAATGAACCCCAAAGTTTTTATCCAAACTTTAGGGCCCACTTCAGCAAATTGTAGCGCTTACTTACATTATATTATCATCTATGGTAATGTTACCTGGAATAGCGAACTATTTGTATGCTCCTCTCTTATAATTTGCTCCATCTCTTCAACTATCTCAGGATATTGCGAAGCCAGATTATTATCCTCATGCAAATCATTAGCCAAATCATACAAATAACTTATACCATTTTGAACAACCAGTTTCCAGTTACCCATTCTCAATGCCATCATATTTGTTTCGTGAAACTCCCAATATAAAAATTCATGCTCCTCTTGTTCTCCCTCTCCTATAAGAGTTGGAGCAAACGAGATACCATCAAAATAGTCTACTTCCAAATTTGTATTTCTGTACTTATTCTCATAATCCTCAATACCTGCAACCTCACAGAATGTTGGCATCATATCATAAAAAGCAAGTTTATGATTACTTACAGAACCAGGAGTTATTGTCTCTGGCCACCACGCTATAAAAGGAACCCTTATACCACCCTCATTAGTAGAACGTTTTGTTCCTCTCATAAGTTTTTCGGTATTAAAATAATCTGGATCACCACCAGCCTCAGTATGAGGTCCGTTATCACTTGTAAAGATAACAAGTGTGTTCTTATCAAAACCTTTCTCTTTAAGTTTTGCCAATACCTCACCAACATATGTATCCAAACGTGTTACCATTGCAGCAAATTGACGATGAGCACAATTGGTAGGGTTATAACGCGAAGGATTATCTCCTGAGAAACTTTTCTCAATACAAAATGCATTCTCATATGCATCAAAAATAGAGTCTTGGGGTTGAGCTAACTCTGCATGAGGAAGCGTATATGTAAATATTCCGAAAAAGGGAGTAGACACATCTTGTTTATCAATCCACTCCATCGCCTTTTGATGAATAAGATCAGCTGAATAATCTTTACGATTTTTATAATCATCGCCATACATTGCATGATTAATATTATTCTCCAAGACTACTCTTTTTACAGCAGTATCTCCAGCCTCTTTTGAGTATGAATTAAGAAAATTGGGATAGTATAGGTGGGCTTGGAATTGACACATATATCCATAATATTCATCAATACCTCGTTGATCAGGGGTAGAAACAGAGCCTTCATATCCTCCTGCCCATTTTCCAAACATACCAGTATTATATCCATTACGCTGCATAATTTCAGGTAATATTATATGATTGGGATCATATGGCTCCTGACCTGTTTGCGTAGGGTCAACTGAATTATTAATTCCGTAAGTTATATTTGGACCAATTCTGTACTCTTTATTTCCTCTCACATGTGTATGACCTGTATGTTGTCCCGTCATAAATGTTGCTCTTGAAGGAGCACTCACTGGACTCCCTGCATATGCCTGAGTAAAAAGCATACCCTCTTGTGCCATACGATCAAGATTAGGAGTACTTATATATTGTTGCCCGTAACAACCCACATCGGCATAACCTAAGTCATCGCACATTATATAAATAATATTTGGTCTTTGTTCTCCTTTTACAGGTACAGTCGAAGCAACTAAACCACATCCTAAAAACAATAACTTATTATTCATTCTCTTTATATAATTTTAGATTTAATTCTTAATCATCACTTTTGTTGTCTCATAACCATCAGGGGTTACAACTTGAACAATATATATTCCATCATTAAGAGCAGATACATCAATTACTGAATTTTGAGATTCTGCAACCTTTATAGCATTTATTGAATAGATAAACATTGCAAGTACATCCTTGTCGCAGGTAGCCATAAGAACACTACCACGTTGCACGACAGACAAATTACAATCTACTTTGCTATTCTCAACTCCAACAGGCCAAGTAGTTTTATCTGTGTTAGGAGAAAAACACGCCACTAAATTCATACTCTCCTCTACATCAAACGTGTATTCTTCATCAAGAGATACAACATTATTCCCATCTTTCCAGAACAAAAATGCACTTGTTCCAAAAGGCGATGCTGTAATAGTAACCTCAGTACCATATTCATAAACTCCTCCAGTTGGCGAAATAGAGGTAGTACCTCTCTTCCATGAGTTTGAAGATAGCGTTATATTCCTATATGATTGATATGATTTAGGATAAACAACAAAGTCATATACAAAACCATTTACCTCATCTTCGGCAGAAATTAAATCATTCGTTGTCAATCTTATTCTCATTCGAGACTCCTTCTCAACTGCCCAGGCAGGGACATATACCTCCCCTGAACACTCTTTAGCACTTAACAAAAGTTGTTGCGAAGTTTCAAATAGTCCATCTGCATTCCAATCAAAATATACAAAAGCAACCATATTGGCAGAAGTATTTTGAGATAGTTCAACATTTATATCAAAACTGTTTTCTTTTGACACAACGGCTTTATCAAGACTATACATCACATGCCATGTCGCAGGTTTTGAGTCAGATGTATATATTAAAGAAGATATTACAGAATGACCTGAGGCAGAAACCTCTTTTGCAAAAACCGAACCAACTGCTCCGCAAGGATTATCATATATCTGCATCTCCCGTGCATACTTTGGGTGCAGTTTATCAAAACAGAAAAGACTATCACCCGTTACTTTAAGAGTTTTTGCTACAGCATCATTACTTGTAAAGTAAAAATAACCAGGATTTTCTACACTTGCATTGTATCTCCAAGTAGTAGGTAAATCCTCTTTCAATACTATTGAAGTACCTGACAAACCTATAATCCTGTCAGGCTCTGCATCCAAAACTATTTTCCAGCCATTTTCATTATCTGTTCCCACAAAATACCATTGCTGATTATTATTCAAATCGTAATTATCAGAGAGTGTGAGAGAATTTCGAGAATTTATAGTAAGCCACTTACCTCCGATACTCTTTATTGAATATGATGCTTCAACACTTCCAAGAGCAGAACTTGATATAAAAGGCTGAGGAACTTCAACAGAAGGAGTCTGAGGAGTAGATAATTTTATTTGAGACAAGCCGAAAAAGCAACCAACATTTTCATCCCCTGCTGTTATTATCATTTTTAATGTAAAAGGAGAATTCGTTGTTTGTGGAGTACCTGCAATATCCCAAAATTTATGTACGGCACCCGAACTACCAACCCCGTCTGCAATATCAATATTTTCAAGCGAACCAAAAGAAGAAAGTGATGAAGAAACACCTTGTAATAACTCAACCGTCCATTGACGAGTTCTACCATCATTATTCTCTTGATAACCACTCTGTCCATTAAGAGCGTGAATATCAAAACTTGCCGTAGAGAATACAAAATCGCTCTTTACTCCTGTCAATGTAAATGTCAATTCAATTGTTGGAGATGCAGTTGCATTAACATTAGGGCACAATATTGATGAAGTTACTGCATTAGAAGATGGCTTAAAGTCTGTATTCGATGTTAATTCAGCCGAAACACCACTTATAGCAGCACCATTTTCATCTGTAACATTTATAATAACTGTTGAAGGTGATGACCCTGAACGGTTAAATGTCAGATTTATCTCATTGTATGCTTCTACTCTTATTGTTACAAACAAGAGAAGCAAAAGAATAAAAGTTTTTAAAAAATTCATCTTTATTTAATTCTTAAAATTATTCACAAGACAAAACTAATAAAAAAAACTATTATAATAACTTTTTTATTAGTATTAACCAATTTTTATTCAAAATTTTAAAACTGTGTAAAACTATGATGTGGGGTAGTTTCCTTAGTTATTAACTATTGGCATATACTGGTCAAAGGATTATTACTCTAATTGGACTTATTGTACTAATAAGAGTCATAAGTTTTTAAGACAAAAAAAGGAGAGAACCTAAGTCCTCTCCTTTATCAGGTATTTTTAGTTTTATTTAATTGCCAACAACTATCCCAAAGGAACAACAAAGTTGACAACTAAAAACTAAAAACTCTTATTTAACCACAACTTTGAGGTCTCTGACCTCTAACTTGTTGTCGTTCGGTAAAAGCCAATCTCTTGGCTTTTACTCTTACTTAACCACAACTTTGGTTACTTTATCGCCTGTTACTACCATGTAAAGACCTGCATTTACATTAAGTTGCTCAGCACCGTTAACCATAACGTCTTTAACAACTTGACCAGCAGCATTTACAACTTTAACATTGCCTTCGTAACCATTGATGTAGATAACACCATTTGTAGCATATACTTGAACTGCATCAGCGTCAGCATCTGCAATTCCATCAGGATATGTTACTGTTATCATAAAGTCAACTACGCAAGGAGCATCTCCTGCTGACATTACTGAGCAAGGATCTGCTGTATTCCAGTCTATTTTCAAACGAGCACGATAAGTACCCTCAGCGATAGATGCAGGAATAGTAAATTCTGGCAATGCCCATACTGAACGATCATTTCCTGTTATATATTGACCAGCACTGTTGTATCCTTCATTCTCTTGAGAGTTTCCGTCAACACCACTCCAGAATGAGAATGCTATCAACTCGCTATCCTCTTCAGGAACAAAGTTAGTACCTAAGTTACGAGTAAACTCTCCATCGTTGTTCCAATCCACAAACAAGTATGAGTGCATCCACTCTCCATGCCAGTTTACATTAGAAGTGATAGTTTTACTTGCCTCAAGCGAAACATTTACATCTGTTTTGTCGAAGTAAATTGGGGCACCGTAACCATTTTGTTGATTTACATTAACTGTAGTTTCATGTGCACCATCAGAGAATGTAAGTGATTCCATATAACGACCTCCTGAACGAGTTGAAGTACCGAAATCTATACAATACTCAGGCTCCTCAGGTGTAGCCTCCATGAACCATGCAACAACTGTTGTTTCAGCAGTTACAGTGAATGTGTATGAAAGGTCAGTGCTTAATAGAGTAGCGCCTGTAATATCGTACCATCCCTCAAGAGCGTAACCCTCAGCAGGAGTTGCAACAACTGTTACCGAAGCGTTCTCCTCAATTTGAGCAGTTGTTCCTTCAGCACCTTCAATAGCAACTGTACCATAATCTGAAGTTGGTGCTGCTTGAACAGATACTGCGTAAGTAGTTGCAACAGGTGCACTCTCAAACCAAGCCTCAAGATATACAGAACTATTTACAGTAAATGTATAAGAAGCCTCTGTTGAAACATCAGAACCTAAAGCGTCTGACCAACTCATGAATTGATAACCCTCAGCAGGAGTTGCAACAATAGTTATTTCAGTACCAGCCTCAATATTAGCCGAAGTTCCTTCGTAACCAACTATCTCAACTGTACCAAAAGTTTCTTGACCTGTAGCAGTTGCAATGTTTACATTATAAGTAACAACTTTAACTCGGAAGTTTGCTTGAATTACAGCTTCCTCGCTACCAGTATAAGTATAAGTAGTTTCAGTTCCTACCTCTTCACCATTGATTGTCCAGTTTACAAACTCATATGTACTTCCATTTGTAAATGCTTGAGCAGTTACATCCTCACTTGTAATTATCCATGGTTTTTGTCCACCACCAGAAGTAGCAGAATCTGTACCTGTTCCTGTGCCTGTGCCAGTACCTGTTCCTGTGCCAGTACCTGTTCCTGTGCCACCAAGTGAAGGAGATATGATAGTTACATAACCCATTGTAATATCGTTAGATTGGATTTGAACTTTACGCTCAGTTGCAACTGGAACGAAATATGCAGTAAATGCAGTATATTGACCTACTGTAAATTGTTGATCTGCTGTAGATTCATTCCAAACAGTTTCAGTTCCTGTTGAGGTCGTATATGTCCAGTGAGAGAATGCATATCCTTCATTTGCAACTGCATGAAGAGTTGCTTTTGATTGATATGGCAATTTAACTGTTGCCTCAGCCACAGCATCGTTAATGTATGCTGAACCACCCTCTGATGCAGTTACATTTACCATCATATAGCAACCGAAGTTTGCTGTTAATGATAGAGCCTCTGCAGCAGTGAATGTATAAGGATTCTCTGTTGAGATAGTATCAGTTCCAGCAGTCCAAGCCTCAAACTCATATACAATATAATCGGCAAATGCCTCTGCAGGAGTTGCAACAACTGTTACATCATCTCCAGCCATAACCTCTGTTGAAGTTCCTGTAACGCCATCAATAGCAGCTGTTCCGTAGTACTCATTGCTTGTTGCAACTGAGATTGTAACAGGAACTGCTACATTCTTAACAACAATGTTTGTAGTTTTGAATGCGTTTGCTCCAGAGAAGCTTGGGAACGCAGCAGTTGTCATTGTACAATACAACTCAGTGTCCTCTGTTACATCAAATACAAATTTACCATCTGCCTCAGTGTAGTTAGTAAACTCTGTTCCGTCTGCTAAATACCAAGTATAGTCTGTTGCTTGAGCCTCATCTGCCAATCCAACAATGTTGTTTTGTGCTGATAGGTCAAGCTCCTCACCCTCGTTAATCTCTGTTGCAATTGCCATTGCATTTTGTGGTGCATATACAAATGTTGATGTTGTAATAGCTGGCATTGTTGCCAATGTCAAGTTATTGTTTACTATTCTTGCACGTGATTTTACAGCAGTACATTTCAAATCAGAGATTTGAGATCCTTCACAATGGAAGTATTTCAATGATGTTAGTGCTGTTACATCTAATGTTGGTATATTATTGAAGTTAATATACAATGATGTTAGTGCTGTGTTATTGCTCAAATCTATTGATGTGATTCCTGTGTTATTCAACTCCAATGTTACAAGAGCGGTATTTGCACTTAAATCAATATTTCCTATATTGTTGTTGTTTAATTTCAACGATGTCAATGTGGTCAATTTTGACACGTCTATTGATGTTAATGCACAATTTACTGCTGATATAACATTCATCTCACTTTCGGGCAATTCTAATATTGCCAATGTTGCATTATTGTCTGCAGTAATTTTATACAACGCTGTATTGTTAGTTAAATCAAGAGCCGCAATTTCGTTACTTGAAATGTTAATCTCGATAAGTGATGTTGCTTTTGTTACATCTAATGCTGTTACTTTTGATGCATAACTTGAACTATAGCCACAATCAAAATATGTAATTCCATCTCCATAAATCTTAACAATTCCTTCTCCTACAGGAGTTCCGATAATTGTTGTTGCTCCATCTGATACCCATGAAGGATCAACTACTCCACCTTCTTTCCATGCCTCATAAATATCTTCTGTTTCTTTAAGTTCGCCATTACCCCAATCGATATATAATTTTGTTTCATTCTCTACTGTGAATAAGAATTGACGCTCTACATCAGGTGTTGCTGTCAATACAATTGAGGGAACAAGTGCCTCAAAGTTTGCAGTTAACTCTGTTGCTGCAGAAATTGTAGCAGTGTATGGGTTCTCTGTTGAGATAGTGTCAGTTCCTACTGTCCAGCAAGTGAATTTGTATCCAGCGTTTGCAGTTGCTGTAAAGGTTGCCTCTGCTCCCTCTTCTACCTCTGCTGCACTAACTGTTGCTGATCCCATTGTAGCGTCTGCTGATACTGCAGATACTGCAAATGTTGGAGTTGGCAACTCAACCTCTATTACTGAGAATGCTGAAGATGTTGTTGAGTTATAGAAATCACCTCCTGCTCCATCAAATGCTCCTGCTGAGGTAACTATCATAGGACCATTAAAGTCAGATGTTACTCCGTTTTTAGTTTCGTTTCCACGATAACCCCATAGGTGAACATATCCGAACAAGTCTTCAGGTGTTGCAACTACATTTGTTCCGTCTATTGTAAGTGTCTCGATACTAAATTGAGATACTCTTCTTAACTCTGTTTCAAGACCTGTTTCACTCTTATCATTCAACCATGCTTTACCTGGTGAAGGATATGCTAAATAATATGCTCCGTCAGATGTTTTGAATACATATTTTGATGCTTCTTCATCGTATTGACAAACGAACATTGCTGTTGCTGGCAACTCCATTCCTTCGGTGTATGATGCCAATGCCAAAGTTCCTACATTGTTATACATGTAGAAGTTTGCAGTTTTTCCACGAGAGATAAATGCATATGCTTTATCTGCTGTTGGCAATACTATATCGTCAGTAGCAATGTAAGCATCCATTGCTGCTTGTAGTGCTGTTGCTGCACCAGCATATGGATTATTCTCTGCTACGTCAAGAGCCTCTTTGAATGTTGCTTTTGCTGCTGCAGAAGGATAACCTACTCCGTCTTTTACGATAAGTGCTTTAGCCTCTTCAATAAGTGCCAATGTTGCATCATCGGCAGGTGCTTTTTCAAAGTTTGCAACAAATGCTGTCTCGGCAGTTATTGTTGCTGTATATGGATTCTCTGTTGAAACCTCTTCTGTTCCAACTGTCCAGTTTTTGAATACATATCCTGCTACTGGTGTAGCTGTAAGAACTACTGTCTCGCCCTCTACAATCTCTGTTGCTGATGCTTCAACTGTACCCATTGTCTCATCTGATGATGATACTGTGATAGGATATGTTACAGTTGTAGGTATTAATTGGAAGTTAGCAACAATTGTTGTATCTGATGCTGGAGTTATTGTGAAAGGATTCTCCTCACTTAATGTGTTTGTTCCTGAAGTCCAATTTACAAACTCATAACCCTCGTTTGCAGTAGCTGTAAGAGTTACTGTTTGTCCCTCTTCAACTGTTGAAGTTTCAGGAGATACTGCTCCCATTGCTCCGTCAGAAGGAACTGCTGTTACAGTAAATGTTACAACTGCTGGTGCCACTGGTTCCAATACCCAAGTAGCGGCAGCGCCAATAGCAGCATCGCCAAATAGGTAATAACCACTTGCAGCCGCTACATACTCATTCTTAACATAGTACCAAGCATTACCATTATTGGTATTATATACTTGCATGTAATAGCCAGATGTTCCGTTTTCGGGGAACTTGAATTCCGATGATTGAGAAGACAATGCGTCAACATTCCATGCTTGTGCATAGATATAGTAACCACTCTTTGTTTTTAACTTGTAGTTTTCTCCGCTCTCCTCAAATATAAAGATTTGATCTTCATTATCTTCATCATATGCACTTGTTCCAACACCACCATAGGCACCACTTGTGTGGGCATCATGATTAAATGCTGTTAAATATTGATTTGCAGATATATCTTTAATACGATACTCTTTACCAGTTGCTATTGTTATAACTTCTTTGAAGTTTGCAACAAATGCTGTCTCGGCAGTTATTGTTGCTGTATATGGATTCTCAGTTGAAACAACACTTCCTGCTACTGTCCAGTTTTCAAAGCGATAACCCTCTTTAGCAGTTGCTGTAAGTGTTACTGTAGAACCTTCAAATACTGATTCTGCCGAAGCCTCTACGCTACCAAAAGCATCATTGTTCGCTGCTACGCTTACTGCATATGTTGGTAGTGCAACAAAGTTTGCAACAAAGTTTGTTGCGGCTGTGATTATTGGTTTGTATGGATTTTCAGTTGAAACCTCTGTTCCTTCAACTGTCCAATTTACAAATTTGTAACCTTCATTAGCAGTTGCTGTCAAGGTTGCAGGGCGTCCATCTCTTACAGATGTTGATTCTGCTGTTGCTGCACCCATTGTATCATCATTTGAAGATACAGAGATTGTGAAAATCTCTCCTTCAAGTTCTACCTCCTCAACAATAATTGTTACATCGTGCAATGATCCTGCATAACCAATATAACCTGTTCCGTGTGTTCCACACATTGGAGTCTCTTCGCTCCAACTTGTAGCGCAATCAACACCATCAGAGATGATACGCATAACAGATTTTCCTGCTTGTGCATCATCTGGAACATAAATTGTTACAGATCCTTGATCTGAAGTTCCTCCAACACGACCTTCTTCACCATAAGCAGCAACAACATCTTCAAAATCTCCATCTCTGTCCCAGTCAAATCCGAACCATACGTTCTTTGACCAAGCTCCATTAGTAAATGAAATTTCGATTGTTCCTCCTTGACCTACAGTAAATTGTTTACTTGAAGTCAAATCGTTAAATGTTGTTGAAGTTGCTGACAAACTCAATACTTCAGACCCCTCATAGGTTGCAGTAAGTCCTTGTATTGAATGAGAATGAACATTGTCCAAATCTGATCCGGTACAACTTTCATTCATTCTCTTGGTAACTGAACAATAACCCGTTGGTAATTGATCAGCAGCAACTTGAGCAAAAACATTTTGCCCGGGGATAAGTGCTATTACAGCAAATAATAATCCCCAAAAGTAACTTTTCTTCATACCTTTTTGAATTTAGTTAATAAAAATGTTAATTAAAAATAGTTATAATATATTGTTTTTCAATATTTTACAATACACTGATCGTCATTAATACACTATTAACGACAATTTAGCAACTTCAAATTTAGTTTTTTATTTTTGAATATTATGTTTTTTTCTGAAAAATTTTACCTATTAGTGAGTTTTTTAACAAATTTACCTCCGCCACCTAATCTGTTGTTAGAATAAAAATAAATAGGATGACTAATTGGACTTATTTAACCAATTAGATTAATTGCTAAATTTATTTTTCATAAAAAAAAGGAGGGCTACCCCTTTGGATAGCCCTCCTACTCTATTTGGTGTATTGTCAGCCTCTAACAACTAATTTTACTCCTATGTTAATGTTGCTTTCTCAAAATCTTCAACCCATTCGGTGAAATCGAGTTTTATCAACTGCCAAACCTTATCCTTCATACATATTGGATCGGGATCAAATTCGGCAAGTTTAAAATTTATGAGTCCCCTTATGCAATCTTCTCGTTCTACTCCATACGGGTATCGCTCTTCATACAATGAAACCATTTGTTTTATAGAGTAGTAATTGTGCAATAGATGTAAATCCCAAAAATCCTTTTTTCGCCCTCCGTGTGAAAGTACATCCATCTTCATTGCCACAATATCATCAACCGATGCAATACGTATATTGTCCTGCAAAGTAATTGGTCGTATGAATTTATCGGTATAAAAAAGATCGAGTTTTACACAATCATCTTTAGTATTGCCAACAAGATATGAAACTCCTAATCCAACTATTGTTCCATAATCGCCATAACAATATGCAAACTCTTTTCTCAAAATATCCTGTAATTTGCAAAAATCCAACGAGCCATACTCTGCATCTGTAAAGAGATCTATGTCATCTGACATACGATGGCCGTAACGTAACGAAAGAGATGTACCTCCAACAAGGCAAAAGGGATCAAAATCTTTCATTTGCATTAAACGTTCAAGTACTGAACGAAGTATTGGCTTAACTGTCTGATATTGTAATTTTATGTTATTCATAGTTAAGATATGCTTTAAGATTTCTTTTTACATTTTCAACAAAAGGAGATTTGGTTGATATATCTATAGCTTCAAGAATTGTCTCTTCTCCATAAAAACGTATGGTCTCCAAAATTTCTTCCTCTGTGCCTCGCTCAAATACTCTATTAATTACATAACGCCTGTGTTGAAAGAATTCGATATTCTCAATTCGTGTATCCCAAAATAATATAGGACGGAATTTTGTTATATCCAAACGATTGATTTGTTCTAAGCGGCGTTTCTCTTCATATATGTCGTAATATACTTGTAAAGTCATTAATAATCCCTCTTCCAAATTTAACGCTCTTTCAATGCGTAGCGATAGTGGCGTATTCATAGATCTACGACCTCGAATAATGGCACTAAGCGTCTGCGGATATTCTCCGATTGACTCGGCAAAATATCCACTTTTTAGGTTACGTTTATTAAGTTCTCTCTTTAAAAATAAACCAGGATGCAATCCTTTGAGTATCTCTATAGTAGTATTCATATTGCAAAAATAAACAATTTTGTTTAGAAAACAAAATTTAATTCAATTTTGATTACTCTATTACAAAAAAAGGAGGGCTACCCCTTTGGATAGCCCTCCTACTCTATTTGGTGTATTGTCAGCCTCTAACAACTAATTTTACTCCTCATCCTCATTAATCAATTGATCAAAATCAGACTGCGCTCCTACTATCAACTTATTGAATTGACGTTGTCCTGTTCCCGCTGGTATCAAGTGTCCGCAAATTACGTTCTCTTTCATACCCTCTAACTTGTCAACTTTTCCGTTGATTGCTGCCTCGTTCAATACTTTTGTTGTCTCTTGGAACGATGCTGCTGACATGAAACTGCTTGTTTGTAGTGCCGCACGTGTGATTCCTTGTAGGTTTTGTTCTGATGTTGCAGGTACTGCATCACGTACTTCTACTGGTTTTTGGTCGCGGCGTATCAACAATGAGTTCTCCTCGCGAAGTTTTCGTGCTGTTACGATTTGTCCTGGACGTAGATTTTGTGAGTCTCCTGCATCTACTACAACCTTTTTACCCCAGATGCGGTCGTTCTCCTCCATAAACTCTAACTTGTCAACTATTTGTTGTTCAAGGAAGCGTGTATCTCCTGGATCGACAATTGTTACTTTACGCATCATCTGACGTACAATTACCTCAAAGTGTTTGTCGTTAATCTTCACACCTTGTAGGCGATATACATCTTGTACCTCGTTTACAATGTACTCTTGTACTGCTGTGGGACCTTTAATTGCAAGGATGTCGGCTGGTGTTATTGATCCATCTGACAATGGTGTTCCTGCTCTTACATAATCGTTCTCTTGTACAAGTACTTGTTTTGATAGTGATACCAAATATTTCTTTTGTTCTCCTGTCTTTGATGTGATTATGATCTCGCGGTTACCACGTTTGATTTTGCCTAATTTTACCTCTCCGTCAATCTCTGCTACTACTGCTGGATTTGATGGGTTACGTGCCTCAAACAACTCGGTTACACGTGGAAGACCTCCAGTGATATCTCCCGCTTTTCCTACGGCACGTGGTATCTTAACCAATATGTCTCCTGCTTTTATCTCTTGTCCCTCTTCTACCATGATGTGGGCTCCTAAAGGTAATGAGTAACTGCGCTCTACATTTCCGTCTGCTCCCACAATTAATGCTGAAGGGATACGAGTGTGGTCTTTTGACTCTATGATTATTCGCTCGCTAAATCCTGTTTGCTCATCGCTCTCAAGTTTGTAGTTTACTCCCTCAATTACGTTCTCAAACTGCAATTTACCTGTTGCCTCACTGATGATTACTGCGTTGAATGGATCCCACTCACAGATTACATCGCCTTTCTTAACTGTTGCTCCATCTTTGAAGTATAGTTTTGAACCGTAAGGTATGTTGGTTGAGGTTAAGACTATCTTAGTGTGTGGATCTACGATACGCATCTCTGCCAAACGTCCTACCACTACCATTATATCTTTTCCTGCCTCATCTTTTGCATCTACAGTACGCAACTCCTCTATCTCAAGGATACCGTCGTAACGTGATGTTACATTTGATACTGTCTCAATGTTTGACGCAATACCTCCCACGTGGAATGTACGCAATGTCAACTGTGTACCTGGCTCTCCGATTGATTGTGCTGCAATGATTCCGACTGCCTCGCCTTTTTGCACCATCTTACCTGTTGCAAGGTTGCGTCCGTAACATTTTGCACATACTCCTTTTTTAGATTCGCATGTTAATACTGAACGTATCTCTACTCGCTCTATTGGAGATTCTTCAATGCGTTGTGCTATCTCTTCGGTTATCTCCTGTCCTGCTTCTACTATTATTTCGCCTGTTATTGGGTGTTGTACATCGTGTACCGATACACGTCCCAATATACGCTCATATAGTGTTGCTACTGTCTCTTTGTTGTTCTTCAACTCGGTGCATACCAATCCGCGAAGTGTTCCACAATCATCCTCATGGATTATCACATCGTGTGCTACGTCAACCAAACGACGTGTTAGGTATCCTGCATCGGCTGTTTTCAACGCTGTATCCGCCAAACCTTTACGAGCACCGTGTGTTGAGATAAAGTACTCCAACACCGACAATCCCTCTTTAAAGTTCGCAAGAATTGGGTTCTCGATAATTTGTCCGCCTTCTGCTCCTGATTTTTGGGGTTTCGCCATCAATCCACGCATACCTGACAACTGACAAATTTGCTCTTTTGATCCACGGGCTCCTGAGTCAAGCATCATAAATACTGGGTTAAATCCTTGACGGTCGTTTGTTAATTGTGTCAACAATATTTTTGATAACTCAGCATTTACTCTTGTCCATGCGTCAATGATACGGTTGTAACGCTCATTGTAGGTTGTGAATCCCATATTGTAGTCTGATACGATTTGCTCTACCTTCTCGTATCCATCCTGGATTAGTTTCTCTTTCTCCTCAGGGATGATTACGTCTGATAGGTTAAATGACAATCCTCCTTTGAACGCCATCTTGTATCCTAAGTTCTTGATGTCGTCAAGGAATTGTGCTGCTCGTACCATTCCGCATACTTTAATTACTCGGCTGATAATGTCGCGTAATGATTTTTTCTTGAAGATTTCGTTGATATATCCTACTTCATCGGGTACATATTGGTTTACAAGTACGCGTCCTACTGATGTTTCACGCATTACCTCTACTATGTTTCCGTTTTCATCAAGGTCTTTTACCAATACCTTTATGTGTGCGTGTAGGGTTACTTTTCCTTCGTTGTATGCTATCTCTGCCTCTTCGGGTCCGTAGAATGTTAATCCCTCTCCTTTGTCGCCTTTACGCATTTTGGTTATGTAGTACAATCCCAATACCATGTCTTGTGATGGCACTGTGATTGGTGCTCCATTGGCAGGGTTAAGGATATTGTGCGATCCTAACATTAGGATTTGTGCCTCCAAAATTGCTTCGTTACCTAATGGTAGGTGTACCGCCATTTGGTCACCGTCAAAGTCGGCGTTGAACGCTGTACATGCTAATGGGTGAAGTTGAATTGCTTTACCTTCAATCATTCGTGGCTGGAATGCTTGAATACCCAAACGGTGTAGTGTTGGAGCACGGTTCAACAACACGGGATGTCCTTTCATCACGTGTTCCAAGATGTCCCATACAACGGACTCTCTGCGGTCGATGATTTTCTTAGCAGATTTTACTGTCTTAACTATTCCACGCTCTATCAATTTGCGTATTACGAATGGTTTGTACAACTCTGCTGCCATATCTTTTGGAAGACCGCACTCGTGCATCTTCAACTCAGGTCCTACAACAATTACTGAACGTGCTGAGTAATCGACACGTTTTCCGAGTAGGTTTTGACGGAAACGTCCTTGCTTTCCTTTCAAACTGTCTGAAAGTGATTTCAATGGACGGTTTGCCTCTGTTTTGAATGCACTTGATTTACGCGAGTTATCGAGTAGTGAATCTACTGCCTCTTGTAACATACGTTTTTCGTTACGTAAGATTACATCGGGTGCTTTTATCTCGATTAATCGTTTCAATCGGTTGTTACGTATGATTACGCGGCGATATAGGTCGTTAAGGTCTGATGTTGCAAAGCGACCTCCATCCAATGGTACTAATGGACGCAATTCGGGTGGTATAACTGGAATTACGTTTAATATCATCCACTCTGGACGGTTGATATCGCGTGATGAACGGAACGACTCTACTACTTGTAGGCGTTTTAATGCCTCTGTTTTGCGTTGTTGTGAGCCATCGGTATTTGCACGGTGGCGTAACTCGTATGATAGTGAATCCAAGTCTAAACGCATCAATAGGTCTTGTACCGCCTCTGCTCCCATCTTAGCAATGAATTTGTCGGGATCAGAATCATCAAGATATTGATTTTCGGCAGGAAGAGTCTCAAGTACATTTAAATACTCCTCTTCTGTCAATAAATCGTATGTTGATAGTACGTCAGACTTTAATCCTGGTTGAATTACTACATATTTTTCATAGTAGATGATTGCATCCAACTTTTTAGTGGGCAAGCCTAACAAATATCCTATTTTATTGGGCAACGAACGGAAATACCAGATGTGTGCAACAGGTACTACTAATTGTATATGTCCTGTACGCTCACGACGTACTTTTTTCTCTGTTACCTCTACTCCACAGTGGTCACAAACGATACCACGATAGCGGATTCTTTTATACTTTCCGCAAAAACATTCGTAATCCTTTACGGGACCGAATATTCTTTCACAGAACAATCCGTCACGCTCGGGTTTGTAGGTGCGGTAATTTATTGTTTCGGGTTTCAACACCTCACCGCGAGAGTTGATTCTTATCTCTTCGGGTGATGCTAATCCGATGGTAATTTTTGAGAAATTACTTTTTACCTTACTATCTTTTTTATATGCCATATTTTTATATATAAACAGATTTGGTAATTATCAGGTGGGTGCGTAAACCTAAGTTTACGCCCTCTCCTAATCTAATTTAATGCTTAATCCTAATCCTCTTAACTCGTGAAGCAATACGTTAAGTGACTCTGGGATACCTGGTGTTGGCATCTTCTCGCCTTTAACAATAGCCTCATATGCTTTTGAACGTCCTACTACATCGTCACTCTTTATAGTTAAGATCTCTTGTAGAATGTGAGATGCTCCAAATGCCTCAAGTGCCCAAACCTCCATCTCTCCAAAACGTTGACCTCCGAATTGTGCTTTACCTCCAAGAGGTTGTTGTGTAATAAGAGAGTATGGTCCGATTGAACGTGCGTGCATCTTATCTTCAACCATGTGCCCGAGTTTCAACATATAGATTACTCCTACGGTTGCTGGTTGGTCAAAACGCTCTCCTGTGTGTCCATCGTATAGATATGTTTTTCCGTAACGTGGTACTCCTGCTTTGTCGGTCCATGCGTTAAGGTCATCAAGACTTGCTCCATCAAAGATTGGTGTTGCAAATTTCTCTCCTAACTCACGTCCTGCCCATCCTAATACGGTTTCAAATATCTGTCCTAAGTTCATACGTGAAGGCACACCAAGGGGATTCAACACTATATCTACTGGTGTTCCATCTTCCAAGAATGGCATATCTTCTTGACGTACTACACGCGATACAATACCTTTGTTTCCGTGACGTCCCGCCATCTTGTCTCCAACACCGATTTTACGTTTCTTAGCAATATATACTTTCGCAATCTTCATGATTCCTGATGGTAACTCATCTCCGATTGATAAGTCTGCTTTCTTACGACGTAACTCGGCATCGTATATTTTCGACTTTTTAAGATAGTTGATAATGGTTTGTCGTATCAACTCGTTCTTCTCATTGTCTGTTGTCCATTTGCTTACTTGTACTAACGAGTAATCTATCTCAGCCAACGCTTTTTGAGAGAACTTGGCTCCTTTTGGTATTATCTCTATTCCTAAGAAGTCTTTTACTCCTTGCGATGTTTTGCCTTTTGTCAATACACTCAACTTCTCAATTAGAATTGATTTCAACTCCTCTTGACGTGCTGCGTATTCTTCCTCTAAAGGTTGTAACTCGCTCTCTATTTTTTTGCCTTTTTTCTTCTCGGCTTTTGAGTATAGGTTTGTTCCGATTACTACTCCTTTTAATGAAGGTGATGCTTTTAATGATGCATCTTTTACGTCACCTGCTTTGTCTCCAAAGATTGCACGTAATAGTTTCTCCTCTGGTGAAGGATCTGACTCTCCTTTAGGTGTAATTTTACCTATCATTATATCGCCTGGTGCAACGTGTGCTCCTATACGAATGATTCCTCTTTCGTCAAGGTCTTTTGTTGCATCTTCGCTTACGTTAGGTATATCGGCTGTTAACTCCTCCATTCCGCGTTTTGTCTCGCGAACCTCTAATGTGTACTCATCTACGTGTACCGATGTTAGTATGTCTTCACGTACGATACGCTCGTTAAGTACAATAGCGTCCTCATAGTTATATCCTTTCCAAGGCATGAAGGCTACTTTTAAGTTGCGTCCTAATGCTAACTCACCATTCTCTGTTGAGTATCCTTCGGTTAGGATGTCGCCCTCAACAACTCTTTGTCCTTTTTTGCATATTGGACGAAGGTCGATTGTTGTGCTTTGGTTGGTTTTGCGGAATTTTGGTATGTTGTACTCTTTTACTGAAGAATCGAAACTTACAAACTCTTCATCTGCTGTGCGGTCATAGTTGATGCGGATGGTTGTTGCATCTACATACTCTATTACTCCACTTCCCTCAGCAGTGATTTGTGTACGTGAGTCACGTATTAGTTGTCCTTCCAATCCTGTTCCTACAATAGGTGCTTCGCTACGCAATAGTGGTACTGCCTGACGCATCATGTTTGATCCCATCAACGCACGGTTAGCATCGTCGTGCTCAAGGAATGGAATTAATGATGCTGCTATTGAAGCAATTTGTGTGGGCGATACGTCCATCAATGCTACCTCTTGTGGTGCTACAACTGGGAAGTCGGCATTCAAACGTGATTTTACACGTGTACGGATGAATGTTCCATCATCATTCAATGGAGCATTTCCTTGTGCAATTATTTGATTCTCCTCTACTTCGGCTGTTAGGTATGTGATACCATTCTCTGAAAGGTCAACCTTTCCGTTTGCTACTTTACGATATGGTGTCTCAATGAATCCCAAATCGTTTATCTTAGCATATACACAAAGTGATGATATCAAACCAATGTTTGGTCCCTCTGGTGTCTCAATTGGACATAAACGTCCGTAGTGTGTGTAGTGTACGTCACGAACCTCAAATCCTGCACGCTCACGTGAAAGTCCTCCAGGTCCTAACGCTGACATACGACGTTTGTGTGTTATCTCTGCCAATGGGTTGGTTTGATCCATGAATTGAGATAACGCATTGGTTCCAAAGAAGGTGTTGATTACAGATGAGATTGTTTTTGCATTGATCAACTCAACTGGTGTAAACACCTCATTGTCACGAACATTCATACGATCACGTATTGTTCGTGCCATACGTGTTAAGCCAATACCAAATTGGTTATATAGTTGTTCACCTACTGTACGTACACGACGATTGCTCAAGTGGTCAATGTCATCAACGTCAGCGTGTGAGTTAATTAGTTCAATTAGATATTTGATAATCTCTATAATATCCTCTTTTGTTAAGACTCTTACATCAGATGATGTTGTAAGATTTAACTTTTTGTTTATTCTGTAACGTCCTACGTCTCCTAAATCGTAACGCTTGTCAGAGAAGAATAGGTTGTTGATTACCTCTCTTGCACTTGCATCATCAACAGGATCGGCACTACGCAATAGACGGTAAATAAATGTTACTGCCTCTTGCTCTGAGTTACTTGAGTCTTTTTTAAGAGTGTTGTAGATTATTGCATAGTCAGATGTTAATTGATCATCCTTGTGCAATAGAATTGAAGGAACTCCTACTTCAAGTATTTTTTCGATATGCTCCTCTTCAAGGATAGTCTCACGCTCTACTACTATTTCTGAACGCTCAATTGATACTACCTCGCCTGTTCCCTCATCTACATAATCTTCAAAACTTGTGCGTGATATACGTGCTGCAAGACGACGACCAAGACTTTTCTTTAAGTTTGTTTTTGTAACCTTAATCTCTTCTGCCAAGCCAAATATATCAAGTATATCTTTGTCGCTCTCAAATCCGATTGCACGAAGAAGTGTTGTTACAGGTAACTTCTTCTTACGATCGATGTAAGCGTACATAACATTGTTTATATCTGTCGCGAACTCAATCCAAGATCCTTTGAATGGTATAATTCTCGCAGAGTATAATTTTTTACCATTGGTGTGTAAACTTTGTCCAAAGAAGACTCCAGGTGAACGGTGTAATTGTGATACTACTACACGCTCTGCACCATTGATAATGAAAGTTCCCTTCTCAGTCATATATGGGATGGGACCTAAATATACGTCTTGTATTTTTGTTTCAAAATCCTCGTGTTCAGGATCTGTACAATAAAGTTTAAGTTTAGCCTTTAAAGGTACACTATATGTTAGACCTCTTTCGAGACACTCATCAATTGTATATCGGGGGGGATCAATAAAATAATCTAAAAACTCCAATACAAAGTTGTTGCGGGTATCTGAAATGGGGAAATTTTCTGCAAATACTTTATATAGTCCCTCGTTTTTACGTTTTTCGGGAGGGGTGTCTAATTGGAGAAAATCTCGGAAAGATTTTAATTGTACTTCCAAAAAATCGGGGTAAGATAGTGGATTTTTAATGGAAGCAAAATTTATTCGCTGTTTTACGTTCGAAGCCATTGTACGCAATTAATTTTTTATTTTTATTAAGAACCTAAATTTTTTGATTTATATATTGTTATTCAAATACAAACCACTCCCTTATGTGCTGAAAATGAGAGATTTAGGTATCTTATTAATTTAATGCACAAAAAGGTAAAGAGCCCTCTCCTCTGAGGTCTCTTTACCATAAGCCTGAAAACAGGAAGTATTATTTAAGTTCAACTTCTGCTCCTGCCTCTTCAAGTTGTTTTTTCAAACCTTCTGCGTCTGCTTTAGCAAGACCTTCTTTGATTACGCTTGGTGCGCCATCAACCATCTCTTTAGCCTCTTTCAAGCCAAGACCTGTAAGTTCTTTAACTGCTTTAACAACTGCAAGTTTGTTTGCACCTGCTGCTTTAAGTACTACGTCGAAAGATGTTTTCTCCTCAGCTGCCTCAGCTGCTGCTGCTGGTCCGGCTGCTACTGCTACTGCTGCTGCAGCAGGCTCAATTCCGTACTCATCTTTCAAAATTTGTTTAAGCTCACTTACCTCTTTAACGGTCAAGTTTACTAATTGTTCTGCAAAAGCTTTAATGTCTGCCATTTTAGTTATAATTTAATAATGTTTTACAATTTAATTTTTGATTATTTTTTCTCAAGAGTTTCCAAAACTCCATGTATGGTGTTTGCTCCAGATTCAAGTGCTGAAATAACTCCTTGTACTGGGCTTTCCAACATTGCGATAACGTCTGCGATAAGTTCGTTTTTGCTCTTAACTGCAACAAGTGCATCAAGTTGTGTTTCATCGTAGAACGACTCCTCTACATATGCTGCTTTATAACGTACTTTATCGTTTTTCTTAGTAAATTCTTTAATAAGTTTTGCAGGTGCGTTACCTGTGTTTGAAAGCAATAAAGCAGTTGAACCTTTCAATGCTGAATAAAGTGGTGAGTAATCTCCTCCAAGAGTCTCAAGTGCTTTTTTCAACAAAGTGTTCTTAACAACCATTAATTTAATCTCCTTACCAAAGCACGCACGACGCAACTCGCTTGTAGCCTCTGCATCGAGAGATGTTGTATCGGCAAGGTAGAAGTGGCTGTACTCTTTTAGAGTTGCACCAATCTTTTCAATAATAATGCCTTTATCTTCTTTTTTCATAGTGCTTTAGTTTTTTAAATCTCATCAACAGTTTTAGGATCAACTTTGATTCCAGGGCTCATTGTTGTTGAAAGATATACGCTCTTAACGTATGTTCCTTTTGCTGCAGTTGGTTTAAGTTTAATGATTGTTGCCATAAACTCTTTTACGTTCTCTGCTATTTTTTGTGCATCAAACGAAATTTTACCTACTGAAGTATGAACAATTCCTCCTTTGTCAACTTTAAAGTCGATTTTTCCTTGTTTTACCTCTTTTACTGCTTTACCAATCTCGTTGGTTACTGTTCCACTCTTTGGGTTAGGCATAAGACCACGAGGTCCTAATACACGTCCAAGAGCACCAAGTTTACCCATTATAGCGGGCATTGTTATAATTACGTCTATATCGGTCCAACCACCTTTGATTTTCTCGATATACTCGTCTAATCCTACATAATCTGCTCCGGCAGCTTTAGCGTCTGCTTCTTGATCAGGGGTACATAGTGCCAACACACGTACTTGTTTTCCTGTTCCGTTTGGTAGAGATACTACACCTCTTACCATTTGGTTGGCTTTACGAGGGTCAACACCCAAACGCACGTCAATATCAACTGATGCATCGAATTTTGTGAAAGTTATCTCTTTCAACAATTCAGCAGCTTCTTTGAGTGAGTACATCTTCCCTGCTTCAATTTTCTCAGAGGCAATTTTTTGATTTTTTGTCAATTTACTCATTTCAATTGAAGTTTATTAGTTATTAACCGGGAATTCTCCTGTTACGGTGATACCCATACTTCTAGCTGTGCCTGCAACCATAGTCATTGCTGACTCAAGTGAAAAACAGTTTAAGTCAACCATCTTATCTTGAGCAATAACTTTTACTTGTTCCCAAGTGATTGAAGCAATTTTTTTACGGTTAGGCTCCGCAGATCCTGATTTTGCTTTAGCAGCCTCCAATAATTGGATTGCTACAGGAGGAGTCTTAACTATAAAATCAAAAGTTTTGTCCGCATAGTATGTAATAACTACGGGAAGCACTTTTCCTGCTCTGTCTTGAGTGCGGGCATTGAATTGCTTGCAAAACTCCATGATATTGATACCTTTAGAACCTAATGCAGGTCCTACTGGAGGAGATGGGTTTGCTGCACCACCTTTAATTTGCAATTTAATTTGTCCAGCAATTTCTTTAGCCATTGTTCTCTGTTTTTTTAGATTGTTAAATCATTGGAGACTTACGTTCGTAACCACGCAATTACTCCTTTTCTACTTGCATAAAGTTAAGTTCCAACGGTGTTTTACGTCCGAATATCTTAACCATTACCTTGAGTTTTCTCTTCTCGTTGTTAACCTCTTCAATAATTCCTGTAAATCCACTAAAAGGACCGAATGTAACTTTTACACTCTCACCTACTGTGTAAGGAATCATTGGCTCTTCAGCCTCTTGATGTTCATCAACAGAGCCTAACATTCTGTTTACTTCGGCTGGACGTAAAGGATCGGGGTTTGTTCCACCTCCTAAAAACCCTATTACGTTTGTTGTATTACGAAGTATGTGTGGTACTTCTCCTACTAAACATGCCTCAACAAAAACATAGCCAGGATAAAGATTACGTTCTTTTGTTACTCTCTTTCCATTGCGTACTGAATATATTTTCTCAGTAGGTATCAAAACTTGGAATACGTGTTTGCCGAGATCACCTTTGGCAATCTCTGCATCAAGGTACTCCTTAACTTTGAGTTCCTTACCGCTGATGGCACGCAAAACAAACCACCCTCTTTTGGGTGCTTTCTTTACTGTATCAGACATAATAGTTACGCTAATTAAATGTGTTGGTAAACAAATTTAAGAACGTGCTCAAAGCACTGATCCATTGCGAATACAACTAATGCAATTATGAGGGAAGCAGTCATAACTACAACAGCACTATTGCTCAACTCAGACTTAGTTGGCCAAGATACCTTATGAATTAATTCATCATAAGAATTCTTTATATTAGCAAATAATTTTTTCATTTTAGTAAAATTTAGCACGGGACGAGAGGCTCGAACTCCCGACACCTGGTTTTGGAGACCAGTGCTCTACCAACTGAGCTAGACCCGTAAATTCAGCCGACCTATTTCTAAGTCGGCTGAGGTTATTTAGTTATAAGATTAGTCGATAATCTCAGTGATTTGACCTGAACCTACTGTACGTCCACCCTCGCGGATTGCAAAACGAAGACCTTCGCTACATGCAACTGGTGCGATAAGTTTTACTTGGATTGATACGTGGTCACCAGGCATTACCATCTCAGTTCCCTCTGGAAGAGTGATCTCTCCAGTTACGTCCAATGTACGGATGTAGAATTGAGGACGGTAGTTGTTGTGGAATGGAGTGTGACGTCCACCCTCTTTCTCAGTAAGAACGTAGATTTGAGCTTTGAACTCAGAGTGAGGTTTAACTTGTCCTGGGTGACAGATAACCATACCACGTTTGATTTCGTTTTTGTCGATACCACGAAGCAATAGACCTACGTTGTCACCAGCCTCACCTTGGCTAAGAAGTTTACGGAACATCTCAACACCAGTTACAACTGATTTTTTACCCTCTGCTCCAAGACCGATGATTTGAACCTCGTCACCAACTTTGATAACTCCAGTCTCAACACGTCCTGTAGCAACTGTTCCACGACCTGTAATTGAGAATACGTCCTCAACAGGCATCAAGAATGGTTTGTCGATATCGCGTGGAGGAA
>JAFQBL010000146.1 GCA_017416695.1 Bacteroidales bacterium | reverse complement strand
GGCTGTGTGACCATACATACTTCCGTATGCTATAACGACTCCCTCCTCGCCTTCGTAACGAGCCATACGAAGATATTGCGCTACAACTTGAGGTAGGTATTTATTCCATACTGGTCCATGTGTTGAACATATATAATTAAGGGGTAATGATGATAGTTTTTCGATTGCTTTCTCTACTGGACCTCCGTATTTTCCGACTATGTTTGAGTAGTAACGATACATCTCATCTGTAAAGATTGCCATATCGGCAGACGCATCCATTACATCTTGATTCAAGGCTCCAAAGGCACCAAAGGCATCTCCTGAGAATAGAACTCCTTCTTCATCGATGTAGGTCATCATTGTTTCGGGCCAATGTACCATTGGAGTTAAATAGAATGATAGGGTTTTATCTCCTATATTTAACTTCTCTCCATCGGTTATCTCTTTTACGTTCTTGGTTATTCCGTAAAATCCCTCTAACATTCCTAATGTTTTTTTATTACCTATGACTTGAATATCGGGATATTTTTCTATTAACTTAAGTAACGATGAAGAGTGATCGGGTTCCATGTGATTTACTACTACGTAGTCTATCTTCTCTCCTGATATTACCTCCTCAATTTGTGAGAAAAATATATCGTTATATGAGTATTCTACTGTATCTATAAGTACATTTGACTTATCTTTTATTAAATATGCATTATAACTTACTCCGTAGGGTAATGGCCACAATCTTTCAAATAGTGTTGTGGTATTATCGTTTACTCCTACATAATATACATTATTTGTTATCTCTCTTATCATTGTTTTGCTTTATTTATTAATCTCTAAATCGTTTTAGTATATCTCCGTATGCATCTATTCTGCGATCGCGAAGGAATGGCCACCAACGGCGTACATTTTCGGTGCGTTGCATATCTATTTCAACAACCTTATTTACCTCCTCATCTGTTGGCGCTTGATATAGAAACTCGCCTTGTGGTCCTGCCACAAAACTACTTCCCCAGAATGTTATTCCGTTTGTTACTCCAGATGGATCGGGTTCATACCCTACTCTATTAACAGATATTACTGGCAGTCCGTTTGCTACTGCATGTCCTCGCTGTACGGTTATCCACGCCTCGCGTTGACGTGATTTCTCCTCTGGGGTGTCGGTACTCTCCCAACCTATGGCTGTGGGATATATCAACATATCTGCTCCTGCAAGCGCCATAAGTCGTGCTGCTTCGGGATACCATTGATCCCAACATACCAACAATCCTAATTTACCAACTGATGTTTGAATAGGGTTAAATCCCATATCTCCTGGTGTGAAATAAAATTTTTCGTAATATGCTGGATCATCGGGGATGTGCATTTTTCGGTATTTACCTGCTATTGAGCCATCTTTCTCAAATACTACTGCTGTATTATGATATAAACCTGATGCTCTTTTTTCAAATAACGATGTTACTAATACTATACCACACTCCTTTGCTATTGAACTATAAAAAGGGATTGCTTCGCCAGGAAATGGCTCTGCTAAAGAGAAGTTATCGGTATTCTCTACTTGACAAAAATATGGTGTATCGTGCAACTCTTGCAAAACTACTAATTCTGCTCCTTCGGCTGCACATTTTTTTATATTTTCGGATAGCCTCTTGCGATTTATCTCTTTATCTGCAACGATTGATTGTTGCACAAATCCTACTTTTAATATTTTTTCTGCCATATTTGTTTGTTATATTACTATGCAAAGTTACGAATATTTGAGCATCTAATAAAATGATTTCGGAATATTTATTTTTATATAAGGTTATTTAATTGTTAAAATGATATTTTTCTTGAATATGAAATTGTTTGAATGGTATTTTTCTTAAATTTGCAGTAATTGCAATTTAATTGCCATTGGCGTTTAAAATTAATGATTGTATGTTATTGGACAACGTAAATTCTCCTGCCGATGTTAAAAAGTTGTCGGTTAATGAACTTAATATTTTAAGTAGTGATATTAGAGAGTGTTTAATTAAGAGACTTAGTGTTAATGGTGGTCACTGCGGTCCTAATCTTGGTATGGTTGAGATGACTATTGCTCTGCACTATGTTTTTAACTCGCCTACTGACAAGATTGTTTTTGATGTGTCGCATCAATGTTACACTCACAAAATTCTGACTGGAAGGAAAGAGGCTTTTATTAATCCTCAAAAATACAAGAGTGTTTCGGGCTATACCGAGCCAAGCGAAAGCGAACACGACCACTTTATTATTGGGCATACCTCTACAAGTGTGAGCCTTGCAAGTGGTATGGCTAAGGCAAGGGATTTGAAAGGCGAGAAGTATAATGTTATTGCCATTATTGGTGATGGCTCGTTAAGTGGTGGCGAGGCTTTTGAGGGCTTAGATTATGCTGCTGAATTAAATTCAAATATGATTGTTATTGTGAATGACAATCAGATGTCGATTGCCGAAAACCATGGTGGCATTTACAAAAACCTTGCTCTGTTAAGGGAGACTAACGGATGTGCTGAGTGTAACCTTTTTAAGGCAATGGGATTTGATTACATGTATATTGCCAATGGTAATAACATTGAGGTGTTGATTAATGCTTTTAATGAGATTAAGGATTGTAATCATCCTATTGTTGTTCATATTAACACTATAAAGGGTAAGGGTTATAAACCTGCCGAAGACAATAAAGAGAGTTGGCACTTTTGTTCTCCTTTTGATATTGAGAGTGGTAAACCTCAACAATCAGGAGGAAAGAGTATTGATTACCAAACTCTTACTGCCGACTATCTTTTAGAGAGGATGAAAAACGACAAGAGCATTGTTGCTATTACTGCTGGCACTCCTACTGTTATGGGGTTTGATGCCAAACGCAGAGAGAAAGCGGGAGAACAATTTGTTGATGTTGGTATTGCTGAAGAACACGCTGTTGCTCTTGCAAGTGGTTTGGCAAAGGGTGGTGCGAAACCTGTTTTTGGTGTGTATAGTACTTTTATTCAGAGGGCATACGACCAAATCTCTCAAGATTTGTGTATTAACAATAATCCTGCAACATTATTGGTTTTCTGGGGTTCTTTAGGTAGTATGAACGATGTTACTCACTTATGCTTCTTTGATATTCCTCTATTAAGTAATATTCCTAATCTGGTTTATTTGGCCCCAACTTGTATTGATGAGTATTGGGCCATGCTAAATTGGAGTATTAATCAAACTGAGTATCCCGTTGCTATTAGAGTTCCTGCGGGTAAAGAGGCTACTAAGGTTGTTAATATTGAAAAGTGTTACTCGCCAATTAATAGATATAAGGTTATTGATGAAGGTAGTGACGTTGCAATTATTGCGGCTGGTAGTTATTTTAGTTTAGGAGAGAGGGTTGCTTCTTTATTAAGTTCTAAATATGGTATTACTCCTACTCTTATTAACCCAAGATATTTAACTGGTATTGACAAGTGTGTTTTAAACTCGCTTAAAGAGAATCATAAAGTTATTGCAACGCTTGAAGATGGAGTTTTAGATGGTGGCTTTGGAGAGAAAATTTCGAGATTCTTTGCTCCTTCTGATATAAAAGTTCTTAACTTTGGTGCCAAAAAAGAGTTTGTTGACAGATATAATATCAAAGAGTTCTTAAGGGCTAATCACCTTACCGATGAGATAATTGTAGAGGACATTATTAATTGCCTGAGAAATAGTTAGTTGATGTATGCTTTTTAACTCGTTAGAGTTCCTTATATTTTTACCAATAGTTTTTATACTATATTGGTTTGTTTTTAGACAATTAAAAATTCAGAACTTATTTATTGTTATCGCCAGTTATATTTTTTATGGTTGGTGGGATAAGGAGTTTTTGATTTTAATTGCCATTACCTCTCTTTTGAGTTATTTAAGTGGTATATTTATTGATAAATTTGAGGGTAAACGCTTATGGCAAAAGGTTATAAGTGCTTCAAATATTATCCTGAATATTGGAATACTGGGTTATTTTAAATATTGCAACTTTTTTGGTGAGAGTTTTACTCAATTGATGAATTCTTTGGGTGTTAATGTTGATTGGGTTACTCTTGATATTATTCTGCCTGTGGGTATTAGTTTTTACACTTTTCAGGCATTGAGTTACTCTATTGATGTTTATAGAGGAAAGATTAAAGCAACTCGCGATATTGTTGCATTTTTTGCTTATATAAGTTTCTTTCCTCAACTTGTTGCAGGACCTATTGAACGTGCAACAAACTTGTTACCCCAAATGCTAAAGAAACGAACTTTTGACTACTCTTTGGCTGTGGATGGTTGCAGG
>JAFQBL010000145.1 GCA_017416695.1 Bacteroidales bacterium | reverse complement strand
AGCCGTTGCAGTTAAAACTTTACCTAAAGGAGGTTTAGTTGAAATAGAAGTTATTGCTTCAAAATAATTTGCATATTTGCTTGATAAATATTTTATCAGTAAAATATCTCAAGGATTTTATAGATAAGCGAAACAAATATAATTTCGCTTATCTTTTTTTTTTAATAATATTCATATAATATGTTCTATAAGGTTATATTCTATTATCTATTAGATTCTAATTTTAATTCTTAAATTTAACTATGAAAAAATTTTACCTCTATTGTTATATAATTAGTAATTATGTTTAATTTGATGCAAACATAATAAAAAAAATTTATATCTCAAACTTATTATAAGTTTTTTTATTTAATTTATTCTGTAGTTTTTCATTTTCAACTCTTAATAGGTCCAAAGTATAATGCTTTTGAGGTAGTTGGCTAAGGACTTTAAAACGTTCATGTTTAAGTTGATTTGATTTAGTTAATTTATCTATGAATAGATTATAGTATTCTGTTAATATAATACATAGTGTATTATATTGTATCTTCAGTTTTGTCGCTTTCTTAAATATCTGATAATTATAAAAAGTATTATAAAAGGTGCTGTAATAACTATCAATATAACAAGTATCAATAGGATGTACATTAGAAGTTGGGTTAATGTGTAAAATGTCATAATATTTATATAAAATAGGATTAGTAGTATAATTAACTTTACTCTCTATATCATTTAAAGTTTGCAATTGTGTGTGCAAAGTTAATAATTTATTATAACTATCTATAATCTCCTTAGGAAATATTTTACAGAAATCTGGCATAACCTTCTGTTTATAATATGTAGGATAAGCAGAAGTGAAAGTTTCGTTTGCGATAGGGTCCTTAATAGATAAAGTTAAGAGTTGAGGATTACGTTCCAAAAAAATATAGTTATCAAAAAACCATTGTATACCAATATATTTACTACAAAGAAAGAAACACGGGTTACAACCTTGAGGTATTTTGCAAGGTTTACGATTATACTTCATAACATAACGTATTGAATATTTGTTAATTATTTTACAATAGGCAAAACCAATAGGGATATACTCTTCAGTTTCAAAATTATAAACCGACCAAGATTGTTCTATAAAATGTAATATAGATGTAAGATTAGGAAATTTTGGGTTATCATCAGGGAAATGCCAAATTATTAAATGGTAATGAGGGCGTTTAGTATTCTTACCGTACTCTCCACAGGCTATATACTTTAATGAATGTTCAATTCCTAATTCATCTAAATTATAACGTAAGCGTTTTAAAAATAGTTGTACAGCACGTTTATTAACACCATAAATAGGTTTAAAATTATCATTATAGGTTAGTGTGACAAAATAAGCGTTATGCTTTGAATAGTTAGTTTCTGCAATTGCTCGAAACTCCCACATTTTAGATAGTTTATCTTTGCAAATGAAACACTTATTACAGGGTACAAGAATATAAAGAGGTACTATTTCGCCGTCATCTATAACGGCATAAAATTGGTTAATGTTAGCATAATTACACATTGTCTTATTATGTGCAAGATGACATTTAAGTTGAGTCCAGGTAGGTTGGCGAAAACGTTCAGAATATTTAAGATTATAATCAATATAATGCAAGTATTTAATAGAATACAAATAAGTTCGTAATTTAGTATTTACAATTATAACGGGTTCTGCACATTTACAAGTGACTTCAGTTGATTTAGAAGAGATTTGAGATGTTGGATAGTATCCAACAGTATCAAAAGTATAATTAGAATATTTCATAATATAAAATTTAAATATATCGGTCACAGACCTACTTAGGGCAATACGTATTTGCCGTAAACGGCTGTAAGACAAGAGTCTGTCAAATACTTAATAAAATATCAAGTTATTTAGGAACGAAAGAGGTCTTTCGTAATCCGTAGTTAACTGGGTTCTCGAGGTTCTCGAGGTTCTCGGAGTTCTCAGGGAACTCTCGGAATCAAGACTAAGTCTTGACATTGTTAACCCTCTGGAGAGGGCGAAAACTATAGTTTTCGTTACGACTTAGTATTATTTAAGCGTACTATTTTCTTACGAAAATATCTCTCTTGGACTGATGAAAGGTCCGAGAGATATAAATAGGGCAGAGAAGTGTCTGCCCCATTTATTAATGTACGAGGTTAGCCTGGTATAAGTTGGGCGAAAAGTTCAAGAAAGCGATATAATTCATCTGTAGCAATTGAAATATCTTTTGCAAATTCCCAATTGCCTATCTTTCTATCTAACTGACGTGCTTTGAAATCTGCTTTTAAAGCATCAGGTTTGAGCAACATATTTTCAAGAAGTAATTTATCTGTCTCGGCGATGACTTTTTCTTGAGTTAATGTATTAATCATCCAACGAGACACACTTTCATTTATTTGTGCTTGTGTTAAGTCTCCTTGTTTAGCAAGATTAACTAATTCTAACGGAAGCCTCTTAGAAATTGCTTCTAATTGTTTTTCATTAAGACCTATGCGAGATGCAGATTCTTTTAATTCCTGATTAGCCAATTTATCTTTAATTTCAGCTTCTAAACGTTGTATTGCTACACGTTCATTATCAACTGCTATGTCATTGCGTATTTTATCTATTTGGGCGGTCCAAACATCAAATTGTTTATAAATAGACTCTACATTTGCTTTAATTTGAGTCATAGTTTCATTATTTACACCAATATCTGAAAGCATCTTTTCAATAGTTGTAATATTCTGTTGCATTAATGTTTCATTGGTTATTTCCTGACCTTTGGCTCCGGCTAAGTCTTTACGTGCTTGCGCAGAGGTTAAAGCATTCTGTAATGTTTGATTAAATATATCTCCAACAGTTGAGCGTCTTCCTCCTAATGTAACGTCTGTAGGTTGTTTAGGTGTACCAGCAGTCAATGTAGGGGAGGGCGTTGCTCCTAAGGAAGTTCCGTTCTTGTACATTAGAGTGGGAGACAATCCAGCATCTTTAAGACGTTGAATTTGATTGACTGGTAAATTGTATTCGTTGGCTCTATTCCACTGGTCAATATTGTACTGGTTCTGTACTCGGGCTAAAGCCATATTTTGTTCAAAGGCTCTTTGGTTCTCTTCTTGTTGTGAACGTATAAATGAAGATTGTTGCATTGTGCCAAATAAACCACTAACAATTGAGGGTGCTATAGTTGCAAACATAATTATAAATGTTAAACCCCTCTCAATTAAGAGAGGGGATAGGTTAATACTAAATGTTATTCTTATATTGTTTTATCAAAGTCTTTTTAGTTTGTTGAGACATCTCCCAAGCGGTGTTTAAATCTACATCACGACGGAGGTAGAAAGGAAGTTTATCTCCTAAAAAACTTTCAGGATCATTAACTTGAGCAGAATTGCGAAGATTAACGGGTATACCTTTCTCTGATAGTTCTTTGACTGAGTGAGGTGTAAGTGCTAAACCGCTTTGTACTACTCTTTCGTGTGGCTTATTGACAGAACAATTAGCGTGTCTAAAAATCTTTTTATTTAAAGTTCTCATATTAGTCTATTCTTGGTATTTGTACTCGGTTAATTGGTGTTACATTAGTTATTTTCAAAGAAACTTGCGAAATAATTTTATCTTCATCAGTTTGCACCTGAAAGACATCGTTCAATTGATTTTCATCTACTAACAAGAAATCTTCATTGAGTCGTGGAACGTGAACAAAATTTCTATTCATAATGAAATCACGATATTTACTTCTTAATAGTCCGTGAACGGTGTCAGGTTGTGATATATAATCATACCACGCTCGTTGGTATCCAAATGTGTCTGTAAGTGAAACACCAAAAGAAGCAGCTTGAAGAGGACAGACCTCTGCATAAGATATAGGTTGCATTCCAATATTGTTAAACTCAGGTTGAAAGTGGTCCAATATATCTCTAAAGAGATAATGTTTTGGCAATAACTGAGAGTAGGCAGGTGTTGGAATTACAGAGAGAATACCCATAATTACGCACTCTTCATCACAAAATACATTAATATCGGGAGTCTTCTCGGTAGACAAATAGGCATCTCCAGATAATGAACCTAAAGAACGTTCATATGTGCGTTGGTCAGAGTCCAAAGAAACATTGTTGTCAACACTCTGTAAAATTCTATTCATACTAACGTTACGTGTGAAACCACCTATAAACTCAGGCATTTGTAGTTCATCAAAGCGAACTTTGCAATCGAAACGTCCTTCAATAATGTCTTTATAAGAATATCCTTTACGAATATTAAGTTCAAGATACTTCTGATATGAATTGACAATACGGAAGTCAGGAATTGAGATACCATAGTTTACAGAGTCTATAATATCTTTAGAATGGAGAGACAATACCTTAGTGTCTGAGGGAAGTTTATCTCCTACAGATATATTATAAGATTTGACTCCGTCATTATCTACAAAATTATAAGATACTTTATATTTAGTTCCGTCTTCATCAACTAAAGACAAATCATATGTCAACTCTCCTTGTGGATTAGTTGTAACATATTGGGTTAGTCCGACAAGTGGGGCAATACCTTGTTGAGGAGATGATACAGCAGTGGTTAAGAAATCTTTCTCCCAGTTGGCACGATGTAACTTGTAAACGGTGCGGTCGGCGCCTCCGTCTTTATTTAATAACCATTCGTTATACACAGGTTTATTGTATATATCCAAAAGAGGGTTATTTCGGGGGTCCCTATAATATGCATTATATATAGCCTCATATGCTCTAGCGGGATAGTTAGTCAATTTTTGTCCATTGGGGTTACTATCGGAAGAATAATAGGGAGATGTTTCGGGTGTAATGACACGATAGGTGCCATAGGCTCCAGGAACTAAAGAATTTAAAGTTGTGGACCATTCAAAATTAGGTGCAACTGAACTTGACATTGCTTGAATATCAGGCATCAAAACAGAAGAATAGAAATCAGCATCGCCATAACGAGTTACAAAACGTGACTCAAGTGAAGTATAAAAGCCTATCAAAACTTTGTCAATACTTGCAGTTTTAAATGTATTAGGAAGTGTAAAAGTGAATTTTTCATCTACATCTTCTGAGCGAATGAACATATATTTAGTCGTCTGAATATTTTGGATACCACTCTCATAAAGAGTGTACATACTTTTGAATGATATTTTATGTAACAAAGTACCTTCAGAGTCCAAGAAATATATATAAGGTTCTGCAGTGATTGCACTTTCTGCTTGATAGTTTATAGGGAATACATACCTAACCTGTTTAAGATTAGTTAAATCAATACTATAAGGTACATTAGCAACAAACTTACTACCACCTACATTATAAGCAATACCATTGAAGAAATTCAACTCTGAGTCCTCAATATAATCATCAGGAATATAAGAAGATGATGACGTAATAGGAAATCCGCTATTATAATTGGGGCTATAAAGTCCAGATGGATTTAAAGGATAATAAAAGTCAAAAAGGTTCTTTGCTTGTTCAGGGATTGTTAATTGAACTGCTCCGTTGTTCTCATCATTATAGATTACATTCGGAATATCCAAATAGTCTCCTAATTTGCATTCTCCGTAGAAGTCTTCAAAATACCTATCAGGTATATCGTGATATGGTTCCTCAAGTCCGTCACGGAAGTTACCTACATAGTCCATATAACCGTTCCAAAGTGTTCTCAAAGGAACTTTGAAAAATGATAAACGAGCCTTGATAGGAGTCTGCACGGGGAAACTCATTGGCATAAATTGCATACCTACTTCAGCATTAATGTCAAATTTTGTATTGGCTGGAACTATCTTTGTGAAGATAGGATAGAGATAGCCAAAACGTAAACTTAGGTTATTAGTATGTGTTAAATCAAATGGATTGCGATTGAGGTTGTTGTTAACCTCTTGCTGTGCATCAAAAACATTTTGCATAGTTCAAAGTTTTAAGTTAGTAAATTCTTTCATCAGTAGATAGATTGTTACTATCTGTAAAATGAAATTTTAAAATTTTATCTTTGTTATTATTTTGGAGTTGGCGTACAAATAAGTTGAGTTTAGTCATATTCTTAAAGTAGCCTAAATCTATGGAGATATTTGATACCTCCATAGTTAAATGATATGTCTTAACGATTGTTTCCATTAATCTTTTTTCTCTTTTTTCGCAACAATAATGCTTTCAATAAGACTCTGAAGAAAATCAACACACATCTTGATGATTGAAAAAATTTTGTCCACAATTTTTACACCTCCTTTCATATAAGTTATAATTTGTATTAAATTAAAATCATAGAAATAATTCTTTTATCATTTGGATATACCTCAAACGTGGTATATTTATTATTAGTAAACATAAATGTAGTTCCGTGCTCAGCATAAAAAGTAGCAAAAGTAGAAAAATCAAGTGCTTTCATATTGTTATATAATTAATATTATGTTAAATAGATATTTTAATCTATAAAACCATCTATTAATCAATACTACTCTCCTTATTAGTTAATCTTATATATTTAATTCTATTAATTAAAGTATTCTTGATTATAATAAGTCTGACTATTCTTCTGTAATATATTTCTTGGTAATCTCTTGTGCTACTAACCTAATATTATTTTTTGCTGTTGTTGGATTCATTGCTTCTGTTAATGAAATTGTATTGGGATTTATTTGAATGATCTCTTTAAAATTTGATTTTTTTAAATTGTCACTCCAATCTATTTTACCACAAATAGCAATAACTGGGATATTATTCCTTAGACCATAATTTAGTATTCCACTTGGAGTTTTGCCCATTAATGTTTGAGAATCAATTTTTCCCTCTCCTGTTACTATTATATCTGAATCTTTTATTATTGAATCAAAATTTATTAGTTCTAATATTATATCTATTCCTCTTACAAGTTTTGCATTTAATAGAGACTTTAAGGCAAAACCCAAACCTCCTGCAGCACCTGTACCAGGTATAAATGAGTAATCTGATTTATTATATTTATTTACTATTGTTGCAAAGTTGCGAAGCCCATTGTCAAGAGTCTTAATCATCTCTTTATCTGCACCCTTTTGTGGCGCATATATATAAGCGGCACCATTCTCTCCGTATAAAGGATTTGTTACATCACAAGCAACTAAAATTTCGATTTCTTTTAAAGGCTTATTTGACTTATTATCAGAAAAGTACGATATGTTGCATAAGTTCTCGCCATTGCCGTTTAATAGTTCTCCTTTAGTATTGTAAAAGTTGTATCCTAATGCTTGTAGCATACCTGTTCCTGCATCATTTGTTGATGTCCCTCCTATTCCAATAATAAGTTTTTTACTCCCCCTATTTATTGCATCCTTTATAATCTCCCCTACTCCGAATGTTGTTGTCTTCATAGGGTTTCTTTCATTCTCATTTAGGAGAGTTAACCCACATGCAGCAGATGCTTCTATGATTGCTGTTTTCTTACTTTCTATAAAACCATATTTTGTTTTTATCCTTCTACCTAAAGGATCATTAACCTCAACATATACATACTCCCCTTTTAAGGAAATTGTTAATGCGTCAACACTCCCCTCGCCTCCATCTGCTATTGGAACTTTAACAATATTACATTCTTCTATAATATCTCTTACTCCTTTTTCAAAAGCATCAGCAACCTCTTGCGATGATAATGAACCTTTAAATGAATCCGATGCAATTACTATTTTTTTCATATTCGTAAAATTACACAATTAATATATATTTCTTAAATTTGTATCAAACAAAAAATTATGGTGTCAGAAAAAGATAAAATGCTAAATGGCGAATTGTATGATGCTAACTTTAACCATGAGTTAATTGAAGAGAGAAATTCTTGTAAAATATTATGCCAACGCTATAATACTTTACCATACAATAGTAGTGATAGACTTGAAGTTTTAAAGCAGATAATACCTTCAATTAGTAATAGTGTTACCATAGAACCATCATTTTGGTGTGATTATGGATATAATATAAATATTGGTGATAATTTTTATTCTAATCACAATTTAGTAATTCTTGATGCTGCACCTGTTAGGATAGGAAACAATGTATTTGTTGCTCCTAATTGTGGAATATATACTGCTGGGCACCCTATTGATATAGAACTAAGAAATAAAGGATTAGAGTATGCTAAACCAATTACTATTGGTGATAATGTGTGGATTGGAGCAAATTGTGCAATTCTGCCAGGCGTTACAATTGGAGATAATGTTACCATAGGTGCTGGAAGTGTAGTAAATAGAGATATTCCATCAAATACAGTTGCAGTAGGTAATCCTTGTAGAGTAATTAAGAATATATAATATGAAAAAGATAATTAAAAACTTAGGTTTTTGGATATTGGTTGCAATGCTTTTAGGTATTGTAGTTGGTATCTTTATGGGAAATGATGCTTCTGTTTTTGCACCTTTTGGAGCACTATTTATTCAACTTATTAAAATGTTGGTTGTTCCATTGGTTGCTGTATCTATAATTGCTGGAGCAGCAACGCTTGGAGGAAGTCGCTCTGCTGGTAAAATTGGTGCTGTAAGTATTGGCTATATTATGCTAACAACAATAATATCTGTTGTTCTTGCAATTTTGGGTGGATTGATTTTTAAGCCAGGAGAAGGTTTAAGTGCAGAAGGAATTAATGCAATAGTCTCCTCTTCTGCAATACAATCATCACAACCAGAAATGTCATTCTGGGATATTGTTATAGGTATGATTCCTGAAAATCCTATTACGGCATTTGCTGAAGGAAATATTCTTCAAATAATTGTATTTGGTTTATTTTTAGGTTTTGGAATATCAGCAATACCTTCAGCAAAACGACAAAAGGTTGTTAATGGATTTAATTATATTCTTGAATCTCTTATTTGGTGCATAACCAAGGTTATGTATGTGGCTCCTATTGGAGTATTTGGTTTAATGGCCGATGCTACTGGAACTTTTGGATTTGATATATTAATCAAGGTGGCAAATCTCTTATGGGTTAATTTGTTAGTGGTATTAGTAATGGCATTGTTTATATATCCTATATCAATTACTCTTTTTTCGAGAGTTGGTATTAAAACATTCTTTAAAAAGATGTTACGCCCACAAATAATTGCATTTTCAACATCATCTTCAATGGCCACACTTCCTGTGACACTTAATGCGTGTGATGAGATGAAAATTTCAAAAGAGGTGTCTGGTTTTGTTGTTCCATTAGGGGCAACTATAAATATGACAGGAAATGCAATATACTATACCCTTGTTGCTCTATTTTTTGCACAGTTCTATGGTATAGAGTTGGGTTTATCTCAATTTGTGGCAATAGCAATTACAGCATCTTTAGGAAGCATAGGTCAGGCGGGAGTACCTGGTCCTACTCTCATGGTTGTTGCAGTATTGGCATCAGCAGGAATTCCTCTTGAAGGATTACCTCTGTTATATGCTTTGGATAGAGTCTTTGATATGATACGAACTGTACTTAATATAACAGGAGATGCTGTTTGTGCAGCGGTAACTGATAAATTGGCAATTTCAAAAAAGTAGAATATCATTAAAGATGATAAATATTCCAATAGAGAAACATCCATTAAAGCCATTTCTTCCAAAAGAAGCAAAACTCCTTATGTTAGGGAGTTTTCCTCCAAAACAAGAACGATGGTCAATGAACTTCTTTTATCCTAATTGGATAAATGATATGTGGCGTATAATGGGATTGATATTCTATGAAGATAAACACTATTTTGAGATTAAAGGAGAGAAAAAGTTTGATAAAGAGAAAATAGAAAAATTTTGCATCGAGAAAGGTCTTGCATTATACGATACTGCGTGTGAGGTAAGACGTTTAAAAGATAATGCTTCGGATAAATTCCTTGAAGTTGTTACACCAACAGATATTAATGTTTTATTAAGAGAACTTTGTTTGTGCAGAGCAATTGTTGTAACTGGTCAAAAAGCAACTGATACTATTTGTGAAACATATAATTGTAATGCTCCAGCAGTTGGAGAGTTTGTAAATATACAAATAGATACGAGAGAATTTCAATTCTGGAGAATGCCCTCTTCTTCAAGAGCATATCCTCTAAGTTTAGAGAAGAAAGCAGAATATTACAAAAAGATGCTCTACTCAATCTTTAACCTCTAAAATTATTTTGACTTATTAATTATATATATACCGTATGCTGATAATAATGCAGCAATAATATAGTTGTAATAAAATGGTTCACCTAAGCATAGGCACGATGTTATAACTCCTACAACTGGAATAAAAGAGTTGAATATAGCAACTTTACCAACAGGGTTACAACTTAATAGTTTGTTATATAGAGTAAACCCTAATGATGATATTACTATAAGGAGAGATAAAATTATAATTCCGTTGATGGTTATGTTTGGTAATGTTCCGCCAATTAATATACTTGGGATAATAAGTAAAACTCCTCCAATCGTAAGGCTATAACCAGTGCCAACAAAAATATCCACTCTCCTACCCAATCCTCGAGTCATTAAACCTGCAATAGCAGAACACAGCGCATTTAGAATTATCATACCATCTCCAAGCATTGTAAAACTTCCGCTATCACCATTACCGAAGTTTAGAGCAAATACTCCAGCAAAACCAATCACACATCCAATAATCTTTTTAATTGTTAGTTTGTCGCTTTTAAAGAACATACAGGCTAATAATACCAAAATGAATGTTCCCAATGAGTTGAGAATTGATGCTCTTGCTCCTTGACTATGCGACAATCCAATATAAAAGAATGCGTAATGTAGTGCAGTATTCATTAAAGAGAATACTAATATATATAACCAATCAACACCTTTTGTAACACTGAATTTACGATTAACAGATTTTGCAATAGTAAGTATTATTATTCCAGAGATAGCAAATCTTATACCAGCAAATAGCATTTTACTACCAGTCATTTGAGGGGTGATTTCAAATTCTGCAAATCCAAGTTTTATTAGCGGATATGCCCAACCCCATGCAATTGCGGCAGTTAATGCAAATATAAGAACCCATACAGGTCTTTGAAATATTGATTTTTGAGGTGATGTCATTTTTATTTTATAATTTTCTTCGCAAAATTAATAATAAAAGGGGTAACAATTGTTTAAATGATAAATAAACATATTTTAAAAATATATATCTTTGTACATAATACTTTTGATACTATAACATTAAAATTAAATATTATGAGTTATTTGTTGATTTTATTAGCAGTATCACTTGCTGTTTCTGCTATCGGATGGTATTATTTTATCTATTTCTTTAGTATTGGTTATGGATTGTCAATTGCAGCATTGTCAATAACAACATTAATTATTTTTAAAGATGTAATAACTCTTCCTGCTGCAATATTATGTGGAGTGCTATTGGTGTATGGGCTCAGATTAGCAGCGTATTTGTTGATAAGAGAAAAGAGATCGGCATCATATAAAAAGATTTTGTATCAACCTGATAATACAACAAAGAAGCCTCTTTTTCTAATGTTTATGATATGGATTTCATGTGCTTTGTTGTATGTGGGGCAAGTTAGTCCAGTAACATTCTATTTAGACAATATAGGATACTTCCATTTTGGAAATGAGATTGTTGCGTGGATAGGTTCTGCTATTGCTTTGATAGGATTTTTGACAGAGACTATTGCAGATGCTCAAAAGAACAATGCAAAAAAGATTAATGCTAATAGATTTGTAGATAAAGGTTTGTATAAGATAGTTCGTTGTCCTAACTATTTTGGCGAGATTTTAGTTTGGACAGGATGTTTCATATTTTGCTTTGGAGTATCATGTTCGGTATGGCAATGGATAATTGCACTATTGGGATATATTGGGATTGTATATGTTATGTTTAGTGGTGCTCGCAGAATTGAATTACGACAAAATGAGACATACGGCAATGATCCTGAATTTAAATCATATATCAAAAAGACTCCATTGATTATACCTTTTCTCCCTATTTATAGTGTTGCTAAATATTCTTGGCTAAAGGCATAGAATAATAGAATACAACTTTGGTAAATATATAAAAAAATAACCCCAGCATTAATGCTGAGGTTATTTTTTGTCTTATCTATTAAATTGTGTCTGAGAAGTATGATTTAGGGAGTCTTCTGCAATTATACTGCGAAGCCATAATCTCTCCGTAAGCACCAGCAGAACGTATTGCAAATATATCTCCACGTTTTGTTTCTGGTAGTTCTATTGCTTTGCCAAAACAATCAGACGACTCACATATAGGACCAACTACATCATATATGTCTTTTTTAGATGAGTCAGCAGTAATATTCTCAATTTTGTGATATGCTTGATATAGTGCAGGTCTAATTAACTCTGTCATTCCTGCATCGAGTATCACAAATTTTTTATCAATACCCTCTTTTACATATAGAACTTTAGAAATTAGAGAACCACATTGGCATACAACTGAACGACCTAATTCAAAGTGTAGTTGTTGTATTGGTCGTAGTGCCAAATGTTTACGGAATGTTTCAAAATATTCATGAAATGTAGGAATTGCATTTTTATCAGGATTTTGATAGTCAATGCCCAATCCTCCACCAACATTAATACTCTCAACAATTATCATTCTGCGGTAAAATAACTCTTGTATCTCGTTTACTCTAATTGCTAAACTTCTAAACGAATCCATATCGGTTATTTGAGAACCAAAATGAAAGTGTAAACCATTGAGTTTTACATTCTTAAGTTCTGAGAGTTTATCTAATACTTTATCAACAAGAGAGATGTCAATGCCAAATTTATTTTCGCTTAACCCAGTTGTAATATAACTATGGGTATGAGCATCAACATTTGGATTTATACGAAGAGCAATGGAAGCAATTTTATTCATTCCTTTTGCTATCTCGTTAATGTTCTCCAATTCTGGGATTGACTCTACATTAAAACAACTGATACCTGCTTCTAATGCAAGGGTAATCTCCCAATCACTCTTGCCTACCCCAGCAAATACAATTTTTTCGGGAGCAAAACCTGCTTTTAGTGCGGCTTCAATCTCGCCACCACTAACGCAGTCAGCACCTAATCCTGCATCTTTTATTATGCCTAATATCGTAGGGTTGGTATTTGCTTTTACAGCATAGTGAACATGATAATTGTCATATTTACTAACTTCTGTATTTATGGCAGATAAAGTTGCTTTTAGCAAATCGGTGTTGTAATAGTAAAAAGGAGTTTGAATGCCTTTAAACTTATCAACAGGGAAATTGCTTGATATATTTCTCATATTCAGAATTTAGAATAACTCTTTACTTAGTGAAACCAATGTACGTTTTTTATCTTCGGCTTTGATAAGCATTGAAATATTATAGTTGCTTCCTCCGTATGATACCATACGAATAGGTATATCTTTCATTGCATCTAATACTTTAGTTTCAAAACCAACATTGTTCCATTCCAAGTCGCCTACAACGCAAACAATAACCATATCTTCATCAACGGTAACAGTCCCGAATTTCTTAAGGTCATCAAGAATCTCTTGAAGATATTTTGTATTGTCAATAGTTACTGATACTCCAACCTCAGAGGTTGTAATCATATCTATTGGTGTGCGGTAACTTTCGAATATCTCAAATACTTTACGTAAGAATCCGTAAGCCAATAACATTCTGCCCGATTTTATTTTGATTGCAGTAATGCCATCTTTTGCTGCAACTGCTTTAATAGTTCCGCTCTCAGAGTTATTATAGATAGTTGTTCCAGGAGCATCGGGTTGCATGGTATTTAACAAGCGAACAGGAATGTTGTTTATCTTTGCTGGAAGAATACATGTTGGGTGCAAGATTTTTGCACCAAAGTATGCTAACTCTGCAGCCTCTTCAAAGAACAACTCACGAACAGGTTTGGTACCCTCTACAATGCGAGGATCGTTATTGTGCATTCCGTCAATGTCAGTCCATATTTGAATCTCCTCTGCTTGAATTGCACCACCAATTAGAGAAGCAGAATAGTCGCTACCTCCACGTTTCAGGTTATCTATTTCGCCGTATGGGTTTCGGCATATATATCCTTGAGTGATATATATTTCAGCATCTTTTTCGCTCTCTAAAAGACTTGGAAGATGTTCTTTAATATATAATGTATCTGGTTCATCATTCTTGTCGATACGCATATAGTCTAATGCAGGAATAATAACAGATTTTATTCCTATCTCATTTAGGTACATATTAACCAATGCAGTTGACATTAACTCTCCTTGTGCCAAAACAACTTTCTCCTCAAAAAGAGTGAAAAGAGATTTTGTGAATGAACGAATTAACTCGAAATTAAGATTTAATCTCTCTTTTGCTGCAATTTTACACTCATCGGTAGAGAATAGTTCGTTAATTACTCCATCGTATTTCTTTTGAAGAGTATTGATTATCTCGTTTGCACCCTCTGGGTTTTTCTTATAAAGATAATCTGATATCTCTACCAATGTATTGGTAGTTCCTGACATAGCAGAGAGAACAACAATCTTTTGTTCACCGTTGCATATAATTTTTGCAACATCTTTCATTCTCTGTGCAGAACCAACTGATGTTCCGCCAAACTTAAGGACTTTCATTTTTTGTTTTATATTATTCGTTCTTGTTTTCGGTAATAGATTCGTAAATATGTTTATCCTCAAATTTAATTACCCTACCTGGATAATCATTTACAATATTGAGGTTGTGTGTTGTCATTATAACCGCTGTGCCTTGTTTACAAATATCATGTAGTAGTTGAGCAATCTTGTTTCCTGTTTCAGTGTCAAGATTGCCAGTAGGCTCATCAGCAAAGATTATTTTAGGAGAATTCAACATGGCTCTTGCAATGACAATACGTTGTTGCTCTCCTCCTGATAAGGCATGAGGCTCTTTGTATGCTTTAGTTTGCATACCAACTAAAGTTAGTACCTCTTCAACGCGTTCATCAATCTCGTTTTTATCTTTCCACCCTGTCGCTTTTAATACAAACTCTAAGTTTTCGCGGACTGAGCGGTCAGTTAACAGTTGAAAGTCTTGAAATATAATACCAACCTTACGGCGAAGTTGAGTTATATCCTTTTGGCGAAGTGAAGTCATATCATAGTCAAAAACTCTTGCCGAACCTCCCTCAACAGGAACATCGGCATAAAAAGTTTTGAGTAGGCTACTCTTTCCACTACCTACCTTACCTATAAAATATACAAACTCACCTTCGTGTAATTTAAAGTTGATATTTCGTAATACATTTAGTTCTTTACGATATACGTCAACTCCTTCGTAATTAATTAATACCTCTCCGTTCATAATCTTAAATGATTACTCTTTGTGGCGTTTTTTAAGTTCTTGAGCCAACTCTTCAATTCTGTGACCTTTTGAAGTTAGCAGTACAATTAAGTGATATATTAGGTCAGAAGCCTCATACAAGAATCCTTCGTCTGTTCCGTTAGTTGCTTCAATAACAGTCTCAACAGCCTCCTCTCCCACTTTTTGGGCCATACGGTTAACACCTTTCTTAAATAGTGAAGTTGTATATGAGCCTTCAGGCATCTCTTGTTTGCGGCGATCGATAAAATCTTGCAAATAAGATAAAAAGAAAAGATCAGTTTCGTTAGTCTCTCCAAAACACGTGTCGCTACCTGTATGACATACTGGACCTACAGGTTTTACTTTAATTAAAAGTGTATCGTTATCACAGTCTGCAGCAATAGATACCACATTTAAGAAGTTACCACTTGTCTCTCCTTTTGTCCACAATCTATTTTTTGTGCGACTAAAGAAAGTAACTTTTCCAATCTCTTGAGTTTTTGCTAAAGCCTCCTCGTTCATAAACCCGAGCATAAGAACTTTGCCTGTGCAACTATCTTGTATAATAGCAGGGATTAAACCTCCCATTTTGTTAAAATCAAGTTTCATTATATATCAATTGTTAAAGTCTTACACAAATATTGTTTTCAGCCAGATATGCTTTAAGTTCTGGTATTTTAATCTCTCCAAAATGGAAAACACTTGCAGCAAGAGCAGCATCAACTTTGCCTAATTCAAAAGCATCTTTAAAATCTTTCATTGAGCCTGCACCGCCTGAAGCAATTACAGGGATATTCAAAGTTTCGCTTAACGTGCGAAGAGCATCGTTGGGAAATCCAATCTTCATACCATCGTGGCTCATACTTGTAAACAGAATCTCACCTGCTCCCCTACTCTCTGCCTCTTTTGCCCATGAGAATAGGTCTTTATCTGTTGGAACGTGTCCACCATTTACATAGCAACGCCACATATCGTTCTCGTAATTAGCGTCAATGGCAACCACACAAACTTGAGCGCCAAAGTTTTTGGCAATATCATCAATTATTTGTGGATTTTTAAGTGCTAATGAGTTTAACGAAACTTTATCAGCACCTGCATTTAATAGACGTTCAACATCCGAAAGTTCTGTAATACCACCACCAACAGTAAAAGGAATATTAATATTTTCTGCCACTCGTTTTACAACGTCGGTAAATGTTTTACGACCTTCGTACGATGCCGTAATATCCAAGAATACAAGTTCATCAGCACCTTGTTCGCTATATTGTTTGCCAAGTTCAACAGGATCTCCAGCATTTCTGAAATTGACAAAATTTACACCTTTAACTACCATTCCGTCTTTGACGTCTAAACATGGTATAATTCTTTTTGCTAACATATACTTATTTGTTTGCAATTATATAATTTTCAATATCTTTAATAGTAATACGTCCTTCGTAAAAGGCTTTTCCAAAAATAACTGCAGGGATTGAAGCCTCATCTAAAGCCTCAATATCTGCCATTGAAGATACACCGCCACTTGCAATTATATATAACTCTGGGAGTTTCTCCAACATCTCTTTATATAGTTCTATTGAAGGACCTTTGAGCATACCATCTTTGCTAATATCGGTGGTGATGCACTTTTTTACACCTAAATTCAAGTAGTTGCGTACAAACTCAATTAATTCCAAATCAGAGTTCTCTTGCCAGCCACTTACGGCAATTTTTTTATCTTTTGCATCGGCACCCAAAATAATTTTGTCGGCACCATATCTCTTAATCCACGATAAAAAAGTCTCTGGTTCTTTAACTGCAATGCTGCCACCAGTAACCATCGAAGCCCCACTCTCAAAAGCAATTCTTAAATCATCGTCGCTCTTTAAACCGCCACCAAAGTCAATAGTTAGTGAGGTTTGAGTTGCAATGCGTTCAAGTACTTTATAATTAACAATATGTTTGCTCTTTGCTCCGTCTAAATCAACAACGTGCAGACGCTTAACACCACTACCCTCAAAAATCTTTGCCATCTCTTCGGGTTGAGCCGAATAGACAGTTTTTTGTTGGTAATCGCCTTGCGAAAGCCTTACACATTTACCATCAATAATATCTATGGCAGGAACAAGTTCAATCATAAATTATTAATTACAAATTTAAAAAGCCTCTTAAAATCTCCTCTCCAATACTGCCACTCTTTTCGATATGAAATTGTGTAGCATAAAAATTATCCTTTTTTAGTATAGCACTAAAAGGTTGAATGTAATCGCATTTGCCAACTGTGTTACTGCATAATGGAATATAATAACTATGCACAAAATATACAAACTTATTATTAATGTTACAGTTAAACACAGAGTTGTCAATCTCAAACAAACTGTTCCAACCCATGTGCGGAACTTTATGTTCGTGACACTCTGGAACAAAACGTTTAACTTCTGCATCAAAAATACCTAAACAATCAACATTGCCCTCCTCCGAGTGGCGACACATTAACTGCATACCGATGCAAATGCCCAATACAGGTTGTTTAAGCCCTTTAATCAATACATCCAAACCATGCTCTTTAAGGTACTTCATTGTTGAAGCGGCCTCTCCCACTCCTGGGAATATAACCTTATCGGCACTCTTAATAATCTCCTTGTCGTCTGTAATAATTGCATCAACGCCAACCCTTTTAAGAGCGCAATATACAGAGTATATATTACCTGCGTTATATTTAATTATTACAACTTTCATAGGGACTATTAATTAAAAACAATTGTTTTATTCTTGTAAACAAGTATCTTTCTATCAATGTGTTTGGCAACAGCACGAGAAAGAACAATCTTTTCCAAATCTCTACCTTTGCCTACAAGATTGTCGATAGTATCTTTGTGTGAAATGCGGGTAATATCCTGTTCAATGATAGGACCTGCATCCAAATCGCTTGTAACATAGTGGCTTGTAGCACCAATCAGTTTAACACCACGTTCAAACGCTGCATGATAAGGTTTAGCACCCACAAAGGCAGGAAGGAATGAGTGGTGAATATTAATAATCTTATTGGGGAACAAGTCAATGAATTCAGGCGAAAGGATTTGCATATAACGAGCAAGAACAATAAATGTAACACCTTTCTCTCTTAACAATGCAATCTCTTTAGCCTCTTGCTCTGCTTTATTCTCTTTAGTAATTGGGAAGTAGGCATAGTCAATCCCAAATTGTTTTGCAACAATCTCCATGTCGGGGTGGTTACTAACAATAATAGGAATTTCAACATCCCACTCTCCTGCTGCATAACGAGCAAGAAGATCGTATATACAGTGCGACATTTTTGAAACAAAGATTGCCATTCTTGGCTTTTGGTCGCTGAAATAAAGTTTGAAATCCATATTATATTTCTGACCATAAAGAGTGCCAAAGAACTCTTCAATCTTCTCTTGTGGAATAATAAAATTAGTCAAATCCCACTCCAATCGCATAAAAAATATCTTGTTGGTACGATCAACATATTGGTCGAGGTAAAGAATATTACCTCCATTCTTTGTAATAAACTCTGTCATAACAGCAATAATACCCGGTTGGTCAGGACAGTGCATCAATAAAATAGCACTTTTGCTGTTAGTTTTCTTCTCTTGCATACTAATAATATTTTTCAAATTGCGAAGATACAAAAAAATGTGCAATTTTTACTTATTTTATAAAGTAATTATTGCACAAATTTTACTTATTGTAACTAAATTGTAGTTTTTAGTTAGCAAATATTCATTTGCTGAATCTGCTCACGCTCAACAATACTCAAATAAATTTGCTATTGTGTTTGCTTAATCGCAGATTTATCAGTTATTAGAATTGTGGTTGATATGAGAAAGGCTAAAAGGGTTGAAAGGGCTAAAAGGATGTAAGAGGAACTACAGTGTATCTTTATGCTCGTTTCTCCACTTTAAGCGTTCACGAGTCATCTCCTCTTTAATACCGCCATTTTCAAGAAAATCTTGCTTTATGAATTCAAAGTATTTTTTAATCAAATAATCAGTTTGTTTTATAAGAATAATAGCAATATTCGCAATAGTTTCATCGGAGCGTTCCTCTATTGCTTTTCTGTAATATTCAGAGTCGTTATGCGTAGCACAAACACGTCTTGCTTGTTCGTGTTTATCACTACCCTCTGTCCATAATTCTAAATTGCGAACTCTAAGATAATCCTTATAATCTTCAAGGAGTTCCTTTAAACTCGCTTTAGCAACGTTCAATAACTTAATTTCTGTCTCTGCTGAAGTAGTGGATGCACTACAACCCTCAACAATATTTTGTTTACCTGAACGAGCAGCCTGAACCATTTGATCAATAGTCCTGTCCCCTATCTTAAGAAATTTATGAGTAAAGTAGTATGTAATATCATACACACAAACTGACTTCTTGTAACAGAGTAAATCCTCATAATTACCCTTTTGTCTAATAAAATTACTATTACCCATAAATTTAATCTTTATTACAAAAGTAATATTACGGTATTAAAAATCAAATAAACAATAGTCTGAATTTTAGTATTTCACTCCTTTTTTGCCATTTCTTTGTCAAGCCATTGCCTTTTCGACATTTTAGTCCTTTAAGCCATTTTTACATGTAGTACCGTACTAATTTCTAATCCCTCATTTCTAATTAAAAGCCTTCCCCTACCTTTATCCCTTTTTGCCCTTTAAAGGCATTTTAGACTTTAATTATTTAAACTTTTTCAATTCTTTATAAGCATTACCGTCTGATAATCTATAGTATTGTTTTAATGCCTTTTCTAATCCAATTGCAAATTCTAATTGGATGAAAGAAGGAACGCTTGTATTATTATAACGTTGATGAATAGTTTTAATATTTTGAATAGGATTATCATTGTTCCCAACTTGAGTATAAACTGCATTATAATAATGCCAGACTTTGCTATCTATTGATTGTTGTATTTTCTGCTTGATATATATTTGCTGTTCACGTATGCGATAAGCAACCTTGAAAAATGTATCAATCTTTTCATAATTTTCTTGAGTAATTACTCCAACAATCAAATGAGAGTACTTATTCCACTGATTTTCATCATAAATTATTGTGGAATAATGCATGGGCGCTTCTTGTAAAACTCCATTAATTATTCCTTCAGACATAATATATTCTATATTTCGCTCTATATTATCAATTTGCAACAACAATATAGTAGTTGCATTCTTCAACTCTTTCTTTTTATGATTGTGGTACTTACAAAGTGCTATACCTATTGTTGTGAGTACAGATGCAATCATTGTAATAGTCTGAAAAAGATTTGTATTCCAAAATGAATGTTCCATAATTTTATATATTTAGAATAGGTTATTATACTAGTATGTTAAATTATTATACTTGAATATATTTTATAATTAAATTTACTAATGAAAGACATCTGTTATACAAATATTCTTTATACTCTTACATCATTTATTAATAATTT
>JAFQBL010000144.1 GCA_017416695.1 Bacteroidales bacterium | reverse complement strand
TAACGTTTATATACTCATAAGGTATGGCTGCTAATGTTACGTATGCGTCATATTGTTTATCTGCTCCAAAGAAACTATTAAAGAAATCGGCATGTTGCTTTTCTGCCAATGGCGAGCCTGCTATAGGTTTAAAACTTTGGCACTCACCCGTTGCTGATACTCCTCTGAATAATGCTCCATGTATTGCCGCTTTTTTTAGTTCATCGGGTGTTACCTTTTTGTTTGATGAGTATACCCAAACTTTTACCATATAGCAACCCTCTTTTGATGTTGCACCACCACACTCCAGGTCATACTCAAACATATCTGAAGCAAACGATACAAACGGAAACAAGAATGCTAATAGTAATCCCAATACAATCTTTTTCATAATTGATACTTATTTTTTATGTTTCCTACTCTTTAGATTTTCGGAATCCTCTTTTTCTTATACTTGATATTGCAAATATAGTTAATTTTTCAAAAAAAGAGATTTTTTAATCACAAAAAATTTAATCTTATATTAAATAATATAAAATTGACAAAAAGATTGATATTAAAATAAGATTACAACATTACAACCAATAGGGTTACAACCGATATTATTACCCAAAGGATAACACCCAAAAGAAGAGGTTTTACACCTACTGTTTTCAATGCCGATATTGATAATCCACAACCAATCAGAAAGAGTGTTACGGTTAATAGTTTTTTGGCTATAAACACTATATTGGTTGTTACGATTTGTGGTAAAGTGAAATATGTATTAACGAGCATTGCAACCACAAACCAGATTATAAAGTATGGAATGGAGGCTTTACACCCTTTGGTTCTGAAGACAAATGCCGAGACAAATGCCAATGGTATTATCCACAATGCTCGTGTGAGTTTTATTGTTGTTGCCACCTTTAAGGCTTCATCACCGTATGCTGCTCCTGCTCCTACCACCGAACTTGTATCGTGAATGGCTATTGCCGCCCAAGTTCCAAACTGAACTTGAGAGAGGTCTAACGCTCTGCCTATGGGTGGAAATATAAATAGTGCTACGGCATTGAGAACGAATATGGTTATAAGAGCCAACGATGTATCATTCTCATCGGCATCAATTACTGGTGCTACTGCCGCTATGGCACTACCTCCACAGATTGCTGTACCTGATGATATCAAATAACTGTTTTTGTGATTTATCTTTAGAAGTTTACCTAAAAATGCACCAAGTATCATTACCCCTATAACAGAGATTATGGTAAATATCATTCCCTCTTTTCCTGCCTGTAACGACTGATGCAGGTTCATTCCAAAACCCAACCCCACAACAGAGATTTGGAGTAGATATTTTGATACCTTCTTTGTTAACTTTGAGTATGGTACACCTATTGTAAGCGATAGTAATATTCCTAAAAAAAGTGCTACTGCTGGAGTTACAAAAAAAGAAACCACCAAAAGTAGTATGAATAATATTTTTGCTATGTTCTCTTTTCTCATTGTTATTCTTTTATTGTTTATGCAAAGTTAACGATAAAATAGTTTTTTGAGAAAATTTATTTACTTTTGTATAAAACTTTCTTTTTATGGCAAAAGATTACTCATACGAAATAGAGATTAAAGTGCGTGATTATGAGTGTGATGCTCAAGGTATTGTAAACAACGCAAATTATCAGCACTACTTTGAACATGCCCGACATGAATTCCTTGAACACGCAGGATGCTCTTTTGGTGCAATGCGAGAGGCTGGGATTGAGCCTGTTGTTGCACGTATTGAGATTAATTACAAAAATTCTCTTCGCGGTGGAGAGTTGTTTGTTTGCAAACTTTTTATGCGTAGAGAGGGTATCCGATTTGTTTTTTACCAAGATATTTTCAGAAAATCGGATGGAGTTTTGTGTGCCGAAGCAAAAGTTACAACAGTTTGTACAAGAGAGGGCAAGATTATCAAAGGAGATGAACTTGTTGAGATGCTTGGTGAATATATTTCGGAGTAGGCTAAATGGATTTAAGAGAGCGAGAGTTTTTTATTGCACTTGCCAATATCAAAGGTATCAACTTTAGAATTGTAAGGGAGTTGATTGAGAAGTATGGTTCGGCAGAGGCCATATTCTCAGCCAACAGTTTATCTCTTCAGAATGATGAAGGCGATGAAGAGGAGATTGACATTTTTAAAAAATCTTCAAAAGATGAACTCTTACTCTTTGCCGAGAGGGAGATTGAGTTTGTTGATAAGCACAACATCTCTCTTATTGGATTTAATTCTCATAACTATCCCAAACGTCTTCTTAACTGCCCCGACGCTCCTATTCTTTTATACTCTAAGGGAGAGACAGACCTGAACTCTCAGAAATTTGTAAGTATTGTTGGCACTCGCCATGCAACTGAATATGGCAGGGATTGGTGCGAAAAATTTGTATTCGAACTCGCAGAGATGTTTCCCGATGTGGTTATTGTGAGCGGATTAGCATACGGCATTGATGTTTGCTCTCATAGAGCGGCATTAGAGTGTGGAGTGAGAACTGTTGCTGTTTTAGGCAATCCTCTGAATAATATATACCCATCAACTCATCGTAACACTGCAAACAAGATTTCGGAGAATGGTGCATTGATTAGCGAATACTCTTCGCAGTCTCCTATGCTAAAAGTTAATTTTGTTGCCAGAAACAGAATTGTTGCAGGAATGAGTGATGCAACAGTTATTGTTGAGTCAAAGGAGAAGGGCGGTTCATTAATTACTGCTTCGTTGGCATCAGACTACTCACGTGAGGTGTTTGCTCTGCCTGGTAATGTTGACAAAGAGACATCAAAGGGCTGCAACAACCTTATTCGCGACAACAAAGCACAACTTATCACATCGGCAAAAGATATGACAAATGCTCTTGGATGGGAGAGTTTGCTATCATCAAAAAAGGTACAGAATACCCTTTTCCCTGATTTTGATGAAACAGAACAGATTATTGTTGATATTATTACAGAAAAGGGTGAGATTGATATTAACACCCTAAGCGTTGCCTCAGGCATTGCCACTTCAAAACTTTTATCATCTCTTATGGGGTTAGAGTTTAAAGGAGTTATCAAGTCTTATCCAGGCAACCGATACAAAATCAGATAATCGCTCTTACCTCTCCTCAATATTTCTCTCCCCTACATAGATAACACGATTAGCCATAGCAGAGGCAAATGTAGCATCATGCGTAACCAATACTATTGTAGTTGAAGGAGATAATTGTTGTAAGATTGCGTATAGTTTTTGCGTAAAAAAAATATCTAAATATGATGTTGGCTCATCCAATACAAGCAGAGTTGGATTAGAGATTATTGCCCGAGCAAATAATGCCCTTTGAAATTCTCCCCCTGAGACTTCGCCTATGGGGCATGATTGCAGATCTGTGAGTTGCATAGCACAAAGCATCTCCTCAACTTTTTCATCAACCTCCTTCTTTGTCAGACCTCTCTCTCCTATTAAGCCACTCTTCACCACCTCTCTTACCGAAATTGGAAAGTGCAAATCCAGACTGTTCTTTTGAGGGAGATACCCTACCCTCTCATTTGTAAGTGTTGTGTATTGAGCATCTTTATCATAATAGAGTACCTCTCCACTTGTTGGTTTTTGCAATCCCAGCATTACCCTTACAAGAGAGGTTTTACCTCCACCATTTGCTCCAACCACAAGCATAAAATCGCCTCTGTTCAGAGTTAAATTTACACCTTTCAATATTGTTCTGCTATCAAAAGTGAGGTTTATATTTTTCAAATCGATATATCTACCTTGATATTGCATATGCTATTTGTTTTATCTCTTCGATGAAGTTATAAGCCAATGGATTTATTACAACAACCGAAGCATCTATCTCTTGAGCAAAGGTTCGTACCTGTTCAGGAGTAAACTCATTTTGAATAAAAACTATTTTCACCCCCTCTGTTGTTGCCTCTTCAATTACGTGTTGCATACGCTGAGGTGTCATCTCTTTACCATTCTCCTCAAGCGACAACTGTTGCAGATCATAATCTCTTGCAAAATAGGATAGCGAGGGGTGGAATATTGCAAACTGACGACATTTGGCAGTTGACAGAATTGATGCAACCTCTTTGTCAAGAGTATCCAATTGTGTCATCAACTGCATATAGTTTGACGTGTAGTATGAGAGATTCTTACTGTCAAACTCCACTATGGCATTATATAGGTTTGTTGCCATTAGTTTTGCACCTTTGGGCGAAGTCCAGTAGTGCGGATCGTAGTGAGAATGTTCCTCTCCACCATGAGAACATTTTGATGTTATAAAATCAAGTCCTTCAGACAAATCTACAACTTTTATACTTGAGGTGTTTTGAAGTATTGAGGCAAGCGTTGTCTTTTCAAAACCTAACTCTCCCACTTTAAAATAGAGAGAAGATGTTGCAATCTCTTTCATTTGGCGAGGAGTTGCAGCATACTCTTCGGGATTGCCACCTTGCGGTATAGCACACACCACACGAATTGAATCGCCAACTATTCTGTCGAGCAGATACTTTTGCGGTAATATTGTTACCGCTACCTGCTTAGAGTGGTTGCCTTTATCGAGAACACAACCCGACAATAAAATTGCTGTCAAGAAGAGAAATACTCCCTTTATCTTAAACATTCTTCTTCTCTTTTTCTAATAGATGTAATTATAAGATATGCTCCTGCTATAATTATTATAGCAATTGAGGCAAACGCAATAATTGTATTTACCTTTAATGATGTTGGAGAGAAAACAAATTCTATTTCGTGTTCTCCTGACGGGATACTCATTCCCCTTAATACATAATTTACTCGTGCCATTTGGGCAGGCTCACCATCAATGGTTATTTGCCATCCCCAAGGAAAGTATATCTCTGAGAACAGAGCATATCCTCCGTTTTGAGAAACAGATTTATAGTTGAGTTTGTTCGGCTGATAGTGAGTTAAGTATATTGTATCTCCCTCACTTCTTTGAGGTATTTGTGCAGGTATTATATTTTTTAAATGAGAGTCTGCTATTGCTGTTCTCTTTTCATCAAAAGAGTTTAATGCCTCCATCTCGGCTTTTGCACCATCTACCCACTTTATCTCATCAACAAACCATGCATTGCCCATAGCATCAGGATTTAACATAGCAACTGGCTCTCCCGATTCTGATGCTGTTATAATGTATTTGGTGTTAAGCATATTTATAACTGAGATATTCCCTTTACTTAACTGATACTTGATAAGGTCATCATATCTGCGCAGTTTTGCCGCACTATAACCTCCAACAGATTTGTGATGGTACGAAGTTGTAGGATCATTATATGTATCAACCGTTAAATTGAGTACCCTATAATTGGGATCTCTGTCTTGCAATATATCCTTGTCGGCCTGTGTCATCTGGAAGGCACTCTTTACTTTACGTTTTGGAACAAAGTTATCACCATTCAAATAGCGTTTGTTTACTGGATACATATCAACTACAAGCAATGCCAGCATTGCTACTACAAATATTCTTGTAGTAACTTTCTTATTTACAAATAGTAGTATAAGTACGGCAGACAGTATTACAAAGAAGAATGTTCTCCACGCATCTGCAGTAAATATTGATTTTCGCACCTCCCCCAATTCATCAAAAATCATTTGATATTCGGGTTGGGAGATAGCCATTTGCTCCTCCTGTTGCGACAAAAAGTTAAAGAACACCTCTGGCATAATAGCAAACAACAATGCTACTCCCGCAGTTAGTGCCAATGGCAAATATATTTTCCTCATTGAAGTTTTCAACACTTGAGGAGAGGTTAATATCTCCTTTAAAGCAAGTGCTGCCAATAGAGGTATTGCAAACTCGGCAACCACCAATATACTTGATACTGTACGGAACTTATCATATAGAGGAACATTATTTACAAACCACTCTGTAAGTGGCATAAAATTATGGCCCCATGACAGAAGCAATGAAATGATTGATGCCACTATACATGCCCACTTTATAGGACCTTTTACCACAAAGCAACCTATTAAGAAGAGGAACATTATGATTGCTCCAGCATATACAGGGCCAGCGGTAAAGGGTTGATCTCCCCAATAGTGATTCATCTGCCCTACATATTGTCTTAGCGAAGGCTCAGCATCCTTCATAGCATCTTTGTCGGCTGACATATAACCTGTTGCTCCACCTTTTGTATTTGGTATAAGTAGTGTCCAACTCTCACCTATTCCATAACTCCACTGGGTTATATAATCGATGTTCAATCCGCCACCTTCGCCCTCAGAGGCTGTCTCAGATGCAAGTTCCGACTTACCTCGCATTGTCTCTTTTGAGTACTCGTATGTATTGTAAATGCTTGGCAAGTTTGCACAAACAGCAAGAACCGCAGCAACCACAAGAGAGAGCGTTGCCTTTGTAAAGCACCTATACTCTTTTTGCTGTATCGCCTTTACCAGATAACCTATAACCAAAGGAATTATAAACAGGAATGAGTAATAACTCATTTGTATATGATTTGCGTGTATCTGCATCATTCCAAAGAAGGCTGCAAGTAAAGCACCTTTTATATACTTGCCACGATATGCCAATATTATTCCTGCTATTGTGGGTGGGATATAGGCAAGAGTTATGAATTTCCAGATATGTCCTGCCGCTATTATTATAAAGAAATATGAAGAAAAGGCGTATGCCAATGCCCCAAAGAGCGAAATATACCACTTGACATTTAACACCATCAACAGAATAAAGAATCCTATTGCCATAATGTATATGTAGGAAACTGGTATTGGCAATCCTAACGAATATATTTTTTCTATTACTTTTAAAACTTTATTGTTTTCATACGAAGGAGATATTTGAAAGTTTGGCATTCCTCCAAATAGAGAGTTTGTCCAACGTGTAGTTTCGCCTGTTGCCTCGTTGAACGCCTTTGCTTCCTGCCCGATTGCTATTCCCTGTTGAGTATCGCCCTGAAACAGCACCTTTCCCTCAAAAATCTCTGGAGAGAAATATACAACCGATATAACTACTATTGTAAGAACTGAAATAATGTAGGGTAATGATTTTTCAAAATATCTCTTCATACTATCCTTTTTATCTGTTTTTTATCAATTTTGAATTCATATATTTTACTGGTATCCAAGCAATAAGCACTCCAATAGCAACCACCACTGTCATTACCAGTAAAACATCGCTCCATATAACTTTCACAGGGTAATACTCCACTATAAAGTTTGCTCCCATTTTAAGTATTCCAAAATGCTGTTGCATAAGAGACAAGAACAAACCTAACAAAACACCTATCACAGCACCAATAAATGAGATTAAGACTCCTTGATTAAAAAATATTTTTGTTATAAACGACTCTTTACCACCTAAGTTATGAAGTGTTTTTATATTCTCTTTTTTATCTATTATAAGCATTGACACTGACGCTATTATATTGAACGCCGATATTATCAGAACAAACAAGAGCATAAAAAATGTTATCCATTTTTCTATTGCCATCATTGAAAATGCTGCCGACTTCTGCTCTATCCTGTCTTTTACCACATACTCCTCACCAAGTATCTTTTGAGCCTCTTTTTTTATGGAGCCAACATTTCGTTCATCTGCAACTTTTATCTCCAACAGTGTTGCCTCTGTTGTGTAATCGAACAGTTGCTTGGCCACATCTATTGGCACATACACAAATTTATTGTCGCTCTCAGACTGACTTATTGAAAATACGCCAGAGCAATAGACCTGACGTGTATTAAACGATGTTGATGGATTTATAAGATTTACTTTTGCCTTACGTTTAGGAGCGTATAGGTATATGGGGGAGAGAAAATGAGGAGCAACCATCAGAGTATTTGATATTCCAACACCTATTACCGCATAGGGTATTGAATCGGCAAACATTGTCTCTCCGTCAATCAATGCGTCATCAATATTGTTCACGCTTGAATAATTTGCAGGAACACCTTTTATAACAACTGGTTGCTGTTTATTGCCATAGATAGCAAGGGCATTATCTTCTACAACTGGGGTAACAGCCTCCACCCCTTGAATTTCTGTAAGGAGTTTTACCTCCGAAGCGGTTGTATCTAATGTTTTCCCTGCTTTTGCTCTAACCTCTAAGTGAGGATCAATCTCAGAATATAGCGAAGATATTATCTCTTCAAATCCATTATATACCGACAAGGTACATATCATTGCCATTGTTGCAATTGCAACTCCACATACCGACACAATTGATACCGCATTTATAGCGGTGTGGGATTTTTTTGAGAAGAGGTATCGTATCGCTATTTTCAGAGATAAGAGCATTGTCTTATTTGTTTAAGAGAGTATCTATATTATCGATATAATCGAGCGAGTCATCAACAAAGAATGTCAGTTCTGGAACTTTACGCAACTGATAGCGTACACGTCCAGCCAACTCATATCTGATGCTCTTTGCATTATTATTTACAGCCTCCAATATCTCCGCTGCCTTTCCTGATGGGAAGATGCTTAGGTAGATTTTTGCGACACTTAAATCGGGACTTACCCTCACAATACTTACCGAGACCAATGTTCCAGGCATCTTCTTGGTCTCTGCAAGGAATATCTCTCCCAACTCTTTTTGTAATAATCTGTTTATCTTACTTTGTCTTGTTGTTTCCATTGTAAATTACTTTTTATAAATAATAGTCAAACCATCTCGCGATGGCACAAAAACTTTTTCGACACGCTCATCCGAAGCCACCATATCGTTAAAACGGCGTAATCCTTCGGTTTGAGGATCGTGTTCCGATTCATCAAGAATCTTTCCCGACCAAAGAGTATTGTCTGCCAACATAAATCCGCCTTTTCTTACCTTAGGAAATACTAAATTGTAATATTCGCAATATTCGCGTTTATCAGCATCTATAAACACCATATCAAACTCATCCTCAAGTGTTGGGATTATCTTTTTAGCATCTCCCATCAACAGGCGTATTTTATCTTTATTGGGCGAAAGAGCAAGATATTCGTTGATAAAATCTTCCAACTCATCATTCTCCTCTATTGTATATATAAAACCATCATCGGGCAGTGCCTCAGCAAAACATTGGGACGAATATCCTGTGAAAGTTCCCAACTCTAAAACCTTCTTCGCATTTATCATTCGGCAAAACATCTTTAACATTCGTCCCTGTATATGCCCCGACAACATTCGTGAACGCACCAACTTAACGTTGGTATCCCTATTTAAACGACTTAGCAACTCTCCTTCGGGATCGATGTGCGATTGTATATATAACTCTTCGGCGGTAAACATATCATTTTCTCGCTTTTAATGCTTCAATTGCCAATCTGTATGAATCTACGCCAAATCCTGCAATTGTACCTATGCACGAAGGTGCTATATACGATTTGTGTCGATACTCCTCTCTTGCACTCACATTTGAGATATGTACCTCAATAACAGGAGCCTTTATTGCTCTTATAGCATCAGATATAGCAATAGAGGTGTGAGTATATGCCCCAGCATTTAACACAATACCATCGGCTTCGCCAAAGCCTGTTTTTTGGAGCATATCTATTATATCTCCTTCGTGATTTGATTGGTAATACTCAATCTCATCATCAGAGTACATTGTCCTTAAAGCAGCAAGGTAGTCGTCAAAACTCACACTGCCATATATCCCCTCCTCTCGTTTTCCTAACAAATTGAGATTTGGTCCGTTAATAATAAGTATCTTCATAACAGATTTTTTATTTATTTTTGCAATTACAAAAGTAATAAAATTTATTTTATTAGAAACTGTTTTTATTAATCAAACCTCTTCATTTGAGGACAATTTATATGAACACACCCAATAAAGAGAAAGATTTAGTCAAAGAGTATATTGTTCATCTAAAGTTAGAACGGGGGCTCTCAAAAAACAGTATTGAGGCTTATCTGAACGATTTGAACAAATTTTTAACATTCCTAAACTGCGAAAAATATAGCATAGAAGAGTTTGAGAGTGTAGATGTTCTACAATTTCTCGCCACCCTCAACGATATTGGTATATGCCCTCGTTCTCAGGCTCGTATATTGTCTGGAATAAAATCTTTTTATAAATTTTTGCTAATTGACGGATATATAAAATCGGATCCTCTTGCAAATGTAGAATCGCCAAAATTAGGCAAACACCTTCCCGAAGTTTTGACCATTGAGGAGATTAACCGATTGACAGAAAGTTTTGACCTCTCACTCCCAGAAGGACATAGAAACAAGACCATTGTAGAGGTTATGTATGGTTGCGGTTTGAGGGTTTCGGAGGCTACAAATCTAAAGATATCAAATATCTTTCCTGAGGAGGGGTATATTTTAGTTGAGGGCAAAGGCAAAAAGCAGAGAATTGTACCAATTGCAGATAGCACAATAAAAGAGATCAGACTCTATTTAGAAAGCCGTAAACTACTGAATATCAAACATGGATGTGAAGACATTCTGTTTCTCAACCGCAGGGGTGGACAACTATCAAGAGTTATGATCTTTTATATAATTAAGCAACAGTGCGAAATTTGCAACATAAAAAAGAATATAAGCCCCCACTCATTGCGACACACATTTGCAACCCACCTGTTAGAGGGAGGTGCAAATCTAAGGGCAATTCAGCAAATGCTGGGACATGAGAGTATTGCCACAACCGAAATATATGTTCACCTTGACAGAGAATTTATTCGAAGAGAAATTCTTGCACACCACCCCCGAAACAATAATGATTGAGAATATGTTTTAACTCAGGAGATGAATAAAAATATCCAATTTTCAGGTTTTTATTTCTAAATATTAATACATTTATGTTATCAAATTAAAAAAACACTTATAAATTGATGCTATTTGACAAAAACTCACTATATTTGTAACATATTTTGTTTACTATGCTAAAACAGAATAAAAGTAAGTAAACAAGGTATTGGCAAAACAGCCGCTTTGATCAAGAATTTAGAGATTAACAATAATAATTTATCAACACAAAAGAAAATTAACTATGAACAAAAAATTTTATTTGCCTTTACTACTTGCTTTATTAGTAGTAATCACTGGATGTAAAATGGGTTCAATGTCATCAGAAGACTTCACTGTGAATCCTAATCCACTTGAAGTTGTAGCAGGAAAAGTTGATGCTACTATCACAGGAGTTTTTCCTGAGAAATACTTCAAAAAAAGAGTTACTGTAACTGTTACTCCTTACTTGGTATATGCTGACGGAGAGACTGCTGGTACTCCATTCGTTTACCAAGGAGAGAAAATAGTTGGAAACAATGAAGAGATTGAATACAAAATGGGTGGAACTATCACAATGCCCGTATCTTTCGACTATGTTCCCGCTATGAAAAAATCTGAGTTATGGTTAGGTTTTGAGGTAACAAACAAAAGAGAGACTAAAACTTACACATTAGAGAGAGTTAAAGTTGCTGACGGAATCATTGCAACTGCTGAACTTGCTGATGTAAACAAAGTAAAACCTGCTATCGCTCCTGATGCTTTCCAACGCGTCATCAACGAAACTTGCAACGCAGACATCATGTTCCTTATCCAACAAGCAAACATCCGCTCACAACAACTTAAGAGCGAGGAGATGGCTGCTTTGAAAGATAAAGTAAACGAGACTAAATCTGACGACAGAAAAGAGTTGAAAGGTATTGAGATTTCTTCATACGCTTCTCCTG
>JAFQBL010000143.1 GCA_017416695.1 Bacteroidales bacterium | reverse complement strand
CTTTACAACAGTAAGTAGCATTACAGCAAAAGAGAGTACACAACTCATAGGTCGTACTCCCGATGTAACACCTAACGGATTTGAAGAGGAGATTGTTCCAGCCCCTGAGAAATATGCAAAAGTTCGAGCAGCAGCGCGTAAAAGTCTATTGCAGGTAGCAGCAGCACTATCAGGAAAGAAACCTGCCGAAGATGCACTGTTGGTAACAACTTCAGGACGTAACGAATTCCGTAATAAAGGAATAGATCTTTACCTTGATTCGTTGAAAAAATTATCAGACTCATATAATGGTGAGCGTCAAATAATAGCATTTATATTAGTACCAGCATGGGCTGGAGATGCACGTGAGGATGTAGTTGCAAGAATGAAAAAACTATCTGCTGATGCAACACAATTAGATGCACCATTTGTAACTCACGCACTATATAACTACAACGAGGATAACATTATTAATAAGATACGTACATTATCATTTAATGCATCAGCAGATGATAAGATTCAAGTAATATATGTACCCTCATACCTAAAAGGCGATGACGGAATCTTGAATAAGAGTTATTATCAAGTATTACCAGGATTTGACCTTACAATATTCCCATCATACTACGAGCCATGGGGATACACACCTCTTGAGAGTGTAGCCTTTGGAATACCAACAGTAACAACATCATTGTCAGGATTTGGAATGTGGGTAATAGAGAAGGTAAGCAAAGTATCAAAGAGAAGCGGAGTATATGTAATACCTCGTACCGATTCAAACTACGATGAACTATCAACAAAAATTGCAGAAACAATAGCATCAGTAGCAGCGATGAAAGATACAGACTACAAAGCATTATGCGATGCAGCAACGGCAACATCAAAGAAAGCCTTGTGGAGCAACTTCATAGCAGAGTACGAAAAAGTATATGAAAAAGCAATAAAGCAAAATAAAAAAACAAACAAATAAGAAAATAACTTATAAATTATACAGAGATGAAAGTAAAAGTAAGTGAAACTAATATGCCCAAATGGGGTAACGTAACTGTAAAGTTTGACGTTCCTGAGAAACTTGAGGCATTACAAGAGATGTCTAAAAATATTTTTTGGACTTGGACCTCAGAGGCAACAAATCTATTTAAAGATATAGATGCAGAATTGTGGCGTGCCACAGCAGGAAATCCTGTATTGATGTTGCAAAAACTATCGTATGAGCGTCTTGAAGAGATTGCTGCAGACAAAGCAATGATGACTCGCATCAATGCTGTTTACAAAAACTTCCGTAAATATATGGATGAGCCACGTCGTACCGATATGCCTTCAGTAGCATATTTCAGTATGGAGTATGGTTTGTCAAACGTATTGAAAATATATTCAGGAGGTCTTGGAGTATTAGCAGGAGACTACTTAAAAGAGGCAAGTGATTGTAATATCAATATGACAGGAGTTGGTTTCTTATATCGTTATGGATATTTCAAACAAACTCTTTCAATGGATGGACAACAACTTGCTAACTACGAAGCACAAAACTTCAACCAATTACCACTTGACCAAGTATGTGATGAGAATGGTAAACCCATCATTCTTGAAGTACCTTATCCTGGACGAGTAGTATATGCTTACATTTGGAGAGTAAACGTAGGACGTGTGCCTTTGTACTTACTTGATACAGATTTAGATCAAAACAGCGAGTACGATCGTACAATCACTTACCAACTATATGGTGGAGATTGGGAACACCGTATGAAACAAGAGTATATGTTGGGTATTGGTGGTATGTTGATGTTGAAACGTCTTGGAATTAAAAAAGAGGTTTACCACTGTAACGAGGGACACGCTGCTCTTATCAACGTACAACGTTTAGTAGAGTATGTACAAGAAGAGAAACTATCTTTTGCTGAGGCACTTGAGGTAGTACGTTCATCTTCATTATATACAGTTCACACTCCAGTTCCAGCAGGACACGACAGTTTTGACGAGTCATTGTTCGGAAAATATATGTATGAGTATCCAGAGCGTCTTGGAATCTCATTCGGAGAGTTGATGGATATGGGTAGAGAGAACCCTGGAACAAACGAGAAATTCTCAATGAGTGTATTTGCATGTAACACTTGCCAAGAGGTAAACGGTGTTAGTTGGTTACACGGAAAAGTATCACAAAATATGTTCCAGCCAATCTGGAAAGGATATAGCCCCGATGAGTTACACGTAAGTTATGTAACAAACGGAGTTCACCTTCCAACATGGGCATCATCAGAGTGGAAAGAGTTCTACGAGAAACACTTAGGAAAAGATATTCTAACAAAACAAGCAGATCGTTCAATGTGGAACAAAATCTACGATGTACCCGATGAAGAGATCTGGAATCTTCGTCAAGAGATGAAGAACAAACTTGTTAAATTCGTTCGTGAGGACTTCCGCGAGAACTGGTTGAAAAATCAAGGTGATCCTTCTCGTATCGTATCAGTACTTGAGAAAATCAATCCTAATGCACTATTAATCGGATTTGCACGTCGTTTTGCAACATATAAACGTGCACACCTATTGTTCACTGACTTAGATCGTTTGGCTAAGATCGTAAACAATCCTAACTACCCAGTACAATTCATCTTCTCAGGAAAAGCACACCCAGCAGACGGTGGAGGTCAAGGATTGATTAAGAGAATTGTTGAGATTTCACGCCGTCCTGAGTTCATCGGTAAGATTATCTTCTTGGAGAACTACGATATGAAAGTATCAAAACGTCTTATCTCTGGAGTTGATATCTGGTTGAACACACCAACACGTCCTCTTGAGGCATCAGGAACATCTGGTGAGAAAGCCGAGATGAACGGAGTACTTAACTTCTCAGTACTTGACGGATGGTGGTACGAAGGATACAAAGAGGGTGCAGGTTGGGCATTGACCGACAAACGTACTTTCCAAGATCAAGGACAACAAGACCAATTAGATGCAGCAACAATCTACTCAATGTTAGAGAACCAAATCGTTCCTCTATACTTTGCTAAAAACAGCAAAGGATATTCACCAGAGTGGATTCAATATATCAAAAACTCAATTGCACAAATTGCACCTGAGTTTACAATGAATCGTATGATTCTTGACTATGTTGATCGTTTCTATTCAAAAGAGGCATCACGCAGTGCATTATTAAAAGCAGACAACTACAAATTGGCTCGTGAGATAGCAGCATGGAAACAAATGGTTGCAGAGAAATGGGATTCAATTGATGTAGTAGATGTAAAAGTTCCAGAGAACTATGAGGCAGGACTACGAGTAGGACAAACATATCCTATTGAGGTAACAATTGACCGCAAGGGATTACCTAACTGTTTAGGAGTTGAATTGGTAGTACTTGAAGACCAAGACGGAAAAGAGCACCGCATAGTTAAAGAACTTGAGATAGTTAAGACAGCAGGTGACTTGACAACATTCAAATATGATTATCAAGTATTACGTGCAGGATCATTCAAATATGCTTTCCGCATATATCCTAAAAATCCTGCATTACCTCACCGTCAAGATTTTGCATACGTTAAATGGTTTACAACCGCTAACGATTTATAATATAACAAATCTAAACTATGAAAAGCAAGAAGGTGTGTCAATTGGCACACCTTCTATTTTTAAATAAGATAATATGAAATATCAATACCTAATAGCAATATATTTAGTAGCAATAAATCTGTTTGCCTATATTCTCTATGCAATAGACAAATACAAATCAAAAAAGTCAAAGTGGAGAATACCAGAGAAAACACTCATAACAACAGCACTATTAGGTGGCTCAATTGGAGCATTATTAGCAATGAAAATGTTCCGCCACAAAACCAAACACAAAAAGTTTACAATCGGCGTGCCATTGATACTGATTGCACAGATAGTAATGTTTTATATGTTAATTAGGAGTTAGGAAATAGAAATTAGGAATTTAATTACTAATTTCTAATTGGCACGAAGAACCAAACTAATTTTTGATTTAAAAATAAGGATTATACTCCTTCTCATAACCAATAGTAGTTGTAGGACCATGCCCACAATAAACAATTGTAGAGTCGGGTAAGGTAAAAATTTTAGAAGAGATATTCTCGCTTAAAGCCTTGTAACTTCCGCCCTGTAAATCAGTTCTGCCAATACTCTCTTTAAAGAGAACATCACCTGAAAATAAAATGCCCTCCTCTTTGCAGTAGTAGCATAAACTACCAGGAGAGTGTCCAGGAACACTAATGGCAACAAGCGAGTAGTTGCCAATCTCAACCTTGTCGCCCTCTTTAATAATGTTTTTAAGAACAGGAACGGAAGAGTTTAGTCTGATGCCAAACATTTCGCATTGTTGAGGAATAAGTTTTAGTAAAAGTTCATCAGCATCATCACAACTCAAACCAACATTATATCGTTTTGAAATATACTCTGCACCAAAGCAATGATCCAAATGTAAGTGAGTATTTATTAGATGCTTAACAATTAAATTGTTACTCTCTATGAAATAAGAGACAGCATCTTCCTCATCGGCATAGTAAAAACCAGCATCAATAATTGCACACTCTTTAGTGTTGCTATCATAAACAACATAACTATTCTCATAAAAAGAGTTGCAAACAAAACATTTAACCTTAAGCATATTTCAAAGCGTTATAAGTTATCTATTTTACTATTTATTACGATTTGTAACAGGAACAAACAGAGCCTTTTTAGTTTCAAAGAAATCCTCTTCAAAGAACTCTGAAAGTTCATAAGTTACCTGAATGTTTTTAAATGGAGCGGCTTCGGCTGTAAGGTCGCCACCTTTCAAAGCAATAATACCATTAGGCAGTGCATTTTGTTGTTGTTTAGCCACGTTCTTGCGGCTAATTCTAAAAAGTTCGTTCATAGGCATTGCAGCACGGCTAACAACAAAGTCGAATAAACCTT
>JAFQBL010000142.1 GCA_017416695.1 Bacteroidales bacterium | reverse complement strand
CTCCCATACATCTCGCGATATTTTCACAATATATGTTTCGTATTGAGAGTCTTCTAAAAAGGTTTTTATTCCATTGGCACTCTTTATTGAAACAGGATATTCCGATGAATATCCCCCTGCTACTATTGCCACACGTTTTGTAAACATTCCTTTTCTTTATGAAAATTGTAAATAATATTCAAATATACTAATTTATTGTTTAGATAGTTGTATATAACTGGATAATTTTACAGATTTGTCTCTTTTTTTTAACTTTTGTTTTTATCCGCACTATATACTCGCCACTTTTCTATAAGATTTTGCATATCTTCAGGCAACTCAGAATTGAAGTGCAACTCCTCACCTGTTGTTGGGTGCGTAAATCCCAATGTTTTGGCATGCAGAGCCTGACGTGGACATACCTCAAAACAGTTCTGTACAAATTGTCGGTACTTTGCTGTTGATACTCCTTTCAGAATTTGAGTTCCACCATAACGCTCATCATTAAAGAGTATATGTCCTATATGTTTCATATGCACCCTTATTTGATGTGTTCGCCCTGTCTCTAATCTACACTCCACAAGGGTTACATATCCAAACCTTTCCAGCACCTTATAGTGTGTTACTGCATGTTTTCCATAATCTCCATTTGGGAATACTGCCATCTGCAACCTATCTCTCAAATCCCTGCCTATATTTCCCTCAACTCTACCTTCATCCTCTTCTATTCTACCCCATACAAGAGCATAATATCTACGATAAGTTGTTTTGTCGTGGAATTGGCGTCCCAACGATGTCTTGGCAGCAGGAGTCTTTGCCACAACCAACAATCCAGATGTATCTTTATCTATTCGGTGCACCAATCCTAATCGCGGATCACTCACATCAAAGTCGGGATTGTTTCTAAAATAGTATGCTAACGCATTTACCAATGTACCATCTTTGTTTCCATGTCCTGGATGCACCACAAATCCTGGAGGTTTGTTTATTACCAACACATCGGCATCTTCATAAACAATATCCAATGGTATATCCTGAGGGATTATCTCGTTCTCATAACGAGGGCGATCCATTACAATGGTTACAATATCATCGGGTTTTACCCTGTAATTCGATTTTACTGGTTTGCCGTTTACCAGAATACACCCAGCCTCAGCAGATTGCTGTACTCGGTTACGCGATGTACCCTCCATTCGAGCAACCAGGAACTTATCTACTCTCAATAAACCTTGTCCCTTATCTGCGACAAAACGGAAATGTTCATACATTCCATTCTCATCGGCACACTGCTCTTCATCAAAGATTTGTTCCTCGAGTGACATAGATTATGAGTTATTAAAGTTCTATATTTAGGGTATCTGTGGGTTCGTAATTCAGACCTTTGCCCACAACTATGGTAAACTTTGCTGTTAAAGGATATTTATCTCCTGCAACAACCTCTTTGTTGCGATATTTGGTTCCTACCACCAAATCTTTGTATTGCGACTTAACAAACTCTATTTCGGGCTTTGGAAATCCCAACCCCTCAAGCATAGAGACTGCCTGACGGTACGATATATCTTTTATTTCAGGGAATGGGACTTGATGTGGCATCACTGTATTTATTACCACATATATATCTTTCTCGCGTTTAATGGTACTTCCCTCTCGGGGTACTTGTTCTATTATTATTCCTGGTCGTAGATTTTTATTGTATATTGAGTCAATGACCTGACATTTCAAAGATTCTCTTTGCAAAATGGGGGTTGCCTCCTCAACTGTTAAATTCTTTATCTCTGGAACGGTTACTTCTACTCCATGACGAGTATAATCATCCATATAACTTACAGCAAAATACAATATTGCCAACAACACAAAAAACATTAATATTAAGTGTGTTAGTATTCTGTGATTTTTAAGAAACGATATTAAACCTCTCTTTTGCATACTTGTCTTTAGTTTAAAATGCGAAGTTAACCATTTTGTTTGGGATTTCAAAAAGGTTAAGTAATTTTCATTCTTCTCTGCATTAATGAGTACTACTCTTAATCTATTTTATGTAGAATTATAGTTAATTATATAGTTAATCACCTTGTTGTTGTCTGTTTTTTAGTTAACTTTGCACTTATAAATTATTATTAATCACTACTTGGATTATGAAAGAAGTTTTTTCAAATATAAAAAATAAATACGGCATTTGGATTTTTATTAGCGTTGGTCTTATGGCCATTCTGGGTGTTGCTATATACCTAATAATTTCGCAACACAACGAAATGAACGACTTTAAAACCCAAATTGCTATTGAAGAGGAGCGTAGGGCTCTTGAGGCAGAGTATGCCAATCTTGCTTTTGAATATGACCAGTTTGAGGGGAGCAAAATGTATATCAACAATGATACCCTTATCAAACAACTTGAAAACGAAAAACTTAAAGTTCAACGCCTTTTAGAGGAGTTACGTACCACAAAGGCATCTAATGCTCAACGCATTAATGAATTAAAGAAGGAGTTAAGTACGCTAAGAAGTGTTATGAAAGGCTATTTAATTCAAATTGACTCACTAAACTCCCTTAATCAAAAACTTGAGAAAGAAAATAAAATTGTAAATACAAAATACCAGGAGGCAGCAAAAACTGCATCGCTTCTTCAAAAAGACAAAGAGGAGTTAACTCATCAGGTCTCTTTGGCGTCAAAACTTGATGCTGTGGCAATATCGGTAAAAACGCTTAACAAGAGAGAGAAAGAGACCTCTAAGATTGACCGAATTGAGAATATTCAAATAAATTTCTTAATTGCTAAAAACATAACAGCAAAGCCAGGAGAACGCTATGTTTATATAAGAATTGTCAAACCCGACAACGATGTTCTGGTAAAGAATATTGACAATGTGTTTAATTATGAGGATAGCGAAATTAACTACTCTATGAAGAAACTAATTGCATACGATAGCGAAGAGACGGCTGTTGATATGTATTGGAAAGTTGAAGAGTTTCTTACTCCAGGAACATACAAGGTTGAGATTTTTGCTGACGGAGATTTGATTGGTAAGAAATCTTTTTCGCTCTCAAAATAATATAATGATTCTCTTTTTTACATGGAAACAAGGAATAGAGAAAGAGAGATATTTCGCGTAACAGGGATTGGGAGTCTTGTAAACTTTTTCCTTCTTATCTTTAAATTTGTTGCGGGGATATTGGGCAATAGTAGTGCTATGATTGCCGACGCTGTTCACTCTCTCTCTGATTTCATTACCGATATTATAGTGGTTGTTTTTGTGAAGATTTCGGGTAAGCCCGAAGACAAAGAGCACCACTACGGACATGGGAAATTTGAGACTCTTGCAACAGCAATAATAGGTGTTATCCTATTTTTTGTAGGAGTAGGTATTCTTATTAATGGTATTGAGGTTATTGTTAACGCCATTAAAGGCGAGGTAATTAAATCGCCAAGCATCTTGGCTTTGATTGCTGCTACAATATCTATTATTCTTAAAGAGATTCTTTTTAGATACACTATATACAAAGGTAAATCTCTTAACTCTCAAGCAGTAATAGCCAATGCATGGCACCACAGAAGTGACGTTTTCTCTTCGATTGGAACTTTTGCAGGTATTTGTGGTGCAGTTTGTCTTGGCAACAAATGGGCAATTCTTGACCCTATTGCTGCCGTTGTAGTTAGTATTTTTATAATAAAAGTTTCAATTCGCCTTCTAAAACCATGCATTGACGACTTGCTTGAAAAATCGTTACCTGTTGAAGTTGAAAAACGTATAGAAGAGATTATTTTATCGGTTCACGAGGTAAGTTCTCCACACCACCTTCGCACTCGTAGAATTGGAAATCATATTGCAATTGAAGTGCATATTAGAATGGATGGTAATACTTCTCTTAATGAGACACATGAAGTAGCAAGTAGAATTGAAAGAATGATAAAAGATGAGTTTGGAGAAAGAACTCATATACCAATACATATGGAGCCAATAAAAACTTAGGTATTAAAAATTCATAAATCTATACAATTTCAACATATGCCTACTATTTTATTGCTTGAACTATAAAAGAATTTGGTTAATTTTGTAAGAAATAAATAAACTCTCAGAGACTCTACTAATCAGATGGTTTTAGGAACAGAAAACATAGTACTTATTGGTTCAATACTTCTATTCGTAAGTATAATTGCAAGTAAATTCAGTTCAAAACTTGGTACCCCTACCCTTTTGCTTTTCCTTTTAGTAGGTATGATATTTGGAAGTGATGGTGTGGGCATTCAATTTGACTCCCCCGCTGTTGCACAATTTATCGGTATGATTGCTTTAAGCATCATCCTATTCTCAGGAGGTATGGAAACCAGAACTACAGATATAAAACCTGTTGCAGCAGAGGGTATTACCCTTGCAACAGTAGGAGTATTGTTAACTGCAGGTATAACAGGAGTGTTTATATACTACATTGCACAATTTCTTGGAGTTGATTTATCGTTTCTTGAGTCTTTGTTACTTGCCGCTATTATGTCTTCAACTGACTCTGCTTCAGTATTCTCAATATTCAGCACAAAAAAGCAGGGACTTAAAGAGAATTTGCGTCCGCTTCTTGAATTAGAGAGTGGAAGTAACGACCCTATGGCATATATCCTTACCATTGTGCTTATCAGCATATTCAGTTCGGGAGAGATGAACATTGGCGAAGCAATACTCAAGTTCTTCACACAAATGATTCTTGGAGCATTATCGGGATATCTGCTTGGACGTTTAACAGTTATATCCATCAACAGAATTGATCTTAAAAACAAATCGCTCTACTCAATATTGCTTCTGGCTTTAGTATTCTTTATTTTTGCCTTTACAGACTTTATTGGAGGTAATGGTTATTTGGCTGTTTACATTGCAGGTTTGGTTGTGGGAAACAACAAGATTTACAATAAGAGAACTCTTGTTTCGTTCTTTGATGGAGTTGCATGGTTGTTCCAAATAGTAATGTTCCTGACTTTAGGATTACTTGTGAATCCTCATGAATTAGTAGATATTGCCATATTTGGTCTTATCATAGCATTTATAATGATTTTCATATCACGTCCTCTTGCTATTTTTGCAAGTCTTGCACCCTTCCGCAAACTCTCTCTTAAAGCACGTTCATACGTTTCTTGGGTTGGATTAAGAGGTGCTGTACCTATCATATTTGCTACATACCCAATGGTTGAAGGGTTAGAGAATGCCGATATAATATTTAACGTTGTATTCTTTATAACCATCATCTCACTTATAACACAAGGTACTACAGTTACTTGGGTTGCAAATCTTTTAGGACTATCAACAAAAGCAGTTGAAAAAGGATTTGACATTGCCCTGCCTGATGAGGTAAAAGCAAAACTTACTGAACTCAAAGTTACAGAAGAGTTTTTAGTTAAGGGTAACACTCTTAGAGATATTAATCTTCCTAAAGATATTTTGGTTATGATGATTCGCAGGGGAGATAAATATATTGTACCTCGTGGCGATACCGAAATTATTATTAACGATATTCTTCTATTTATCAAAGAGGATGCAAGTGATGATAGCGAGTATCTGAAATCTCTTGAGATAAAGAGGTTTTTCAAGGGAGGAAAATAATTAAGAAACATTCGTTTCTTGCATCTTTTTTATCTCCTCAATTCTCTCTCTTTTAAGAGGCTCAACTCCCTCTAAGGGGTAAGGCATCCCCAACTCTTTATATTTGAATACTCCTAATGTATGATAGGGCAACCACTCTATCTTTTCAACAACACTATATTGTTTCAGATACTCAATCAGATTTCTTATAGAGTTATCATTATCCGTTAGAGTTGGCACTACAACGTGGCGAATCCATGTAGGGATATTTCTGCGTTGTAATTCATCTAAGAAACGGAGTGTTGCACTTCCGTCACTTCCACATACTTTTTTACACAACTCTGCATCAAGAGCCTTTATATCCAAAAGCACAAGATTTGTATAGTCTAACACCGATAGTGTTTTCTCGGTTATTATTGAACCTGCAGTATCAAGGGCAGTATGTACTCCTGCCTTATTACACAACTTAAAGTACTCCCTTACAAATTCGGGTTGCATCAAAGGTTCTCCCCCAGTCAGTGTCACTCCCCCACTCTTTATAAAGTTTTTATATCGCATTGCCTCATCAAAGAGTTGACTTGGAGTATATTCATATTTTGTTACCGCATTAACGTCCCACGTATCGGGGTTATGGCAATAAGCACATCGCAAGGGACATCCTTGAAGGAAGGTTACAAAACGAATTCCGGGACCATCTACGGTCCCGAAACTCTCTATTGAATGTATTTTACCAACTATCTTGTTCATCTACTAATTACATAGATTGGTTGATAGTTCTTGAAATAACGTCTAATTGTTGCTCTTTTGTTAGTTTTACAAAGTTTACAGCATATCCCGATACACGAATTGTCAACTGTGGATATTTCTCAGGATGCTCCATTGCATCAATCAAAAGAGATGAATCAAATACGTTTACATTTAGGTGTTGTCCTCCTGTTGGAGTGAAGTATCCGTCAAGTAAACCAACAAGGTTGTTAACTCTCACTTCGTTCTCTTTTCCTAATGCAGCAGGAGATATTGCAAATGTATATGATATTCCGTCATGAGCGTGTTGGAATGGAAGTTTTGCCACCGATGCCAATGCTGCTACTGCACCTTTTATGTCGCGTCCGTTCATTGGGTTTGCTCCTGGAGCAAATGGTGTTCCTCCTTGACGACCATCGGGAGTTGAACCAGTCTTCTTACCATATACAACGTTACTTGTAATTGTAAGGATTGATTGTGTTGGTGTTGCGTTACGATATGTTTCGTGTTGACGCAAGTACTCCATAAAACGTTCTGTTATATCTACTGCAATTTTATCTGTTGCATCGCAGTTGTTTCCAAAAGGAACATAGTCGCCTTCACGCTCAAATCCTACTGCCAAACCACGCTCATCGCGAATTACTTTTACTTTGCAATCTCTAATTGCAGCCAATGAGTCGGCAACAATTGATAATCCAGCAATTCCTGTTGCACGAATACGCTCTACGCGTCCGTCATGCAAACTCATCTCAAATGCCTCGTATGCATATTTGTCGTGCATATAGTGGATTATCTTCAATGCGTTTACATATACTTTTGCCAACCAACGCATCATTTGAGAGTATTTACGCATTACCTCATCGTAATCAAGATACTCGCTTGTTATTGGCTCAAAACGTGGTGCTACCTGAACGCCACTTATCTCATCGCGTCCACCATTGATTGCATACAACAGACATTTTGCAAGGTTTGCTCTTGCTCCAAAGTATTGCATCTGCTTTCCTATCTTCATAGGAGATACACAACATGCAATTCCGTAATCATCGCCATACTCAACACGCATTAAGTCATCGTTCTCGTATTGGATAGCAGATGTATCAATCGATACTTTTGCACAATATTTCTTCCAGTTCTCAGGTAATCTCTCAGCCCAAAGTACAGTTAAGTTTGGCTCTGGTGCAGGTCCAAGATTGTATAGAGTGTGTAGGTAACGATAACATGATTTTGTTACCAATGTTCTTCCGTCAAGTCCCATACCACCTAACGACTCAGTTACCCATACAGGATCTCCTGAGAATAGGTCGTTATATTCGGGAGTACGCAAGAAACGTACTATACGAAGTTTGATAATCATTTGATCAACCAACTCTTGAGCCTCCTCTTCAGTTAGTTTACCTTCACGAATATCTTTTTCAATATATATATCCAAGAATGTTGCGGTACGTCCTATTGACATCGCTGCTCCGTCTTGGTCTTTTACTGCTGCCAAATATGCTAAATATACGAATTGCACTGCCTCACGTGCATCTTTTGCTGGACGTGTTACATCAAATCCGTATCCTGCACACATCTTTTCAAAGTCCTTTAATGCTTTGATTTGCTCACTTACCTCCTCACGACTACGGATTGTCTCCTCAGTAATCTCTTGAATATCCAAGCGTTTTTGGAAATGTTTTTTCTCTGCTATAAGGATTGCTGTTCCGTATAGAGCAACACGGCGGTAGTCACCAATGATACGTCCACGTCCGTAAGCATCAGGAAGTCCTGTGATAATTGCCGAGCGACGAGCCTCCAACATCTCCTCAGTGTATGCCGAGAATACTCCTTCGTTATGAGTCTTGCGATATTTTGTAAATATCTCTTTAGTCATAGGATCGAGTTCATATCCGTATGCATTCAAACTGTTCTCCACCATACGAATTCCTCCTTTGGGGAAGATTCCGCGTTTAAGAGGAGCATCAGTTTGAAGTCCTACCACTACCTCATTCTCTTTATCAATGTATCCTGGACCGTATGTTGTAATTGTTTGAGGAAGTTTTGTTTCAGCATCATAAACGCCACGCTCACGCTCCTCCTTAAACATCTCTGTTAATTTGTTCCATACTTTGCGAGTCTTCTCTGATGATGATACCAAAAAACTCTCATCACCTTCGTAAGGAGTGTAGTTTGATTGAATAAAGTCGCGAACATTTATCTCATCGCGCCAAACATCACCCTTAAAACCTATCCAATTGTCATTACTATACTTCATAAGTATTCAATTTTTCCTTGAAAAATGTTTATATTTTCTCTTTTTACGTTTTCGAGTGCAAAATTACTACAAATTATCCATAGCAACAAACTATACAGATGTTTTAACTAAAACGGATAACCTATTGCAAAGTGAAGGCCTAAACTATCTTTGAATTTGGGCATATTATAGTATCCGCTCTTACCTGTATCGTATGGTGCATGAAGTCCTATACCCAAGTCAAGACGGAGGACTATCACTGACAAATCGTAACGGATACCACATCCTGTTCCTAAGGCTATATCTTTTAAGAATGTTTTTCCTTCAAGTTTTCCTCCTGGTCTAAGTGGATCATCTTGCAACAACCAAATGTTTCCAGCATCAAGAAACAGTGCAAATTGTAATCCTCCAAATATTTTTAATCGCATCTCAACGTTTGCCTCCAACTTGAAGTTGGCTGTTTGGTCAAAATAGTAGTTGGGGTTATCGGTATTGGGACGATAACTTCCAGGTCCTAATGAACGCACCGTAAAGGCTCTGATACTATTTGCTCCGCCTATATAGAACTGCTCACTATATGGCATTACTGTTGAGTTACTATATGCGTGTCCTGCTCCTATCAGAAAGCGTGATACCAACCAGTTTTCGCCCCAAAGTTTACGCGAATATTTAAACTCAAACTGACCTTTCACAAATTGCGAGAATTGGTTTCCAAAGAGTTTCTTCTCTCCCCCTATTCCGCACATACGTCCTATGCCATCTATTAAATTTCCTGCTTGGGTTGCCTCTAATCTTAAGTATATTTTATTCATATCAGCCTTACCAAACGACTTGGTATAGGTATAGGCATATCGCATCATTGGAATGAACTGATCGCGAAAACTTAATGCTATTGCAGGATTTTCGTTTAGTGTTGTTTCAAACGAAGATGTTGTATTTAACAGTTTGTTATATATCAATTTAAATGGGTTGAATGTATGTGTTGATGACAACGATGTTGAGAAGTTATACTCCATTGCTGCATCAAGAGAGAACATTCTAAAATACTTTGGTCTGTTTAATATGCTTGCTCCCAACTCAAATTTTGTTGTTGAGAGATACTTTCTCTGTTTTGTCAGTTTTTTAGACAGCAACAAGCGAGGAAAGAGAAGCGATACTCTTGCTCCAAATTCGTAGGAGTTCATCAATGCAGCGTTTTCTACATGATTTGCTCCTGTTTGCCACTCGTATGCTCCGTTTAATTTAAGGGTAAGTTTCTCTGCTCCTCCAAATATATTGTTATGAGATATTGAGAAGTCGGCTCCCGGACCTAAGAAACTATTTGATTTTGATGTTACGTTTAGCCCAAACTCTGCCTCAAGGGGTTTCCCCATTACCAAATTGATTTTAAAATCAAGTGTATCTGAATTTAAGGTATCGGTTAGTATGGGCAATATCTGTACCTTACTAAATACTCCTGTTCTACTTAGATTGCTCTGAGTAAGTCGTTGGTCTTGCAATGAACATATTCTTCCTGTTCGCATTTGAACATTACGTCTGATCAATCCATATTTTACCCTCTTTGGAGTTTGATATGTTATATTTATGTTTCGAGACGTTTTACCTCGTTTTGAGTAGAGGGTATCTATCTCTCCCACTCCTTTTACACTCTCAATATATACATCTATCTTTCCTGTTTTGTATTGGCGAAGAGCCATAGAAGGTATATCTTTCTGAAGTATCATTTTAACATCCACTTCATAACGATTTTGGGTAGTATCTACCAAAAAGTGCAGATAGTCGGAACGGAAAAAGTAGAACCCATTATCACGCAACACAGAGGTTATTCTATCACGTTCCATATTGAGGGTATCGGTATTATACTGCTTACCTTTTTGTATAAATGATGAGGCTTTCAAACTATCAATCATTGTTGTTAGTTTATCCTCAGGAGAGGGATAGTATATTTCATCGTACTTCCAACCTTTTGCAACATCAACCGTATATGATATTTTCACTTTCTTTGGATCACGTTTTTTTGGCAGCAGTTGATAGGTTGCTTCGGAGTTGAAATATCCCATATTTTGGAGTTTGCTCTCAACTAACTTCATTCGCATTTGCGGACTTACTGTTGAAATCAATACAGGCTCTTTTGCAAACTGTTCGTAAAACCAATGCTTAAATCCTTTATCTTTTGTTGGTTTACAATATTGGTATATCAATATTCCAAATGGGAATGGCGAACGCACGTAAGGAGAGAATAGCGGATTGTTGGGTTTTACGCTCAGATCCTCTTTTACCTCGCTTTTGGCATCCGATGTTATATCTGCTCCCTGAGTTGATAATATATTCATCTTTTTCACACCAACATAGAGTTGTTCACCTTCGCCCAACCTTGATGTGGTTGAGCAAGATGTTGCAATCATTATTAATGCTACTATATAGATGATATATTTATACTTTCTCATTTCTCTTCTTCTGTTTTTGAAGCCTCTTCACTTTTCTCTTTTGTCTCTTTTGCTTTTTGTTTCTCTGCTCGTTTTTGAGCCACCTTCTCCTTACGTCCTGTTATTTGGAATAGTTCTTTTAATTTTACCACCTGTTTGCGAACGGCAAAACCTACTCCATATTCACTTATATTTCCCTCCAATATATCATTTGTTGATGAACGGAAAAGTTTTAGAAGCATATTGTCTCGAGAGTCTAATTGATACTCCAGCGACACATCGCCCAATATACTTTGTGCAACCTCATCGGGCGACAAATCGGGATTATATGAACCTCCGACAGAGACCTTAAGTCTGTCATTCAAAAGACTCTTTGAAAACTCATAAGAGTAGTCCAATGAGGACTCTCCTGCTGCCGAAGTGTAACTATCTACACCAAAGGTTAAATCTACGTTCTTAAGTGTTTTGTTTGCCCATTGATTCAACTCTTTTGACAAGAATGAACCTAAAGCGGTATTTGCATCAAAGTTTGATTCCGTTCCCGAAACACCTGTATAGGTGTTATACAAAAGCATAGAGAGGGCCTGCTCTGAGCGTTGGTCTTCACTCATTGATGCCAACTCGTTACTTATTGTCATATCCTCAGGAGCGGTTAGGTCAAAAGTTAGGTCTAAATCCTCAAGTGTATTCTTTATTCCTATCTGAACATAGAAGTTTACCATATTGCTCACACCTCCTTGATTAACTGTTGCCCTCACCTTATTCTGGGCAGTTATATTCATTGTTGGATCAGCAATATCTCCATTCCACTCTATATAACTTCCGTCATCTATTGTAAACACCTTTGTTGCAACAACAGGTAATGAATAACGAACTGTTCCATTCATAATGTTATATTTACCTGTGAATTGGGTATCTCCCAACATATTCATTGTATATAGCAACTCTCCTCCGCCTTGTATATCTATTCCCGATTTTGCATCAGGAGTTAGGTTTACTGCCACTTTTACGGCTTGTCCTATTGATATTCCTACCGACATATCTACTCCCCAATGAACATTCTGTTTTACCTCCACCTCATCTTGATTTATTGTATCGTTAAAGGCTGTAAATGTTACCAAACTTGATACATCTTCTTGTTGAGCCATTCCACCATCACGCATGGTGTATGTAAGTTCTGTTCCGTTGAGCAGTGCCACATTTCCACCTAAAGTCAGATTGTTTAAATAGCCTTGTATAACCAAGAACATATCACTAAAGGCTTTACCATATACAAGTGTTTTGTTATTCTTTTTTACATTTATAAGTTGAAATTCACTTGCAGTTATCAATATATCACTTCTTATTTTACCAAAGTCAGAGAGTGTCTCTTTTATATCCCCCAACGCTATACTTCCCTCAAGCAGCATAGGTTGTTTGTTGGGCCCCGACATTCCAAAGTTATACATAGTTATGGTATTATCCTTCATAGTTATCTTCTCTGGAGAGAGAGTAAAGGTTGTACCTATTGAGGGGAGCGTCATATCTACATCCTGGAACTGTAAGAATCCGTCCATATTTATTTTCTCTTGCGAGCCATCAAGTGAAAAATCGCCATTTAATTCGCCCGTAAGTTTCAATAGATCGGCAGGGATAAATGGATTTACAGACAAGAGTGGCAACTCTTCAATTGAGAGTTTTAATTTCATACCACCTTCAGAAGAGGTATTGTATTTTCCTCCAAGTTTTACAACCTCTTTATCATTAAGATTTAAAGATAGTGCTACACGTTGACCTCCCTCTTCCAATGCCACATATCCTGCTTTCAGATTCAAATCTCCTACATTACCGCCTTCATATACTAAAGTATCAACTCTTAAATCTCCTTTTACACCAAAATGTTTAGAGTTTATATTTAACCCCAAATCAGCAGATAATACTCCCTCTATCTTAGGAGAGAGAGGATAGAGTTTTAACATTGATGCTATATCGAGTTGCTGTAACTTCACAAAGAGTTGATTTTGGGTTGTATCTTGTCCCGATTGTAATGATACAAGTTTTTCGCCTGATGTTAATACAAAATCAGCCTCAACCCGTTCTTTATCTGATAGTGCTATATAGTTGCCATCATTAACTATAAACTCTCTATATCCGAGTATTGGTTTTGGAGTTATCATTGAGAATGTAAGAGATGTGGAATCAACCAACACCCTACCTCCAAAATCAAAACCTTTGTTTTGCTCGCTATCTGTCTGCAAACAGTTTATTGTCAAACTATTATCTACCGCTACGCCAAAAAGTTTGATAGATCCACCTTTTGTTTCGCCACTCTTTATACCTCCTGCCAGAAGTTCATACTCAAGGGTTTCGGTATTTTGGTTTAGGTTTGCACATATACTATCAATGCTTGCATCACCCTGTTTGAGCGAATATATGCCAGATTTTAGATATATTGGCTCTTTGCCATTTGATGCGAAATCCAATTGTGCCTGACCTAATGTAATTCCATTTCGCTTCAGCAGTGCCGATACTATTGGGTTATCCTCTAGTGAGAATGAGAGTGTACACGAAGGCATCTTTGCCTTTATCTGATCAATGTTAAATTTAAGAGAATCTGTTTGGTTCTTAGCCTCAACTATTACCGAATCAACTGCCGATATAAAATTATCTAATGATTGGGGAGAAAAGAAACTGAGATACAAACCTTGAGCCTCAACATTTGCATTTATCTGTGTTGTGTCGGCAGAGATATCCATATTTAAGCCTTGCAGTGTTCGTTTTGCCCCATACATACGAACTACAGTCTTGCCAACACCTCCTTTTACGGCATATACTCCCATAGTGTCGGCAGAGGCAGAAATATCAACACTTGACACTAACGAGAAGTTGTCATTAGAGAAATTGAGATTCTGCAAATTCAGATTGGGTATATCTCCATTAATATTTAGAGTCTGCTTCTGCTCCGAAAGTAAACCTTGAAGTGTTAATGACATTTTTGCATCCTGACAATTACTTACAATTGAGCCATTGTAGATACCGTCAGAGAGAGCCACTTTGAGTTTTATATCGGTATAATCATATCTGTTATAATAGAGCGAATCAACCTTTAGCAATATATTAGATGTTGCACCCTCTTGCATAGGATTAAACTTCACACCTTTTGCTGTCAGCAAAGTTGTCAAATTGCCTAAAGGCATATCTTTAAAGAGTTTATGAAGAGGAAATTTATTTACTGAGATATCCACCCCATACGATTCTGCGGCAAGATTAACCTCACCTGAAACGTTTGCACTTCCCTCTGCTAACGCGATATTCACAGCAGGGCGTAGAGTATCACCTTTTAACTCAACTCTTCCGTTTAGAGCAATGTTATCAGGGATGATTAATGACGAACTATCTTTATCCCCTATAAATGCCTGCAACAGTTCTCCATTAATCAATTTCCCATTAATACTTGCCCTCGCTTTTAATGGTTGGCTGTTTAATATATTCGCTATATCTCCCGATAACTCCATCTCTAAATTATCGGGCAGAGCCACCTCTGCCTTTTTAAGATGCAACATTGAGAGATTTCCTCCAACATCTATCTTAGCATTTACCTTTGAGGTTGGCAATAGCGGCAGATAGTTTGATATTGTCGGCACAAAATAGGGAGCATCAAACATTGACAAAGAGAGATTCATATTCAAACTCAGGTTGGCATATGGCGATTGCTCTAAAATTGAAGCATCGGCTTTAAGCGAGCCTTGTAATGTTGAGTTTTGTGTTGCCAAATAGAGATTGTCAACCAAAACATTTGATGAGTCTAACAATAGAGACATATTTGCATGAGATACAGCAAACCCCGAACGTTCATGGAACGAAAGATGGTTTACCTTAACCGCTACCTCCATCGCTTTGTTGTAAATATCTTCGGCATTGATATTTAAATCATAGAGCGAAAGATACGAAGGATCAAAATGTTTTACAGGAAGATAATCTAATTTACCATATGTAACTTTACTCTTTGCGAGAGAGAGTGTATCAACGTTTATTACCCACGGCAACACTTCACCCTGAGCAACAGGTTGCAAATCATCTTTACTCTCAGAAGCAGGAAGTGAGAGGTATTTGCACAATGCTCCGTCAATTTTTGCACTTGAAAGTGTTACATGCTGTTTTCCTATATCCACTACTGCATTTGAGAGGTGGGCATCATCTATTGCACTCTGAAGCGATGTTACGTGTGGCTTTGTTGTCATCACATAACTTATATCCTTTAGGTGGATATTGGCAACCTCGAAGGCCCAAGCAAAGGTTGAGGGTGATGTCTCGGTAGTATCTTCGGGAGTACTTACCAAATTTAGAATTACATCTCCTCCCGTTAACGATACATCGGGAAGTGTTGCCCTCTCATTTATCAGGCTAACAGGACGAGCCTTTAATCCTAACTCATCTACATTAACCTTTAAATCAAATGTTTTTAGTGAATCAACATAGTGAAATTTGGTTTTTTCAAAAGAGAGATTCTCTATCTCTATCTCTTTTTGAAAAATCTTTTTAAATCCCAACTCCAACACTAACGACTCACATTGTAACATAGTATCGTTGGGAGGTGTTACAACTAAAGCGTTTGAAAGTTCTATATCCAAAGGAAAGCGTAGTCGCACCCGCTCCAACTCTATTTGCATTCCAGTCTGTTCAGAGGCTGCACGAGTAGCATACTGTGCTATTCCTTGCTGAATGGCAGGGACATACAAAAGTGCGGGCAGTAACAATAAGATTACTGCCAATATCACTATGGTGTATATAATACACTTTAATATTGTCCGCATCATAAAAAACGTTGTAAATTTAATAATAATAGCGGATATATTCATACTCTGAAAAAACAATAATTGCTTTTCAGTTGTTTTTAAATTGTAATCAATATTTTAAAATTATGAATAGATTAAGTTTAAGTCTGCTTTTAGTGGGTATTGGGATGATTGTTGCATTAACCACTTTTGCTTCGGAAGAGAAGAATAAAAATGACGGAAGAGAGGTTTTTCCGTCAAAGATAGAGAGTTTTGTAACAGAGAATATTCCTCAGGGAAAGATTGTTAAGTTTAAGCACGAAAACGACAAAATGGAGATTAAATGCAACGACGGAACAGAGGTTTGCTTTAACCACAACGGAGAGTGGATAAAGATGGAGAATGACAAAACAGGATTAAATGCTCATCTTATTGCTCACCTTCCTAATTCTGCAGTTCTTTATCTAAAGAACAACTACAACAAGGTTGCAGTTTCAGAAGTGGAGAAAAAGAGTTACGGCTATAAAGTTGAACTAAAAACATCGCCCAACGAATGTGATATATGGTTTAACAGCGATGGCAGCGTAAGAAAGGAGTGCGATTATTAGTTTTTTTTAATTCTCTTAATTTTAATATAATCACGAGCAAGTTCTTTTCCCTTTTGAGAAAAGACTTGCTTTAAATATATAATTTTATCTGTCTGATAATGAGAGGAAACGAAAATTAATTCATTTTTTATGATATTTTTTTCGCCAAAACTATTGCTAATATAAAAATATTGTGTACCTTTGCATCGCAAATGAGAAACAAGCGAGTTTCTTTGAAAGCACAAAACGGATTGGTGCGGTAGTTCAGTTGGTTAGAATACATGCCTGTCACGCATGGGGTCGCGGGTTCGAGTCCCGTCCGCACCGCCAACATAAAGAGTTCTGAATTTTCAGAACTCTTTTCTTTTTTTGTCAATTTTATACTTCTTTTATAATAAATACTATTCATTTATACCCTTTTATTATTTAGTTTTGCAGAACATTTAAAATACAAATATTACGCAACACTTACATACAAAATAGAAAATGAAATTTAAACTAATAACAGCAATCTTATTTTGTCTCTTCTTTACATCTGTCTCAAAGGCTCAAATACTTATTATTTCGGCAGATGAATATGCTAATGCAATGACTCCTTACGTTGAATGGAAAGAGCAAAAGGGAGTATGGTGTGAAGTTATTAAAATTAGCGATATAGGCTCCACTGCCAACGATGTAAAAGCATATGTTTCAAACTATCACAAAACAAACAACAACAGATACCTGCTTCTGGTTGGCGATGCCGATAAAGTTCCCACTCATATAAGTTATGGCGTTACCGATCCTAATGAATATAGTGCATACTCCGATGCTGAGTATGGTTATATATACTCAACCGACTACCCTCCTGCTGTTTTGGTTGGCCGTTTCTCTGGAGAAAGTGTAGATGACATTAAGACGCAAGTTGAGCGAACAATCTACTACGAACGTGATATTGACACTTCTGCCACATGGTTAAGTTCCGCTCTTGGCATTGCCAACCCCTACTCATACGAGACTGGAGATAATAACGAAACCGATAATGAGCATATTACCAGCCTCAATAGCAATCTCACACAGTATGGATACACAACTGCTACAACAAACTCAAAAAACACTCTTAAAAACTCTTTAAACAATGGTTGCGGATTAATTAATTATATCGGACATGGCTACACTGAGAGTTGGCAAACAACAGGTTTTTCTGTCAGTGATGTCAATAATCTTACAAATACAAACAAACTACCAATTATTATTGCAGCAGGTTGCCAAAACGGTCATTTTAGGTTAAGCACATGCTTGGCTGAGGGATTTCTAAGAGGTAGAGATATAAATAACAAACCAATAGGAGCAGTAGGTATGCTGGCATTTACAACCCAAATATACTGGAATCCTCCAATGTTAGGACAAGATGAGTTTGCCCGTATTCTAACATCAGACTCTATTGGCTTTACAAAGAGTTTTGGCGAGGTGGTAAACGCCACATACAAGAGTGTAATTGGCAAATACAAGGGTAGCGGTGCTGATGTTGCTTGCCAATGGGCTATGTTTGGAGACCCCTCGTTAATATTACGAACCAAAACTCCTTCTGTTATGGAGATAACTCATAACGAAGAGATAGAGACAAGCAATAACTCTTTTACTATCTATTGCGATACAGAATATGCTGTTGCAACCCTATGGAGTAATAGTGAAATTATTGACTCAAAGAGAGTTACTGAAGGTTTTGCCGAGTTAGATATTAATGGCATAAACAGTGGAGATTTGGTCAAACTGACTATTACGGCACAGGATAAAGTATCGTATCAAGCCAATATTCCTGCAACAGAAGAGAGTGGAATTGAAAGTATATCAGAAAATTCAGAGTATGAGATTTTCCCAAACCCTGCAAATGGAGATATAATCATCAAAGGTGATGAGGGTAAAATTGACATTAAAGTTTTTGATTGCAACGGAAAATATCTTTTTGGAAAAGAGGTTACAAATAACACTCCTTTCTCTTTCAATATGGAGAGTGGCGTCTATTTTTTATATATCGTAAACGACAAAAGTACCCACAAAGTTTTGTGCAATTGAGCAAACACAATTCGCCAGATTTATTTGTGTATTGTTGAGCGAGAGCAAGTTCAACAAACGAATGTTTGTTAACTAACACTAAAAACCTATCCACCCTAGTTATCCTAGTCAACTATAGCAAGTTCAACAAACGAATGTTTGTTAACTAACAAAGTTGCGAGTAAGCGAACACAATACAAAATTTATTTGTGTATTGTTGAGCGTGAGCAAGTTCAACAAACGAATGTTTGTTAACTAACAACTAACAACTAACAACTAAAAACTCTCCTATTTTACAGGTTTTAATCCCATATCTGCCGCCACCTTTAACATATAGTCATATGCTGGAGCATATTCATTAGGGATAATACCATCGAGAATTGCCTCTTTTATTGCCTCTTTAATATCTCCTACTGGACGTGAGGGTGGCAATCCAAAGAGCGACATTATCTCTTCGCCACTTACCGGAGGCTGAAACTCACGTATTCTATCCTTCTCCTCTATCTCCTTAAGTTTTTGGCGTACTATACCAAAGTTCTCCTTGAAACGAGCCACCTTTTCACGATTGCGAGATGTTATGTCTGCCTCACACAAGAGCATTAAATCCTCTATGTCAACCCCTGCATCAAAGAGCAATCGGCGAATTGCAGAATCGGTTACAATCTCTTCTGCCAGCACTATTGGTCGCATATGCAAATCCACCAACTTGCGAACATATTTCATCTCCTCTCCCAACGGAAGTTTCAGTTTACGGAAAATACGCTGTATCATTTTGGCTCCCATATAGTTATGATTATGGAAGGTCCATCCTGTTTTCTTATCGTAACGCTTTACAACTGGTTTTCCTATGTCGTGCATAAGTGCTGCCCAACGCAACCATATATTATCGCTGCGAAGTGATACATTATCAAGCACCGTAAGTGTATGATAGAAGTTATCTTTATGGCCTTTACCCTCAACATTATCAACACCCTTAAGTGCCGAGAGTTCGGGAAGAATTAACTCTAACAATCCAGACTCATCTAATAGTTTAAATCCTATTGACGGCTGTGGTGATCTCATTATTTTGTTTATCTCATCTATTATACGCTCACCAGAGATAATGGATATTCTTTTACAATTACGGACTATTGCTCTGAATGTATCTGGGGCAATATCAAATTGCAGTTGCGTTGCAAAGCGTATAGCACGCATCATTCGCAAGGGATCATCACTGAATGTTATATCTGGATCTAATGGAGTTCTAATGGTTTTGCTACGTATATCATCAAATCCTCCGAAGGGGTCTAAAACTTCGCCAAAGGTTGCACTGTTTAAACTTGCAGCAATATCGTTTATTGTAAAATCTCTGCGATTTTGATCATCTTCAAGAGTTCCGTCCTCTACAATAGGTTTACGGGAGTTACGTGAATAGGACTCTTTTCTTGCTCCCACAAACTCAACCTCCATTCCACGATACTTTACTTGAGCAGTTCCAAAATTACGAAATACGGCAAGATGAGCACCTCTACCGAGTCTCTTTGCATAGTGTTCTGCCAACACAATACCACTACCCACCACAACAACATCAATATCTTTTGAAGGACGTTCAAGTATAATATCTCTCACATATCCGCCAACCACATAACAAGGCACACCCACCTCATCGGCAACCTCAGATAGTTGTCGGAATATAGGTGTATCTATTCTCTTTTTTATCTTTTCTGCAAAATCCATTATTTCAAATACTCAACCGCTTGTTCAAGAGCAATTCCGCGAGAACCTTTTACCAGTATAGTTTTTGATTTGAGTTCACTCACTTTTAAAAACTCTATCAACTCAGAGGTAGTAGTAAACTTTTCATACTGCGATTTAACAGCACCAAACTCCTTTCCCACCAATAGTGCATTTTTAAAGTTTAATTGTTCCAATAACGACACTATACTGGCGTGTTCTCTCTCACTCTCCTCTCCAAGTTCCAACATATCACCGAGTATTAGCATCTTTTCTGAAGCCTCCACCTCAGCAAAATTCTCAATTGCAACTTTCATACTCGAAGGATTGGCATTATAGGCATCTAAAATTATGTTGTTATGTTCACCTTTAATAAATTGAGAGCGACTGTTTGAAGGGATATACGATGATATTGCTTTTACAATATCGTGCATAGCAACCCCAAAGTGCGATGCTACGGCAGATGCTGCCACTACATTATCTAAATTGTATTTACCTATAAGATTTGTATCTATATCGTAATAGTCGCCACAATATTTTATTTTTGCTTTCAGGAATGGCGATACAGATTTTATAGTTCCGCTAATGTTCAATAAGGGAGATGCTCCGTATAAAACCCTGTCAACCCCCTCAGAGCGTTGCATCAGCACTTCATCTTCGTTTCTAACAAATAGTTTTCCGTGCTTTGCTTTTATATAATCATACAATTCACACTTAGTTGATATTACACCTTCGTATGAGCCAAATCCCTGAAGATGTGCCCTGCCAACATTTGTTATTATACCATATGTTGGATTTGCTACATTTACCAACTCTTCAATATCTCCAGGATGACTTGCCCCCATCTCTATTACCGCTATTGTATGCTCCACTCTTAAACGCAACAGAGTAAGTGGCACTCCTATACTATTATTCAAATTACCTATTGTTGACAGTACATTATGAGCGGGAGATAATGCAACAGATATAAGTTCTTTTGTTGTGGTCTTTCCGTTTGTCCCTGTTATTGCCAATACAGGGATATTCATAGTATCGCGGTGATACCTTGCCAATGCTTGCAGAGTCAGCAAAACATCTTCAACCAATATTATCCTATTGTCGTTCAGTTCAGCAAGTTCTCGGTCATCGGCAACTGCGTATGCAGCACCTTTGGTAAGAGCCTCAACTACAAATTTATTTGCATCAAAATTTGCCCCTTTTAATGCAAAAAATATCGAGCCCTGCTCTATTTTTCGAGTATCAGTACTTATTACAGGATTTGATACAAATATTTTATATAACTCTTGTATATTCACTCTTATCTGATTTAATATGCGAAGTTACAAAAAAATTATCAGTTGTTAGTTGCTAATTATTAGTTTTTAGTTGTTAGTTTTTAGTTGTTAGTTTTTTTTTGAATAATAAAGGAGGAGAGAACTACTGCTCTCTCCTCCTTTGAAAGGTTATTTAGTTTTATCAGTCTAACACCTGACAACTTATTTTACAACAACTTTAACAACTTTGTCAGATGCTTTTACAATGTAAATTCCTTTTTCAAGTGCAATTACCGCTGACTCTGACACTTGTTGTTCTGCTATCAATGTTCCTGCCATTGAGTAAATTGATACTGATGTTGCTTCTGCTACCTCAACCTTTACTCCATTTACTACTGCATAGATTCTTGTCTCGGTTGCCTCTGACGACTCAACTCCTGTTGATATTCCTGTAAAGACTGCTTCTACGTGGATTGGAGCATTTACAGGATCAACAAAGATATCGCCTAATAACACTACATCACTCTCTTCACTCATATCCTGAACCTCATCATTGATTTTTATTGATACCAATGAATCTCCGTCTCCTGCAACTGGGAAGATTGCTACTGTTCCTCCAAATGGAATTACATCGCCATAAGCATATTGTACTCCTACAGGAGATAGTGGCAACTCTAATGTTCCCTCTTCGAATGCTGCATCATCGTATGTATCTGTTTCCCATGCTTCAATCCAACCGTTTCCTGTACAACTGTATGTGAAGATACATACTGGCTCTCCATACTCAGGAGTAATAGTTAATGCTTCAGTTACTTGAACACGATAATCTGGATTGTATTTATATTGCATAAATACATCTTCTCCATTGATGAACAATTTCTTAAGTTGGCTACCAGAATTTTCGTAAACCTCTAATGTTATATATTTTCCTTCCAAAACTCTGTCGCCTGAATATATCGACACGCCATCTGATTTAACAGTGACACTTCCTCCCTCTGACTGGTTAATTGTTATTGGATATTTACTTATAAAGTTTGCTTGAATTGTTGCAGCCTCTGCACCAAGATACTCATAAGTTAGTTCTGTTCCAACTTCAACTCCATTGATTGTCCAGTTTACAAAGAAGTCGTTGCTTGATTGAGCAACTGCTTGAACAGTTACTATCTCACCTGTTGTTACATCAGTTGCTGTTCCCTCAGGCATTGGAGATACAAATACTGCATATCCTTTTGTTTTGTCGTTTGATGCAACTTTAACTGTACGAGGTTCAAGTGTTGCAAACTCAAATGTTGCTACGTACACACGGTTCTCTGTTACCTCTGTTGTTGTATATACTGCGTCTGTTGATACAACCTCTCCGTCTAATGTCCAGTTTACAAAACGATAACCTGCAACTGGTTGAGCAGTGATTGTCACTACATCTGTTCCCTCTACTGAACATCCTACTGTAGTTACACCCTCTTCTCCAATATATGCAGTACCTATTTCAGGATCTGAAGATGATACTGTTACTGCGTATGAACTTGAGTATAGATAGAACTCAACACAAGAGGCATTTACTCTACCATTTGCCGATTGACCTGTTGCATATAGCATTACATAGCGTCCCTCTGCTGGTGTTACAGCAACTTTATGAGAGTTAGAAGTTCCATCATAAGTAAATCTTCCCTCTGTAACTTTTGTTGCAGCATCAAGATTGTTAGGATCTATTTCAGTATCGCTTACATACAACACATAGTTAAGAATGTTACCATTGTTTGAGCCATCATCAGAAGTACCATTTCCTCTTGAAACATATTCAAACTCATCAAATGATTTTACCTCTTTCATATCAATCATAAACCAGTGAGGATAACCAGGTTCTGAGCCACTCCATTGTGAGTGCCAATATGTTGAGTTACTTCCATCAATAATACATGATGCAACTCCGTTTCCTGCTCCTTCACCTGATGCCTCTTGCGATGATGCTGTAACTGTCCATCCTGAGCGGTTTAGCATAGGATCTCTTTCAAATGTTGCCACAAGTGACATTGCCTCGCTTACAACAATTGTATATGTTGCACTCTCACTTACAACCTCTTCTCCAGATTTCCATGCAACAAATTTATATCCAGCAGTTGGGGTTGCTGTAAATGTCACCTCTTCTCCCTCATATACCTCTCCTGTTGCTACTGCCGAGCCTTCTGGGATAGTTAAAGAGACCTCTCCTTTAGTTGCATCAGCGGTTGTTGCTGTTATGCTAAAATAAGGTTTATCAATAAAGTTTGCAACGTATGCTTTATCTCCCTCAGTACGGTCAATAAATGAAGTAGATGTTGACACCTCTTCGCCATTAACTGTCCAATTTACAAATTTGTAACCGATAGCATTAGGAACTGCAACCAATTTAACTGCTGCTGTTTGATTAGTAACCTCTGTTACTCCCTCAATAGCAATATATGCTGTACCCTTTGTTTCATCATTAACAGATACACTGATTGCACGTGGTGCTACATTAACAATAGCCTCATATACCTCAAACTCACATATAGTCAAATAAGTGCCAGCCTTGTCAGTAGCATACATTCTCACATATTTTGCGGTTGCACCTTTTAGGTCAACTGTTATGCGGTTAATTATGCTACCATTAGCGATTGTTCCACAATTCTCCACATCATCAGAAGTAAATTCTGCTCCCTCAACATCATTCCATACCTCGCCATCTGTTGATACTTGTAATTTTGCAGCATTAGGAATATAATTTTGTATAAAGTTTATTTTAACCTCTCCTACAACAGACTCCTCTTCAAGAGTAACTGTTGCCGTTACCTCTTCATAGGTACCTTGACCTTTTGCTGTATCAAAATAAGTATTATAATTTCCATCAATCATATTATCTGCTGTATTAGAATAATAATGCTCCATTGATGACTCTGCATTTACAAGATTTATTTTGGTTGGTGCTATCCTGAAGTTTGCTTTATATTCTGCAGATGCCTCTACTGTAATAACGTATGGATTATCTTTACTTACTATGCTATCGCCTACTGTCCAATTTACGAACTCATATCCATCTGTTGGAGTTGCAGTAAGTTTTATTTCGGTATTTTCATACACCTCTCCTGTTTCAGTTG
>JAFQBL010000017.1 GCA_017416695.1 Bacteroidales bacterium | reverse complement strand
GATGTTTTGCTATGTATTGGTCAACGCTTTTGGTTGATACCTGCCATGAGCCTGTTTCTGTTCTTTTTGCTTCAATTACCCCATTTTCTACTAGTTTTAAAAATGTTGCTTTGTCGCATCCTATTTTATTTATTGCTGTAAGACCGCATATGTATTTCTTTGCCATATTAATATTGATTGTTGTTTGTTGGATTTTTAATTGTGTACAAAGATAATGTTTTATGTCATTTTTAAAATAGATGAGTTGCTTTTTTATATAACACATTAATCAGTTAATATGATTCTGCTATTTGAAAAGTGTTATTGTTGTTATTTGTGTTTATTGTAATTAAATTTGCATTGTATATTTAATGTTTGATAAATTTTATTTTAGTATGAATAACCTTAATGAAAGGATTGCCCCTGATTTTATAACTAAACTATCAGAGAACGAAATTTTTGTTTTTGGCTCTAATCTTGAAGGTAGGCATGTGGGTGGTGCTGCAAGGGTTGCATACGATAAGTTTGGTGCTATATGGGGGCAGGGTTTAGGTTTGCAAGGTAATGCCTATGCCATTCCAACAATGCATGGACCTATATCAACTATTAAGCCTTATGTTGATGAATTTATTGAGTTTGCAAAGATGCATCCCTCTTATTGCTTCTTGCTTACCCGTATTGGGTGTGGTATTGCTGGGTTTAGGGATGAAGAGGTTGCTCCTCTGTTTATTGAGGCATTGAATGTGCAAAATATATATTTACCCAAAGTGTGGATTTCTATTATAAATGAAATGCGTCTTGAATAGAATGATGTATAAATAGTACAGATATGGCTATTAGTGTTTAGATGTTTGGCGAAACTATTTGGGTATGATATGGGTTTTAATAGTAGATGATTATTGCTTTTGGTTATGAAAAAGATTGTTGTTATTGATGGCGGTCCTCGTAAAAATATGAACACTGCACAATTGTTGCAGCGATTTGCCGAAGGTGCTAAATCTGTGAGTAGTGATGTTGAGGTTAAGGTGATACGTCTTTATGATTTGAATTATAAGGGTTGTATCTCGTGTATGGCATGTAAGGTTAAAGGTAAGGCGTCAAATATTTGTTGCTTCAAAGATACTTTAACTCCTATATTGAATGAGATTGCTGATGCTGATGGTCTTGTTCTTGGTTCGCCCATATATTTTGGCGAGGTTACAGGGCAGATGCGTTCTTTCTTGGAGCGTTTAACATTTCCATGGTTATCATATAATGATTATAGTCTGACTGCTCCCAAGCGTATGCCTATACTGTTGATTGAAACTATGAATGGCACGCCCGAACGTAATAATAGTAATGGCTTTGGAACAATGGAGTGGTGCCTCACTACGGCTCTTGGCGAGCCACAACGTATTGTTGCTTACAACACTTGCCAGGTGGCAGACTATAGCCATTACGAACTTGGTAGTTTCTCTGAAGAGGCAAAGCATCAATGGCGAGATACTCATTGGAATGAGGATTTGCAAAAGGCTTTTGATGCTGGTAAATGTATGGTAGGGAAAATAATTAATAATGCAAATTACTAATTTACTTCATTTTGCTGATAGGCAAGAGTTGAGGCAATGGCTTGAGTGTAACCATGATAGGGCGGGAGAGTGCTTAATAAATTAGGAATTAGGAATTAGGAATTGGGAATGGGGTAAATGTTGTTAGATAAACGGGTTGTTCATACGAGCAGCCCGATATTGTTTTGGTGAGATTATATTAGGATAATTGTTCAAATTAGGTTATAAGGTAACGCTGTTTCAACTTTTTTTGTTTATACTCTTTTAACGGACGTGGCAGGCCAGCGTCCCTACTTCTTTTGATACTCATTTTTTTGCGGACTTGACAGAGCCAACTCCCTACTTCTTTTTTATTTTATTAAGCCAATTAGCAAATTGGTCTAATTGGATTATCTATCAACTACCTCGAAGGGAGAACAATGTTGACAACTGACGACTGAGAGTCATTAAACCTTTTTGTTAAAATTTTATCAAATTGGTAAATGTTGATAAAAAACTTATTTATAGTTGCTTTAAAGTGTATGATAATAGATTTATACTCTATTTTAGTTGCTATAAATTTTAAAGATTGGGTAAAATGTATTATCTTTATGCAGTTTTTTAATATTGTCAAAACTTGAAAATAATACATTATAAATAATGGATCGTATAATTAAAATTAACATTGAAGAGGAGATGAAAAAATCGTACATCGATTATTCGATGTCGGTTATTGTTGCTCGTGCATTACCAGACGTTAGAGATGGTTTTAAGCCTGTTCACCGCAGGGTGTTGTTTGGTATGAACGAATTAGGAAACAACTCTAATAAACCTCATAAAAAATCTGCCAGAATTGTGGGTGATGTGTTAGGAAAGTACCATCCACATGGAGATTCTTCGGTATATTTGACAATGGTTCGTATGGCTCAACCATTCTCTATGCGTTATACTGAGGCTCGTTTGTCGAAGATTGCTGAGGATATGTTGCAAGACATTGATAAAGATACAGTTGATTTTCAAAATAACTTTGATGATACTCTTCAAGAGCCTGTTGTTTTGCATACAAGAATTCCAAACT
>JAFQBL010000141.1 GCA_017416695.1 Bacteroidales bacterium | reverse complement strand
GAGGTATTTACTACTTCAAACAAAATAGTTGTTATCACTCCCACAGCAGAAGAGGTAACAATATATAATATGTCAGGAATGGTTGTTGATAGCAGAGTAGTTGAAGGTAGGGTAGAGGTTGAGAAACAATCAGGTTTATATATTGTAAAGGTTGGAACTTTGGTATATAAAGTGAGATTGTAAATGCTGTTTATTTAGATAATTATTTACACTTTTATCTACCATTGTGTTGTATAATTAAAATTAGTTGTATAATTGCAGCATTAGATATTCGGGAGCGTTGCTGAGTACGAAAGTATCTGCCGCTCCTTTTTTTATTCTAATATATCAATAGCTCTAATTTATCTACCCCATTGAAGTATTTAAAACACAAAAATCAATTTTACCACAAATTTTGATCTCTCTCCATTTGTTCAATACATTTATTATAATAATAGACAATGATGTAAAAAAAAATAGGTTTTGCAAATATTGCAAAACCTATTTTTATAATTCTCAAATTATTAAATATTAATTTTGAGCATCAGTAGGAATTTCAGGATTAGCAACAGCCTCTGTCTCTCCGTTATTAATTAATTCGGGAATAACAGTCTCCTCGATATTTTTTTGAACTACTGAAGATTTTTCGGTACTTGTAGTAACAAATGCAGCAGAAGCAATACTCAAAATAACAATAGTTGCTGCTAAAGTCCAAGTTGCTTTCTCCAAAAAGTCGGTAGTTTTTCTAACTCCCATAATTTGGTTTGAAGAAGCAAATCCTGAAGCCAAACCTCCGCCTTTTGAATTTTGTACCAATACAATCAAAATCATTAATACTGCTGCAAGTACAATAAGAATAGTAATAAAAGTTGCCATTTTTCTTTATTCAGTTTTTACATTAATAATCAATTTTTCTAAAAATCTAATTTGGTCTGCAAAGTAAACATTTTTTTCTGGATTTTTCAAACTTATCTCCTTAATAATTTCCAATGCACGCTCATATTTACGTTGTTTTATATATATATGGGCTAAACTCTCAGTTAAAAACTCCTCTTCAATGGGTTTGCTATACTCCTCTTCTTCTAAATTATCAATACTCTCCTCTTCCTCAGAAATGCTCTTCTCCGATCTGCTAAACTCTCCATTCTCAATAGCAGAGAGAAATGAATTTATTGAGTCAATCTGTTTGTCAGGTTCATCAATAGTCTCCTCTTCGGTAAATGTAAAGTAATCAGAATTATAGCCTTCGCTTTTTAATATATCATCTAAAGAAGACTCTTCAACACCGTTCAATTCTAAAAAGTTATCAATAGTAGAGAAGTTATCATCTATTTTCTCCTCTGCTTTTGTTGTAACAATCTCTTCAACTTTTTCAGACTCTGAGTTTGTATTACGCATAAATGCTGCTAATTTCTTTAATTCTTTCGAAAGCATAGCAATATTCTCTCCTGGCTTATCCATAGCCGAGAGAAGATTCTTGCGTTTGTAGCCGTCGGAATTTTTATTATTTTTATTCTTAGCAGAATTCATATTTATGTTACCAGTTTGCAACAGTAGCGTTGAAAATAAGTTCAGCAAGTTCAGCAGTTATTTCGCTAATAAGTTCATCTTGAACCTCAGTTAATAATCTTGAACTGTCAAAATCTCTATAAGCACTAAAGGTATCATCAATGCTAAATTGAGGATTCTTGGTGTCAGTATATTTAACTCTTACTCTAACAGTTAATCGGGTTTGCGATGCGTAGGCATCACTTTTAACGGCTTGAGGAGTAATGTCATATCCAGTAATCTCTCCCTCAACCTGTAAATCTCCATTTGTTCTCACAATGTTAAGACGGGTTTGTCTTACATATATATCCTCCAAAGCCAAATTAAAAGCTTGGGCTAACGGAGGGTAAACCAAAGCCGCTCTAATAGGAAAATTGGCAATAGAGATTGTTTTTGTTGTATTGTAGTCAATAGAAGCACCATTAAATTTATAAGATATAGTGCAACCGCAAAGCATTACAATGGCAACAATAAAAGTTGAAATATATTTAAAACTCTTTCTCATTATCCAGGTTATACTCTTTAATTTTTCTATATAACGTTCTCTCTGATATTTTCAACTCTTCAGCACACTTTTTGCGTTTGCCATTATTCTTTTCAAGCGATTTCTTTATAATCTCCCTTTCTGCCTCTTCGAGTGACATTGAACTATCCTCTATGCTCTCAATATTAATAGTTTCAAAATTGTCATATGAGTCTTTATGCGACTCTATATAAGGAGTATGTGAGATATCTTCAGCGATGTTATTGCCAAAATCGTTTTGAGAAAGGTTGTGAAGAATATTTCTCTTAGAATTGTCTAACTGAGATTTTATATCGTTAATCTCTTTCCTCATTTCCAGAATAATCTTATACAACATCTCGCGTTCTCCGTCAATAAAAGAATTGCCTTCTTTTTTGTTTATTGCGGGAAGATTAGGCTCGTCATAAACAGGTAAATATGATTGAAGAACTTCGGCTGAGATTTCTCTTGTTAATTCTAAAATTGAGATTTGTTCTGTGATATTTCTAAGTTGTCTGATATTACCAGGCCATCTATAAGAAGTCAATAATTTTTTTGCTTCTGGAGAAAGAGTAATAGTAGGCATTTTGTACTCTTCTGCAAAATCGGCACAGAATTTCCTGAATAACAATAATATATCATCAACCCTGTTCCTGAGAGGAGGAAGTTCAATATGGATAGTATTCAATCTGTAAAACAGATCCTCTCTAAATTTGCCCTCTTGAACAGCCTTAGTCATATTCATGTTGGTTGCAGCAACAATTCTAACATCAGTTTTTTGAACAATAGAAGAACCAACTTTTATATACTCACCATTTTCAAGAATTCTTAAAAGACGAGCCTGAGTGGTCAGAGGAAGTTCACCAATCTCATCTAAGAAGATAGTACCACCGTCACCCTCTTCAAAATAGCCTTTTCTGTCGGTCAAAGCACCTGTAAAGGCACCTTTCTCATGGCCAAAAAGTTCCGAATCTATAGTGCCTTCAGGAATAGCACCACAGTTAACAGCAATATATTTTTTATGTTTTCTTGCACTACATTCGTGAATTATCTTTGGGAAAAACTCTTTTCCAGTTCCGCTTTCGCCTGTAATAAGAACAGAAATGTCAAATCGGGCTACTTGTATAGCACGACTTATGGCTCTGATTAAGGAGGGAGAGTTTCCTATAATATTAAACCTTTGTTTTATGATATTAATATCTGGTTGGTAGTTCATAATAACATATATAATATGTTTGCAAAAATAATAATAAATAATTAATGCTAAAAATAAAATCTGACAAAACTCTTGATATCTACAATTAAGATAACAATTTTGGAGAAATGTAATGTTCTTAGGCACTATATAAATTTATTGAAATTATCTTTAAAAGAGGTTCTTGTTGTAAATGTTTGTGAAATCATAAAATAGTGAATTATAAGTAAATATTTGTTTAAAATACTCTTGCGGTATTAAAAAAAATATAGTACCTTTGCACTTGTGTTTTGTATTATGGGTAAAAAATGCAAAACCTTAAAAATAAAGATAATAAAAAGATATGAAAATAAATTCAAAAGGAACTGCCCGCCCATTGTTGGAACTTCTAAAAAGTAGTAGAGGGACAATCCTTGTATTAATATTTGCATTAATCCCATTTGTGGGTAATGCCCAAAAGATAGCGGTAAAAACAAACCTTTTGGAGTGGGCAACAGTATCTCCAAACATATCGGCAGAGTTTGTGGTTTCTCCAACTATGTCGCTCGATTTGACGGCTTCATTCAATGAATGGACTCCATATAAAAATGCAAAATTTGATCATTTCAGAATTCAACCAGAATTGAGATATTGGTTTCAACGTCCTATGGCACAGCACTTCTTGGGATTTACACTAATGTATATCGATTACGAATTGTTGCGTAAAGGAGAGTATCACGATGGTCAAGGTATTGGCGGAGGATTTACCTACGGATACGATTTTGTGTTGAGTAAAAGATGGAATTTAGAATTGACAGCAGGTATAGGAGCATTATATCGTTTCGAAAAAAAATACGATGAAGGCACAACCATACCAACAAGTAATAATGCTAATAGATGGTGTTTGGTACCTATAAAATTAGGAGTTACACTATCTTATGT
>JAFQBL010000140.1 GCA_017416695.1 Bacteroidales bacterium | reverse complement strand
GATGGATCTGAGAAGTTGTAGTTTCCACTTGCATCGGAAGGAGTCATACTACCTCCATAAATTCTACCAGTAGTAAGGTTACCGTTAGCAACAACTCCTATTATTGGTGAAGTTGACCATATTTTTGCAGATTTGCTTCCTGTTGTTCCTGGTCGAACGTCAGTTGATGGTTCGCATTTCTCATCAATAGCACTTGCGAATGTTGAGCTCTTAACTTGAGCAGTAACAAATGAGTTCCATTGAGTAGGCTCATCACCCGATATTGTTCCTCCAAACAATCCAGGTTTCTTTTGGCTTACACCCTCCCAATTCTCAAAACCAGAGTTTGTAAGTTGGTATTGGGCAAAAATTAAATTCGTTGTGAACAAAAACGCTATAATAAGCGAAAAATTGAGTAATAATTTTTTCATAAAATCTATATTTAAAATTTCGGGTGCAAAGATACTCAAAATATTACAGACTACCTAAAAATATAGATACTTTAACTCTTACGAAATTACTTAACCCTTTGATTGTTAATACATAATGTAATATTTATTAAGGTTAATTTAACAAATAGGCGAATTAAATATATATTAAAAAAATAATTTTTTAGTGTTAAAAATGCAAACTCTACATTGCAAAACAAAAACTTTGTACTAAATTTGTAATTTAGAATTGTACGGAAGAAACGAAAGAGAGGACTATGCTACCAATGGAACTGTTTTATAAAACGCACGAGTATCTTGTCGAGCATGTAAATTCGCCCGTCGAGCGAGAACTTATGCGAGAAATAGATTGGAGTCATCGCCTTATAGGAATTAAAGGAAGTAGGGGTGTAGGTAAAACAACTTTCCTCTTAAAATATGCCAAAGAGAAGTTTGGAACATCTCGAGAGTGTCTCTATATAAACCTCAATCACCTCTGTTTTACCGATAAAACATTAGCACAATTTGCTCAAGAGTTTGCTGCCCAAGGAGGTAAAACATTGTTGATTGACCAAGTATTCAAATATCCCAACTGGAGCGAAGAGTTGCGATATTGCTACGATAATATACCTCAATTAAATATAGTATTCACAGGCTCATCGGTAATGCGATTGAAAGAGGATAATCCCTATCTTGCCGATGTAGTACACTCATATAACCTTAGAGGATTCTCATTTAGAGAGTATCTTAATCTGTTTACAAATGCCAATATTAAGGCGTTGACGCTTGAAGAGTTGCTTAAGAATCATCAGCAGATAGCCGAAGAGATAACTCAAAAGATAAATCCTTTTGACTATTTTGATGCCTACTTGCAACATGGGTTCTACCCATTCTTCTTAGAGAAAAGAAACTTCTCGGAGAATCTGCTCAAGACAATGAATATGATGATGGAGGTAGATATATTGCTTATTAAGCAGATAGAACCTGCATATCTGACTAAAATACGCAAACTGCTCTATATGCTGGTAAAAGATGCCCCATGCACTCCTAATGTGAGTAAATTGAGTCAGGCAATATCAACCTCACGAGCAACCGTTGTAAATTATATAAAATACCTATCAGATGCAAGGTTGATAAATGTTCTATACGAAGAGGGAGAGTCATTTCCCAAGAAACCAGCAAAGGTATATATGCACAACCCGAATTTGATGCAGGTGGTGGGTGAAGAGAATCTTAATTCGCAATCGTTGGCAGAAACATTCTTCTGTAACGCTTTGTTTAAAGACCATACCGTAACCAAAGGCGAGAAAGGAGTACATTTCGTAATAGATGGAGAGTATTCATTTAAGGTAGGAACAATAAAATACAGAAAAAAAGAGACAAACATTATTTATGCAGAGGATAATATAATGATAGGTCGAGAAAATGTTGTACCTTTGTGGATGTTTGGACTTCTCTATTAATGAGAGTGAGAATAAACAATAATAAAACATAGTAAAAGACTATATAAATTACTAATACTAAATAAATTAAACGAACATGAAACAAAAGAAAATGTTGACATGTGATGGAAACCAAGCAGCAGCGCACATATCTTATATGTTCAGCGAGGTAGCCGCAATTTACCCCATCACCCCATCATCACCAATGGCAGAGTATGTTGATGAGTGGGCAGCCGCAGGACGTAAAAACATCTTCGGCGAAGTAGTATCAGTTCAAGAGATGCAATCAGAGGGTGGAGCAGCAGGAACCCTACACGGTTCACTACAAGCAGGAGCCCTAACCACAACTTATACAGCATCGCAAGGATTGTTGTTGATGATACCTAATATGTACAAAATAGCAGGAGAGTTATTACCATGTGTATTCCATGTATCTGCACGTACATTGGCATCTCACGCACTTTCAATCTTTGGCGATCACCAAGACGTTATGGCATGCCGTCAAACAGGATTTGCAATGTTGGCTGAGGGCTCAGTTCAAGAGGTAATGGATTTGTCAGGTGTAGCACACTTGGCAACAATCAAATCACGCGTACCATTTGTAAACTTCTTTGACGGATTCCGTACATCACACGAGATTCAAAAAATTGAGATGATTGAGGAGTCTGATTTGGTACCATTGTTAGACCAAGAGGCACTTGCAGAGTTCCGCGAAAGAGCATTAAATCCAGAATCTCCTGTAATGCGTGGTATGGCTGAGAACCCTGAGACATTCTTCCAACACCGCGAATCATGTAACCGTTACTATGAGGCAGTACCCGAGATAGTACGCGGATATATGAAAGAGATTTCAAAAATCACAGGACGCAACTACGACCTATTTACATATTACGGAGCAGAAGATGCTGATCGCGTAATCATAGCAATGGGTTCAGTAACAGAGGCAGCACGTGAGGCAATTGATTACCTAACAGCAAAAGGCGAGAAAGTAGGTTTGGTAACAGTACACCTATACCGCCCATTCTCAGCAAAAGACTTTATTGCAGCAGTACCAGCAACAGCAAAACGCATTGCAGTATTAGACCGCACTAAAGAGCCAGGAGCAACAGGAGAGCCTCTATACCTTGACGTAAAAGATTGTTTCTACGGAAAAGAGAACGCTCCCGTTATCGTAGGTGGACGTTACGGATTATCATCAAAAGACACTACACCTGCACAAATCCTTGCAGTATATGAGAACTTGGCATTACCAATGCCTAAAAACCAATTCACAATAGGTATAAACGATGATGTAAACTACACATCACTACCAGTTGGTGAGGAGATAGCAATGGGCGATGCTGACGCATTCGAAGGAAAATTCTTTGGATTAGGAGCAGACGGAACAGTAGGAGCAAATAAAAACTCAGTAAAAATCATCGGAGAGAACACAGACAAATATTGTCAGGCATACTTCTCATACGACTCTAAAAAATCAGGAGGATTTACTTGTTCTCACCTACGTTTCGGAGACAAACCAATCCGTTCAACATATTTGGTAAACACTCCAAGTTTTGTGGCATGTCACGTACAAGCATACTTGAAAATGTATGATGTATTGCGTGGAATCCGTCAAAACGGAACATTCCTGTTGAATACTATCTGGAACGAAGAGGAGTTGGTAGCAAATATGCCAGCAAACGTAAAACGTACATTGGCACAAAAGAACATCACTCTATATACAATCAATGCAACAAAAATTGCACAAGAGATAGGTTTGGGTAATCGTACCAATACAATCTTGCAATCTGCATTCTTCCGTATAACTGAGGTAATCCCAGTAGATTTAGCAATTGAGCAAATGAAAAAATTCATTGTTAAATCATACGGTAAAAAAGGAGAAGATGTTGTTAATAAAAACTACGCAGCGGTAGATCGCGGAGGCGAGTATGTAAAAGTAGCAGTAGATCCCGCATGGGCAACACTTGCTGATGATGTAAAAGCAGAAAGCAAAGCACCTGAGTTCTTCCAAAAAGTAGTAGCACCAATCAATGCACAATTAGGAGATGACCTTCCAGTATCAACATTTGTTGGATTAGAGGACGGAACATGGCCAGCAGGAACTGCAAAATACGAAAAACGCGGAGTATCAGCATTTGTTCCTGAGTGGACAGCAGAGAACTGTATCCAATGTAACAAGTGTGCATACGTTTGTCCTCACGCTTCAATACGTCCATTCGTATTAACAGCCGATGAGCAAGCAGGAAAAGAGTTCAAAACAATCAAAGCAGTAGGAAAATCATTCGAGGGAATGACATTCCGTATGCAAGTAGATGTAATGGACTGCTTAGGATGTTCAAACTGTGTTGACGTATGTCCAGGAAACAAAAACGGAAAAGCACTTGCAATGAAACCATTGCAAACACAATTGGCAGAGGCAGAGAACTGGGATTACTGCGTAGAGAACGTATCATCAAAACAAGCACTTGTTGACGTTAAAGCAAACGTTAAGAACTCACAATTTGCAACACCATTGTTTGAGTTCTCAGGAGCATGTTCAGGTTGTGGTGAGACTCCATACGTTAAACTAATCACTCAACTATTTGGTGAGCGTCAAATGGTAGCAAACGCAACAGGATGTTCATCAATCTATTCAGGCTCAATTCCTTCAACACCATATACAACTGCTAAAAACGGACGTGGACCAGCATGGGCAAACTCACTATTCGAGGACTTCTGTGAGTTCGGTTTGGGAATGTTCATCGCAGTAGATAAGATGCGTGTACGTTTGGCAGAGTTGATGACAAAAGCACAAGATTGCGATAAATGTCCAGCAGAACTTAAAGCACTATTTGCTGAGTGGGTTGAGAATAAAGAGAATGCCGATAAGACAGTAGAGTTAGAGGCACAAATCACACCACTTGTAAAAGCAAACGTTGACGCATGTCCTTGCTGTAAAGAGATAGCGCCATTGTGCAAATTCATCATCAAAAAATCACAATGGATTATTGGAGGTGACGGAGCATCATACGATATTGGCTTTGGTGGATTAGACCACGTATTAGCATCAGGAAAGAATGTAAATATCTTGGTACTTGATACAGAGGTTTACTCAAATACAGGAGGTCAAGCATCAAAATCAACACCAGTTGGAGCGATAGCAAAATTTGCTGCTGCAGGAAAACGCATCCGTAAAAAAGATCTTGGATTGATAGCATCAACATACGGATATGTATATTGCGCACAAATAGCAATGGGAGCCGACCAAGCACAAGCACTAAAAGCAATTCGCGAGGCAGAAGCATACGACGGACCATCAATCATCATTGCTTACGCACCATGTATCAACCACGGAATTAAGAAGGGAATGGGAACAGCACAAGCAGAGCAAGCAGCCGCAGTTGAATGTGGATACTGGCACTTGTGGCGTTACAACCCACAATTAGAAGAAGAGGGCAAAAACCCATTCTCTTTGGATAGCAAAGAGCCACAATGGGATAAATTCCAAGACTTCTTGAAGGGCGAAGTACGTTTCGCATCATTGTGGAAACAATTCCCCGACCAAGCAGCAGAGTTGTTTGAGGCAGCACAAGCAAACGCAACATGGCGTTACAACAACTACAAACGCTTGTCAAAACAACAATGGGGCGTTGATGCAGAGTAAAAGAGTCGTTAGTTTTTAGTTTTCGGCTTCGCCGCCCCTACGGGGTAGTTGTTAGCAGAATAAAAACACAATAATCAATGTGGGAGGTTGTTTGGTAGAGCAACCTCCTACTATTTTAATCGTACCCAAAATTTTGTCATACTATAATAAATGCGTAAATTCGCATCTGTTAGAGAATAAGAATATATTTATTATATAAGATAATTTTTAATTGTGGCGTTAGCCACTCTCATTTATAATTGAGAAAGAGGCCTCGTAGCTTAGCTGAATAGAGCGTCAGATTCCGGTTCTGAAGGTCAAGGGTTTGAATCCCTTCGAGGTCACATTATATAAAAGTAGATAGTAATTAGTAGTGAGTAAATAGTGGTTACCATAAATGTCTGTTACGTCAGCAAGAGCGTAGTTGGAAGGAGGAGAAACTAACTAATTAGTCCAATTAGACTAATAAGACTAATAGGCTAATAATCAACTAACGACTAAAGTAATTATGAATGTAAAAATAGAAGAGAGTTGGCAACAACGCTTACAAGAAGAGTTTGATAAACCATATTTTGAGATACTAACCAACTTTGTGCGTAACGAGTATGCCACAAATACCATATATCCACCTGCAAAGTTGATATTCAATGCCTTTGACTCATGCCCTTTTGATAAGGTAAAGGTTGTAATCTTGGGGCAAGATCCTTATCATGAGCCAGGTCAAGCACATGGTTTGTGTTTCTCTGTAAACGATGGAGTTGTGTTTCCCCCATCACTACGCAATATCTTTAAAGAGATAGAGGGAGACTTAGGCATACCTCAACCACAAAGCGGAAATCTGCAACGATGGGCAGAGCAAGGAGTGTTGTTGTTGAATGCAACCCTAACCGTAAGAGCACAACAAGCAGGCTCGCACCAAAACAAGGGGTGGGAAGAGTTTACCGATGCAGTGATAAACAAGTTGGCAACCGAACGAGAGAACTTGGTATTTATCCTTTGGGGCTCGTATGCACAGCAAAAAGGCAAATACATTGACCGCAAACGACACTTGGTATTAACATCGGTACATCCCTCGCCACTGTCGGCACATCGCGGATTCTTTGGTAATAAACACTTTAGTAAAACAAATACTTATCTGAAAAACAACGGAATAGAACCTATAAATTGGTAGATTATGAAAGAAAAAATAGACGTAGAGGCAAGAGCAGAGTTAGCACGTAACCTATTTAAAAGCGGGTATAACTGCTCACAATCAGTATTTATGGCGTATGCCGACGTATATAATATAGATAAAGACTTTGCTGCACGACTTGCCGCTCCACTCGGAGGAGGTATGGGTAGATTGCGTGAGGTGTGCGGAGCCGTAAGTGGAGCATTCCTTGTGGCAGGGCAGGAGTTCTCAGCAGAAAACCCCGAAGACAGAGGAGCAAAAACACAAAACTATGCAGTGGTGCAAGAACTTGCCGAGCAGTTTAAAAAAGAGAATGGCTCAATAATATGTCGTGAACTCTTGGGGTTAACCCCCGATGTAAAAGAGACACATGTGCCATCGGAACGCACTGCCGAATATTATAAACGCCGCCCCTGTGCCGAGTATGTGGCAATAGCCGCCAGAGTAGTAGGGGAGAGAATAAATAAAAACCGAGAATAACTTCTCGGTTTTTATTTGTAGGTACTTTGTTATTTTCTCCTTTATGTAATTTAATAACTAACAACTACCCCGTAGGGGCAACGTAGTTGACAACTAACAACTTATCTATCTGAAAGACATCTTCCTGTTCCAATTAAGCGGTCGTAACGTTCGCCAGGAACGCGGTGGTAAACATTTACTCTATACTCGTTTTGAGTCTCATACTTGTTTCCTTCAATAACAGATGCTTTGCCAACGCTTTCGCCTTTGGGTACGAATAGGTATTGGTAGTTATATGCTCCCTGTTTTAAGAGCATAAATTTCTCAAACATCCCTGTTTGAGGGTTGCGTAGCATACGGTTGTTGTCGCTAAAACGATATTCGCTTAACTCTCCGTCAATATAAATATCTCCTTCTGGGAGAAGCATCTCGCTTGCGTCCAATGAGAAATGTACGACAAAATAGTCTGCCTGAATATGACTCTCTTCTTCAAAGTCTGTTTCGCGAATAACGTAACGTCCGTGCTGAGTCTCATCGTATGAGTAAACTCTGCTCTCTCTCGGATAGTCACGCTCTAATATGGCGTGATAGTAGGGGTCGTAGTGGGTAAGTACATCAACACCCATACCCTTATATTCGGTGCTGACCATCTCAAAACGGCGATACTCATTCCCTGCATCAAAAATCAAATCTTTGTTATGCTCATACACAATCTCATTCTTATTAAAGTATTGTGGAGATTGAACAAACGCCATATTGTCGAGGCGATTGTTCTGCATAACATATATTTTTAAGTCGTTAACAGGGTTTACAATATTGTAGTCGCTTCGGTCAATCCTGAACGATACCTGTTGGTAGTTATCGGCAAACCCTTTGTCTGTTCTTGAACTCGCCGAGCAGTTTACCTTTACAGCCTCTTCGCTTACCATAAAGCAGGCATAAAGAATAGGTCGTTCCCTTTGGTTTTGCGGATATACCACAACTGCATAATTGCCCGATACCTTAAATTGAATATCATCGTTTGGAAGGGTAATGTTGTAGTTTACATAGTTTTGAAAAGTGTTAAATGATAAATCCCAATCATAAACCTCTTGAATATCAAACCCATCAATATATTCAATAGTGGATAGCATAGATGGTTGCCAGTTTGCATTACAGTGAACAATGCTATAACTCAAATCCTGATGTTCATCCTCAAACAGATCAAACGAAATGTTTATAAAATCATCAGAGTTAAGGCGAATAACTGTTGGGTACATAAACCCATTGCCCGATTCAACTTTAAGTGAATGAACCCTGCTATCCAAACTTGCAGTTCTGTATGGTTTGTTTTGAGCAACAGCAACGCTGCAAACAATCCAAAAACTAAATATTATATATAAATATCTCATTACCTTTTATTAAACTAATAAACCTGTGGGTAAGTGAATACAATACTAAATTATTAGAGTATTGTTGAGCGAGAGCAAGTTCAACAAGCGAATGCTTGTTAACTAACAACTCTCTTACCATTTTACCGTAACCGAAGCACCAGTAACGTTGCCCGAGATTGGAGGCTTAACCTTTATTATTTCAACCTCTCCGCCCTCTATTGAGGTGAAGTTTGCTTTAATGGCATTCATTATTCTATATGCTACGCACTCTAACAAGTTTGATGGTGTACTCATTTCGCATTTAACAACATCGTAAATGTCGGCATAGTTTATGGTATCGCTAACCGAGTCGCTTTTGGCGGCTTTTGATATATCAAATTTAACTTTAATTCTTACAATATAGTCGTTGCCAACTCTCCGTTCTTGCTTATCAACACCGTGGTAAGCGTGAATCTTAATCTCTTTAAGTTCAATATAACTCTCCATAATCAGGAATTATCAATCGTTTTCACAAATTTACTAAATAAATCCAATCTGTCAAGTGTTGAATATATATATAAGGTAAATATTTGTCTTTTTGATACATAAATGAGATAAAGGTTTAAGTCTCTCTTCATATACTTCTATGCTTTAAGTGTCAAAATGTATATAAAATGAGCAATAATTTGTCATAATGATATATCAAATCATCTTTTAGTAGAAAACAGTATTTTGCTCATATTTTGCAAAAAGAGAAAAAATCTCCTGTTTTGCTAATTGTAAAATCACGAAAATCAATTAATTATAATATTAAAGATTTTTTTCTTTAATTATTATATGTAATATGACAAAAAGTTGTAACTTTGCACTCGGTAAAAAATCCGTTGTAGAAAATGGCAGATTTAGTAAAAATAAAAAGAGGATTGGATATCCCATTAGTGGGAGAGGCAGAGAAAACTCTACAAGAGGCTCCCAAAGCCGAAATGTATGCAGTTATCCCTGATGACTTTCATGG
>JAFQBL010000139.1 GCA_017416695.1 Bacteroidales bacterium | reverse complement strand
TTTCGCACACCTCAGTAGAGAGGTTACGCAAAGAGTGTTGCAAGCCTAAATATGTTGGCGACATATACGGCAGGAGCGACAGAGGAAAAGAGGCGTTAACCGATGTGCGTTTTATTGAGGAGAGTGGGGGAGAACTTCGCCTTTGGGAGATGCCCGATGAAGAGAATCTTTTTTCTATGCGATACATAACTGTAGTTGATATAGGAGGGCGATCAAATAAAGCCGACTACTCTGTTATTGTGGTATTTGACCGCTACTGGATGTTACATGGCGGAGTTCCCGAAGTAGTAGCACAATGGCGAGGACATATTGACCACGACCTTCTTGCATGGAAGGCTGTGCAGATAGCCGAGTTCTATAACAAGAGTCTGTTGGTCATAGAGAGCAATACCCTTGAAACAGAGAGAGGAGATGATGACTCTTCGGAGTATATCCTTGAAACAGTCTCTGGGGTATATCCCAACCTTTATGCCCGACAAACCTCAAATATGATTCATTCTGGCAGTGGAGTACGATGGGGATTTCACATGAACAGAGCAACAAAACTTATGCTTATAGCACATCAGGTTAGGATGTTACGTGAGGGTGGTTATATTGAACGCGACTTTGATGCCTGCTATGAACACGATGTATTTGAGAGAAAACAGAATGGAGCGTATGGAGCAATGGAGGGGCATCATGATGATATCCTTATTACCCGTTGTATAGGAACCTACATTTGCTACACTGAACCACTTCCTCAACTCAATAGTAGTAGGGTTGCGGTAAAGGGTAAAATACCTATTAGCGAAGCAACTATTTAGTTTCTTGATTAGGATGCCTTTCTAAAACAACTTTAATGCTTCGTATGCTATGTTTTGGATTTTAGGACGGATGTTCATCTTCATCAGTTCTTTGTTCCATCGGTGAGGAAATACTCTATTGGATAAGAAAATGAATATCATATTGTTCTTTTTATCCACCCAAAAGCAAGTGCCAGTATAGCCAGTATGTCCGTAAACAGTGGCATTTGCTTCGGGGCAACAGGGACTTTTATCTTCATTCTCAAGGTCGGGCTTGTCAAACCCTAAAGCGCGACGGCTTATATCACTCTGTGTTTGCGTAAATAGTGTGATGCTCTCTTCGTTTAGGAAATGTTCTCCTCCGTATGTACCACCATTTAAAAACATCTGCAAGAGTTTAGCAAGGTCGTTAGCAGTGCCAAACAAACCTGCATTGCCACTTACTCCTCCCAATATACAAGCAGTCTCATCATGAGGGTATCCGCACATTAACTCCTTACGTAAAAAATCATCGCGTTCAGTTGGTATAACTTCCCATCTGTTGAACTTCTTCATAGGACAGAAGGTGGTACGAGTCATTCCCAAAGGAGCATAAAAGAGAGAGTCTGTAAGAACGTCTAATCTACTACCAGATAGTCTCTCTGTTACCTCTTGAAGTAGAATAAAGTTTATGTCGCTATATCTGTATCTCTTTTTTGTGGTGTCAGGCTCCATTCGCACTATACGATTTAGGAGAGTGTCGCGTATAGCATTATTAGCCCATAGACGTTCACAAATCTTTATTGTAAAAGCAGAGTCGCTCTTCACACGCAATAGATCTTTACGCAACTTTGCCTGATTATTTGCAAACACCTGTTTGTCTATTTGAATGAGATATGGCGACTGCTTTCTCCAGTGATATAGTTTACCATTGTAACTATTGCTGTCGGTTAGCAGATAGTAGGGATTTATTCCTGATGGAAGTCCACTTTGATGCCATAGTAATTCATTCATAGGTATTTCGCCAACAAGTGAGGTGTCGGGTAACGGTATATAGTTTCTAAGTTTCTCATCAATGCTAAACGCTCCTTTCTCATATAAGTGCATAATAGCAGGCATCGTTGCGGCACTTTTGGTTACCGATGCAAGGTCGTAAATATCAGATAGAGTAACCTCTCTGCTCTCTTTCCCAGCCCTCTTGCCAAAAGCCTTTTCGTAAACTATCTTTCCATCCTTGGCCAATAGCACTTGACATCCAGGAAAGGCTCTCTTTTTAAGTCCACAAGCAACAATAGAGTCAATATATAGTAGAGTAGAACTATTCATTCCAACCACTTCGGCTGGTGCATATCCCAACCTTACGCACTTGGTCTCAATACCATCACCTCTTTTGTATGGTGCAGCATTAACAGGAAGTTTTCCCTTTGCTGCAATACCTCCCATGATAAGTTCGGCAGTACACTCTTGCATAACTTTTGTCTCTTCGTAACCCATAACAACAGCCTCTGCACCCTCTATAACTTTTGAGTATAACTTCATATTGTATGGCGAGGTAAAGAATACCAAAATATATCTCTTACCCTTACAGGCAGCCTCAACTTGAGTCACAACATTACTCTTGCCTGAATAAACTCCAATTATTGAGATATTCTCATTACTATTGGCTTTTCCGTTAATGCCATACGATTTAAGCCTGTTTGTGAAATCTATGCTCGATGTTGTGCCGTAACACTCAATATCTATTGCAGTTTTATCTAAGGCTTTTAGTGGCAGTATGTTGTTATTGTTTTTTAGAAGAGTTACCGCCTCTGAGTTTATCTGATATATAATCCTCTCTGCTTCGGGCGAAACAATGTCGCTAACCAATCCCTTTTCAGAGATAGGATTTCTATCCTTACCCACAAAAACATATTTATGCAGAAGGATTTTTTTTACCACACTTTGCAATAACTCCTCTTTTACAATCCCTTTGTTGTAAGCCTCCTCAATGCTCTTTATACATTCGCCCACGTCAAGAGGTTTAAGCAATATGTGATTGCCTGCAAGAAGAGCCTTTAAAGCACTATTCTCGGCAGTTGCCCCCTTCATCTCTAATGCATCGGTAAAGAGCAAACCTTTATATCCCATCTCTTGCTGAAGGAGTTTATCCACAACAACAGGCGACAAAGATGTTGGTAATCCCGATACAGAATCCAATGCAGGAATATACAGATGTCCAACCATAAGTGATGGCATACCAGCCTTAATATACTCTTTGAATGGTAACAACTCCTCATTGTTTAACTCCTCTCTTGTTTTGTTGTTTACAGGCAGAGTTTTATGAGAGTCGCTCTCTACATCACCATGACCAGGAAAGTGTTTGCCAACAGGCAAAACCCCTTCACTCAACAACCCTTTTGAGTATGCTATTCCTAAACGTGCCACCATTTCGGCACTATCGCCATAAGACCTTACTCCAATAACAGGATTGTTGGGGTTGCTGTTCACATCAATATCGGGAGCAAAGTTGACGTGTATTCCCATGCGTCGGCAATGACGACCAACCTCTTTGCCATATTCATATGTAAGACGACTGTTGTTGGCAGCACCTATAACAATATTCTTAGGAAATCGAGGAGTATCGGTTAATCGCATTGACAATCCCCACTCCCCATCAATAGTAATCATTAGAGGTACTTTTGATAGAGATTGAGCATACTCGGTTAAACGTAAGTGTGCACCTGCAGTACCCTTACTCAAAATAAAACCACCAACTTTATATTCGTTTACCATTCGAGCAATATGAGCCTTGTTTTTTTCATCTTCAGTAGTTAAAGCACCAGCAACAAAAAGTTGCCCAATGCGTTCGCGGAGAGTCATGCTGTTATAAACCGAATCGCACCAAGCCATATGCTCTGCCGATATATTACAAAAATAGTTGTTATTGCCGTTAGCCAATGTAACAGATAGCAAAGCAATAAACGTAAAGAGTATATGTTTAATATATTTCATATTGCGAAGATACACTATAATAGCATTAAATTCAAATACCTGAGATAAAAACTTTACAACATATTTGCTTATGTGATAAAATTTTTGTTACTTTGCACCGCTTTTCGCAATCTCTGGCAAGGAGATGTGACTTGTTAAATTGCGGTTTACGAATATTTAAAATTAAAATAAGATGGATTTTATTAAAGTTGCAGAGGAGGCATTTGCTTCGGGAATTGAGATGCCTTCATTCAAAAGCGGAGACACAATTACAGTTGCTTACCGTATTAAAGAGGGTAACAAAGAGCGTATCCAACAATATCGTGGTGTAGTTATCCGTATTTCAGGAAATGGTAACAAAAAACGTTTTACAGTACGTAAAATGTCAGACAACGTAGGTGTTGAGAGAATATTCCCAATGGACTCACCATTTATCGAAAGTATTGTAGTTAACAAATTCGGTAAAGTACGTCGTTCAAAACTTTATTACTTGCGTGCCCTTACAGGTAAAAAAGCTCGTATTAAAGAGAGAAGAATTGTTGAGAAAAAAGCATAATGCTTTATCAATAGAACAGAAAAATAGGCAATCCAAAGATTGCCTATTTTTTTTGTATTAGTGAAACTAAAAATATTAATGACTTTAAGTATAGCAAGTTCAACAAGCGAATGCTTGTTAACTAACAACTCTCTTGGCACTATATTCACAACCGCAGTATTGCTGGTTGTAAAAGTTCTCTATTTTTAGAAGTTGGTTGCGACGTTCATATAACCCTCCTTTTCGCCAGTTTTGTTCCCAAAACTCAACGCCATCAACCTGTGAGGTTGCGTAACGACCAGCCTCAATAATTTGGTTGAAATCTTTCCATCGCGAAGAGGCAAGTGTTGTAGTAAAATATTTTATTCCTCGCTCTGCTGCATATCGAGCAGTTTGCAGTAGTCGCATTTTAAAGCAGTACATACATCTACTGCTTCTCTCAGGTAAGTTCTCCATTCCGCAAGTACCCTCTCTCCATGCCTCATAATCGTAATCAGCATCAACAATCTCTAATCCCAATCGGCGAGCATAATTTTCTATCTCGTTTTTCCTTTTTATATACTCCTCCTGTGGGTAGATATTGGGATTAAAAAAGTATATCACTGGGGTTATGTTGTTTGCTAACATAGCCTCTATTATTGCCGATGAACATGGTGCGCAACAGGCATGTAATAGTACTGTATTTGAGCCGTCAGGTGTTGCGAGTTTTATCATAGCGTTACTCTCTATAAAGTCTCTCCACTCTCATCGTATTGGTAGTAGAGGAAGTCGTTGTATGGGAAACGTTTTACGTGTATCTCTTTTACCTTTTGATACATCAACATTTTTAACTCCTCTATGTTACTGCGCTCCACTGCCGAAATGAATATGCAGTTGTCTCCCATTCGCGACATATATGTAGCCTTTAGTTCATCAAGCGATATATTCTCGCGTGTGCGAGGAGATAGGTCATCTTCATCTTTTTGTACGTATGTGAAGGCATCAATTTTGTTGAACACCAATATTACAGGCTTTTGCTCTCCATCCTTACATATATCAGCAATAGTCTTCTCAACCACCTCAATTTGCTCCTCAAATGCAGGGTGTGAAATATCTACCACATGTAAAAGAATATCAGCCTCTCGCACCTCGTCAAGTGTCGATTTAAACGACTCAATAAGGTTGGTGGGGAGTTTGCGAATAAATCCTACGGTGTCGCTCATCAAGAAGGGTAAGTTCTCAATAATCATCTTACGCACTGTTGTGTCGAGCGTTGCAAATAGTTTATTCTCAGCAAATACGTCAGATTTACACAACAAGTTCATCAATGTTGATTTTCCCACGTTGGTATATCCAACAAGAGCCACTCGCACCATCTTGCCTCTGTTTTTACGTTGCACCGATTTTTGTTTGTCAATCAGTTTTAACTCCTCTTTAAGATGCGATATCTTGTCAAGGACTATACGACGGTCAGTCTCAATCTGAGTCTCTCCAGGTCCACGCATACCAATACCA
>JAFQBL010000138.1 GCA_017416695.1 Bacteroidales bacterium | reverse complement strand
GGCAGATGTTATGCTAAAAGGAACACGTGTAGATGGAATCTATACAGCCGATCCTGAGAAAGATCCAAATGCTGTGAAATTTGATAGTATCACCTACGATGAGATATATAACCGCAATCTCAGAGTTATGGATTTAACAGCAACAACACTATGTAAAGAGAACAAACTTCCTATAATTGTATTTGATATGGATACAGCAGGAAATCTTAAAAAAGTGTTGTCGGGTGAGAATATAGGAACATTAGTATATCAAGAATAAAAACAAAATAACAAGATATTATGGCAGACTTAAATGTAATATTAGACGCAGCAGGCGAGAAAATGGAGATGAGTATCGCATTCTTAGATGAAGCATTGGCAACAATACGAGCAGGAAAAGCATCAGCACGTTTGTTAGATCCAGTAAGAGTTGACTATTACGGCTCTTCAGTACCCGTTTCACAAGTGGCAACAATAGTAGTTCCCGATGCAAAAACTATAATGATACAACCATGGGAAAAGAGTATGTTGCGTGAGATAGAGAAGGCAATTCAAAATTCAGCCGTTGGAATTACTCCTGAGAATAACGGTGAGCATATCCGCTTAGGAATACCTCCAATCACAGAGGATCGTCGTCGCGATCTTGTAAAACGCTCAAAGGGTGAGGCTGAGAATGCAAAAGTAGCAATTCGTAATGCACGTCGTGAAGCAATAGAGGCATTCAAAAAGGCTCAAAAGAGTGAAGGTATGCCTGAGGATATGGCAAAAGACGGAGAGGAGAGAGTACAAAAACTTCACGACAAATACATTAAGAGAGTAGATGAACTATTTGCCGAGAAGGAGAAAGAGATTTTGACAGTATAATCGCAAATAAAAGAGTTGAGAGGCTTAGTAACTAAAAACACAGGAAGTGGTTATTGGGTAAGACTCGATAACGGAAAAACCCTTTTATGTAAAGTAAAAGGGAACTTTCGTTTAAAAGGAATACGTACTACAAATCCCGTTGCAGTAGGTGATTATGTTAAAGTAGAGGAGGTTGGTAGTGATGTAGCATATATAAAAGAGATAGAGGATCGCAAAAACTATATAATACGCAAAGCCTCAAATCTCTCAAAAGAGTCGCATATATTGGCAAGTAACTTGTCGCAAACCCTTTTGATTGTAACAATAGCACACCCTCAAACAAACCTTGTGTTTATTGATCGCTTTTTAGCAACGGCTGAGGCATATAGAGTACCTGCGATAGTTGTATTTAACAAAATTGATCTCTATAATGAAGAGGAGCAGGAACTCATGGATGCAGTTATAAACCTGTACGAAACAATAGGATATAAATGTCTGAAGGTTTCGGCTGCAACAGGCGAGGGGATAGATGCTTTAAGAGTGGAGTTGGAGGGTAAAACTACACTGCTTTCAGGTAATTCGGGCGTAGGAAAATCAAGTATAATAAACGCAATAATTCCTGATGCGAACCTTCGAACAGGCAATATATCCTCTTCTCACGGAAAGGGAATGCACACAACAACATTCTCAGAGATGTTTGATTTGCCAACCTTAGGAGCAGTAATTGATACTCCAGGAATAAAAGGATTTGGAACAATAGACTTTAAGGAGGCAGAGGTGTCGCACTATTTCCCCGAAATTTTCAGAGAGTCAGCCAATTGTAGATTTGGTGACTGCACTCACCGCAATGAACCAGGTTGTGCTGTGCTAAAAGCATTAGAGGAGCAGAGAATAAGCCAATCGCGATATGCCTCATATTTGAGCATATTAGAGGATATAACAGACGGTAAATATCGAACAGGGTTATAATCAGTTGTTAGTTGTTAGAGAACTCTAAAAATAGCAAGTAGATACTAACTGCAAATATTAATAAAGATGAAACAATATTTAGATTTATTGCAAAGAGTTCTTGATGAAGGCGTAGTAAAAAGCGACCGTACAGGAACAGGAACAACATCGGTGTTTGGACATCAGATGCGTTTTAAAATGGAAGATGGATTTCCTCTATTAACAACAAAAAAACTCCACCTTAAATCAATCATATATGAGTTGTTGTGGTTTTTGAAAGGAGATACAAACGCAAAATACCTGCAAGACAACGGAGTTCGTATTTGGAATGAGTGGGCAGATCCAGACGGAAATCTTGGACATATCTATGGTTATCAGTGGCGTTCATGGCCCGACTATAAAGGTGGACACATTGACCAGATATCAGAGGTTGTTGAGACAATAAAAAATAACCCTGACTCACGAAGAATAATAGTATGTTCATGGAATGTGGCAGATTTGCCAAATATGAACTTGCCTCCATGTCACTGCTTCTTCCAATTCTATGTAGCAGATGGGAAACTCTCATTGCAACTATATCAACGCAGTGCTGATATATTCTTGGGTGTGCCATTTAATATAGCATCGTATGCACTATTGTTGAAGATGATGGCACAAGTAACTGGATTAAAAGAGGGCGATTTTGTACATACACTTGGCGATGCTCATATCTATAACAATCATATGGAGCAAGTGCAATTGCAATTATCTCGAGAGCCCAGAGCATTGCCACAAATGAAGATTAATCCTGATGTGAAAAGCATTTTTGATTTTAAATTTGAGGACTTTGAGTTGGTTGATTACGATCCACACCCACACATAAAAGGAGTAGTGTCAGTATAAGGAGTAAAAGATATGGCAATAATATCAGTAATAGTAGCGGTAGCAGAAGACAGAGCAATAGGTAAGGATAACGGATTGCTATGTCGCTTGCCCAACGACTTAAAATATTTTAAGTCGCTCACACTTGGACATACCATAATAATGGGGCGAAAGACTTTCCTTTCTCTTCCCAATGGAGCATTGCCAGGAAGAGACAATGTGGTGCTGTCTCGATCACAAGTGGAGTATCCCTCAACTAAAACTTATCACAGTGTGGAGGAGGCAATAGAGGCGGTAAAAGAGCAAGAGGAGGTCTTTTTTATAGGAGGCGCTCAAATATATAGTCAGGTATTAAAATATGCCGATAAACTATATCTGACGGAGATACACGCTACATTTCCTGATGCCGATGCCCACTTCCCTCTTTTAGATAAAACAGAGTGGAGTGAGGTGTGGCGACAAGATAACCCAGCAGATGAAAAACATACCTATCCGTACAGTTTTGTTGTGTACGAAAGAGTGAGGTAGTTTTAAAGTTGTTAGTTGTCAGAATAATTAGTCTAATTAGCCCAAATAGACCAATAACTATAACTAATAATACAAAGAGTTGCACATTTAAAAAAAATATATTAATTTTGCACCGCAAATTTTTATTAACCATAAACAATTTTTTAAGATGTATTTAACTTCTGAGAAAAAGAGAGAAATCTTTGAGAAATACGGAAAGTCTAATACTGATACTGGCTCACCTGAAGCACAGATAGCATTATTTTCATACCGTATCGCTCATTTGACTGAACACTTAAAGTCAAATCACAAAGATTATAGCACTGAAAGAGCATTGAAAATGTTAGTAGGTAAACGTCGTCGCATGCTTGACTATTTGGTTAAAATTGACATTGAGCGTTACCGTGCTATCATCAAAGAGCTTGGTATCAGAAAGTAATCGAGTCAAAGGCTCAATTACAAAAAAAAGAGAAAAAAAGGCTGTCGAAAAATATTCGATAGCCTTTTTTAAGTTCTCATATTATACATTTCGTATAAAATAGACACTTAAAGTCGCAGAAAAATTGTAACTTTGCACCTAAAATAAAACAAAGTTTTATTCAATTATAGAGGATGCCTGAAAGTAGAGGGGTATTCCAAGAGTAAAAACGACTAAACAAATTCTTATATATGTCGCAACAAATCAGAAACATTGCAATTATTGCCCATGTCGATCACGGAAAAACAACAATCGTAGATAAGATGCTTCTTGCGGGAAAACTCTTTCGTGAGAATCAAACATCTGGCGAGTTAATACTTGATAATAACGACCTTGAGCGAGAGAGAGGAATTACAATCTTATCAAAGAATGTATCAATAACCTACAAAGATTGCAAGATAAATATTATAGACACTCCAGGACACGCCGACTTTGGAGGCGAGGTGGAGCGAGTATTGAATATGGCAGACGGATGTTTGCTACTTGTTGATGCTTTTGAAGGACCAATGCCACAAACTCGTTTTGTGTTACAGAAAGCAATAGAGATGGGATTAAAACCCATAGTTGTGGTAAATAAAGTTGATAAACCAAATTGTCGCCCTGATGAGGTGCAGGAGATGGTTTTTGATCTTATGTTCAATTTGAATGCAACCGAAGATCAATTAGACTTCCCAACAATATTCGGTTCTGCTAAACAGAACTGGATGTCGCTTGATTGGCGTAAACCAACTGAAGATATAACCGTTCTTTTGGATACAATAATAGAGACAATACCAGCACCTAAAGTTCTTGAAGGAGAACCTCAGATGTTGATTACATCGTTAGACTTTTCATCGTATGTAGGACGTATTGCGGTAGGTCGTATTCATCGCGGAACTCTTCGTGAAGGTATGGATGTATCGTTGTGTAAAAAAGATGGTAGCGTAGTAAAGCAACGTATAAAAGAGATGCATCTTTTTGAGGGGTTAGGGCGTACAAAAGTAACTGAAGCGTCATCGGGAGATATATGTGCTCTTGTAGGAATTGAAGGTTTTGAGATTGGAGATACAATCTCTGATGTGCAAAATCCAGAGCCACTAAAACGTATAGCCATTGATGAACCAACAATGTCGATGACCTTTACAAACAACGACTCTCCTTTCTTTGGAAAAGACGGAAAATATGTAACATCACGCCACATTGCAGATCGTTTAGCAAAAGAACTTGACCGAAACCTTGCTTTGCGAGTAGAAAAATCAGAAGATTCAGACGTATGGACAGTATTTGGTCGTGGAGTGTTGCACCTATCAATTTTGATAGAGACAATGCGTCGCGAAGGGTATGAACTGCAAGTAGGACAACCTCAGGTTATAGTAAAAGAGATTGATGGTGTAAAGAGCGAACCAGTTGAGCAACTAACCATAAATGTAACCGAAGAGTATTCAAGTAAAATAATTGATATGGTAACACGTCGCAAGGGCGATTTGATGGCAATGGAGAGTCAGGGCGATCGTGTACATATGGAGTTTGTAATACCCTCACGCGGAATAATAGGTTTGCGTAATAATGTATTAACAGCATCGGCAGGAGAGGCAATAATGGCACACCGTTTCTTGGAGTATCAACCATGGAGAGGAGAGATTGATCGCCGTTCAAATGGATCGTTAATTGCAATGGAGAGCGGAACAGCATACGCCTATGCAATAGATAAACTACAAGACAGAGGTCGTTTCTTTATACATCCGCAAGATGAGGTATATGCAGGACAAGTAGTGGGCGAAAATGCCAAAGAGGGCGATATTGTGGTAAATGTGACAAAATCAAAGAAACTTACCAATATGCGTGCATCGGGAGCAGATGATAAGGCTCGTATTATACCACCAGTAGAGTTCTCGCTTGAAGAGGCACTGGAGTATATCAAGGAGGATGAATACCTTGAGGTAACACCACACCACTTACGTATTCGTAAAATAATACTGGATGAGATAGAACGTAAGCGTCAAGCAAAACAACAATAAAAGAGGACATTTCAATATTTTAAAGAGAGTGTATCGAGAGAATATTATTTCGGTTGCTCTCTTTTTGTCGTATTAAAGAAAAGAATTTAACCTCCTTTTTGTCTCTTATTTTAATATAACACCTTTGTCTATCTTAAATAGTTTATTAAATTTGCACAAATAAAAAAAGAAAAAACTTTTATATAGTTGGTATAGTAATAAGACGTAAGTATAACTACCCCTTTCTGATGAAATCTAAAATCACTCTCTTTATACTCTCTGTTTTGTTGTTGGCAACATCGTGCCGATCAACCAAACACGTACCGCAAGGAGAGTATCTGTTGAATAGAGTGAAGATTGAGGTAGATAATAAGGATGTGAAATCCTCATCCTTGAAACCATATCTACGACAACAACCAAACCATAAGACATTCGGGATAATAGGATTGCCATTGGCATTTTACAATATGTCGGGAACAAAAGATAACCGATGGAATCGTTTTATGCGAAAAATAGGAACACCTCCTGTAATATACGATTCAACCTTAACCGAGAAGAGTAGAGTGGAGATACAAAAGGCAATGAAAAACAAAGGGTATGCCGAAGCCGAAGTAACTGCCGATACTGTAATAAAGAAACGGAAAATAAAGGTAACTTATAATGTAAAGAGTAATACCCCATACAAGTTAAATAGGGTAACATATAACATTCCTGACGACTCCATATCAAAATATACAACACTTAAAGATAGTACCCAATATCTATTAAAAAAAGGAACACTCTTTGATTATTATATACTGGACAGCGAACGTGAGAGAATTGCTAAAGAGTTGAACGATAGAGGATATTATGCCTTTAATAAAGAGTATATAACATATACTGCCGACACAACAGTAGGAGATCACTTAGTAGATTTAGAGGTAAACTTATTGCCCTACCCAATAGCAAAACCCGATGGAACGGGCGTAGTCTTTGTAAAGCATCGCCCCTATACAATACGCGATGTCTATTTCTATACCGATTACAACCCTATGAATGTTGATCAGCGATATACAGTCGTTGATACAGCACACTATGAAGGAAACACAATCTACTATGGCAAAGATCACTATCTACGTGAATCGGTATTAGTAAACAATTGCTTTATAAAGAAAGGTGAGAAATATAGTCAACGAATAGTTGACAATACAATGAGTGCATACGGACGATTGCGAGCATTCAAATATGTAAACATACAGTTTGCTCCCGTAGAGGTTGATGGCGAGATGATGCTTGATTGTTATATCCTCCTTACAAAAGGGAAAACACAAACCATATCAACAGAGGTGGAGGGTACAAACTCGGCAGGAAACTTTGGTTTTGCACTCGGATTTACCTATCAGCACAGAAATATATTCAAAGGCTCACAAACCTTTTCGACAAAAATACGAGCAGCATACGAGAATATAACAGGAGATTTAGGAGGTTTAATAAGTAACAACTACCTTGAACTTGGAGCCGAAATGGGAATTTCGTTTCCTAAGTTCATATTCCCCTTTGCAAAGAAGAAACAGAGACAAAAATTACGTCCTACAACAGAGTTGAAGTTGAGCGGAAACTATCAACGTCGCCCAGAGTTTGTGAGAGTTATAGCAGGAGCAGGATGGGGATACAACTGGTTTAGTAATCGTAACAGATTTCGTCATAAGTTTGATTTGGTTGATATAAGTTATATATATCTGCCAAAAGTAACCGAAGAGTTTAAAAATAATATAAATGATTTGTCGGTAGATAATCCGTTGCTCAGATACAGTTACGAAGATCACTTTATAATGCGAATGGCATACTCTGTCTATCTCTCTAACCTAAATCCTGAATCAATAAAACCAACGGGGAATATATACACTTTCCGTATGGTTAACGAGATAGCAGGAAACCTGCTGTACGGAATATCAAGTGCAATATCAAAACCACGTCCCCAAGATGGTTACTCTATATTTGGCATCCGATATGCACAATACTATAAATGTGATATGGACTACACCTATACCTTCCTGTTTAACGAAAAAAATTCGCTGTCGTTACACGTAGGAGCAGGAGTGGCGGTCCCATACGGAAACTCAGAGATACTTCCCTTTGAAAAGAGATACTTCTCAGGCGGAGCAAATAGTGTGAGAGGATGGTCAGTACGAAGTTTAGGACCAGGATCATATCAGAGAAAAGATCCAACCTCAGATTTTATGAATCAGTGCGGAGATGTAAGATTAGACTTCAATATAGAGTATCGAAGCAAATTGATATGGAAGTTGGAGTTGGCAGCATTCATTGATGCAGGAAATATATGGACAATAAAAGATTATGCTGCCCAACCAGGAGGAGCATTTAAGATAAACAAGTTCTATAAAGAGTTGGCATTGGCATACGGATTAGGACTTCGTCTTGATTTTGACTTCTTTGTGTTACGCCTTGATCTCGGAATGAAGGCATACAATCCATCAGTAACAGGCAAGAGTAAGTGGGTAATCTCATATCAAAACTTCTCTCGCGATGCGGCACTGCACTTTGCCGTTGGTTATCCGTTCTAAGAATAAAGGTTTATAGATTTAAAATAGCCACACGCTATAAACTTCTCAGTAAAACAGAACAATTTATTAAAATATTAAAGTTTTGCAGTATAACTATCTGTAAAACTTAAAGAGTTTAACCAATTATTGGCAGAAACTTATTGTCTTTAACTATGATTAATGCAAAAAATTATAAAAAGGTATAACTTTTATTGGTTTTTATTTGCATTAATAATTAAAAGAGGGTAATTTCGCAACTTATTATAAGTAAAAGAGGAGAGGAATAAAAATAAGAGACGTAACTCTCTCTAAAAAAAGAATAATTATGGCAAATAAATTACGCAGTGCACAAAGTACTGAGGGACGAAGAATGGCAGGAGCAAGAGCCTTGTGGAGAGCCAACGGAATGAAAGAGGAGCAGATAGGTAAACCCATAATAGCCGTAG
>JAFQBL010000016.1 GCA_017416695.1 Bacteroidales bacterium | reverse complement strand
TTGTGCCTCTCCAGGTATATTGTAAATCACCGAGTTCTCAGGGAGTTGAAATGGATTTCCCTTTGAATCTAATGGAGTTTTTGCATACTCTGCATTATTCAATGAGACATATATTGGTTCACCGCTGAGATTGTCGCTATCAACCAATCCCTCTTTCTCTGAGATTCTTGCAATAACAACATCCTCGCACTCACCGTCGGGTATCCACCTTACTCTTACAGTTTTTCGTTGTGTCTGCTTTGTTCCTGTAAACATAACGGTTAAGCGAGACTCTTGCTCAGCCAATTGTTCAAGCATTAGTTTCAGAGCCTCTCCATCAAAACGTTGATCTGAGTCTCCAGTTATTATATCGGTACGGCTCTCTCTTAAGCGATATATCTGTTTGGCAGCCAACTCTGCCATTCTTATATTTGAGCCTGACAGCAACATCTCTTCTGTTAAAGCATACGAATAACTATTGTCGTCAAGAGGAGAGGCTGTCATTTCACTCTCTTCAAGGGGTTCTTCTACCTCAGGCTCTAACATAGGCTCTGTATTCACTGCCATCAGCACTCCCTCCTCATCAACATATATATATGGTGTTGCTCCACTCTTCAACTGTATGTTATAGTATATATCCTTATCGGGGATACTTGATACTTGTGCCGACATTGATACTACTCGCCAACTTCTTGAATCACTTGTTATTTGAGCAGGTATTCCTAAATATTTTTGAGAATAGTTAGCGTATGGACCCGCTTTTAACTGAGTGAGTTCAAGTGTTATATCAACATCAATCACCGTTTTAGGCAATACATAAGAGACTGAATAGTCGTTAAAACTTGCGGCTATCTGTTTGCCTTTTTCGGCTGCAAATGTGATTGCAGATACCATTATTAATACTATTGATAATACTCTTTTCATTGTTATTTTACATTATATGTATGTAACTTCTTGAATGCTTTACCAAGATTTTTAACTATATCGGTTGCCATCAACGACTCTTGCGATTCGCTTTCAAGGCATATATCTCCAGCCATTCCATGCAGAAAGACTCCCAATACTGCAGCATCTGAAGGTGCATAATTTTGCGCTATCAATGCCGATATTACTCCTGTCAGAACATCTCCACTTCCCGCTGTTGCCATTCCAGGATTTCCAGTGCTATTAAAGAATATCTCTCCGTTGGATTTTATTATTGCCGTACTTGCTCCTTTTAGCACAATGGTTATTTCGTGCTCAACCGCTATCTGTTTGGCTTTTATCAAACGCTGATAAGTTGTTTTGCTTGGTCCAAAAAGTCGGTCAAACTCATACTTGTGAGGCGTAATTACCGAATACTTTGGTATTCGAGAAAACAATCCCTTAGTCTCAGCAATAATATTAAGTGCATCAGCATCTATAACCATTGGAACATTTGCTTTGTTTAAAAGATATGTTAATGCCTCTGCTGTATCTCTATGTTTTCCCAAGCCTGGCCCAACCGCCACAACATTGTGCCATTTTGAGAGAGAGCAGTTTGTTACTCTGTTCATATTTGAATCGGCTATGAACATTGCCTCTGGAACTGATGATTGTAGAATATCCTCCCCACATGCAGCCGAGTGAACAGTGAGTAATCCTACACCTGAACGTAGTGCCGCTTTTGATGCCATCACTGCGGCTCCCATCATTCCTGCACTTCCTGCAACTAATAGCATATGGCCATACTGACGTTTATCAGAATATTTTTTTCTTCTCTTTAATAATTCTGCAACCTCAACAGTCTCAAGATAGTATAATGGAGTCTCCTTCTCTTCCAATATTTCGGGCGATATTCCAATATCTGTTATTATCAACTCTCCAACATAATCGGCATTCTCCTCTAACATAAGTGCCAATTTAGGATATTGAAGCGTAACTGTAAGATCTGCCTTTATTATAAAGTTTGGATTGTTTTGAGTATTATCCTCAGAGAAGAGACCTGAAGGCATATCTATTGATACAACCGCTGCCTCTGATTTATTGACAAGTTGCACAACAGAAGAATATCCTCCCTTTAAATGTGCATTAAGTCCCACTCCAAATAGACCATCTACCACCAACATTCCTCTTGTCAGTGTTGGAGGTATAAATGTTTTAATAACCTCTTCGCAAGGGATATCTAGTTCCTGCAATAATTCATAATTCTTGAGAGTATTGGGCGAAGCACTATCTGTTGGGTTAAAGAAGTAAACCGTAACAGCATACCCCTCCTGCGATAACATTCGTGCTACGGCCAAAGCATCACCTCCATTATTTCCTGGACCTGCAAATACTACCACTGGAGTATTACGTCGCCAACGAGAAATAATTTCGTATGTTACCATAGAAGCAGCACGTTCCATCAATTCGTAAAATGTTATCGACTCCTTACTTACGGTATATTCATCTAACTCTTTATTATCTTTTGCACTGAATATCTTCATATTAGCATTTTTCTAAAACAACAATTCTGCAAGTGTAAAGATAATTTTTTTTTATCACTAATAAAAATAATTTGATATTAAATAAATTTGGTTGTATCGCATCATTAATGTATCTTCGCAGTTATATTGCGGTAGTAGGCGATTTTACACCAACCACAATATTTTTTATACGTTTTTTTTCGTTATTCAACTTTGATAAAGTTTAGGAATTTTAGTCGAAAAACACAATACAAAATGGAAAAGATGCTTAACGTTGTTATCTTTGGAGCACCTGGTTCAGGCAAAGGTACTCAAAGCGAGAATTTAATAGAGAAGTATGGCCTTGCTCATATCTCAACAGGAGAAGTTTTAAGAGCAGAGATTAAAGCAGGTAGCGAACTTGGTAAAGTTGCTGATAGTTTTATCTCAAAAGGTCAACTACTTCCTGATGAACTAATTATTGACATCCTTGCCGACACTCTTGACAAAATAGAGAAAACAAAAGGAGTTATATTTGATGGTTTTCCAAGAACTATTCCTCAAGCAGAAGCATTGAAAAAGATGCTGGCAGAACGCAATATGGAGATTTCGATAGTTATTGGATTGGAAGTTGCAGAAGAGGAACTTATTGACCGTCTTCTAAAACGCGGACAAGCAAGTGGCCGTAGCGATGACAATATTGATACCATCAAAAGTCGCTTAGAGGTTTACAACAGCCAAACAAATCCTTTAAAAGAGTTCTATATCAAAGAAAAACTTTACGCTGCCATCAAAGGTGAAGGCACTATTGATGGTATATTTGCCGATATTAAAAAGGCTATTGCGTTATTAGATTAATTAAATAAGAGATATTGATTTATGGCGGAATCGAATTTTGTAGATTACGTTAAGATATATTGTCGTTCAGGGCGAGGAGGTGCAGGATCAACACACCTTCGCAGAGAAAAATTTGTGGCTAAAGGTGGCCCCGAT
>JAFQBL010000137.1 GCA_017416695.1 Bacteroidales bacterium | reverse complement strand
GTACTGTTACCCGATGGCTCTACATCGGAAATAGATAAAAATGACTTCACCTTTGTTGAAGATGCAAGAATAAAGAAATTTGATTTTGCATATATAACTATACATGGCGTACCAGGAGAAAATGGAGCATTGCAAGGATACTTTGATATGATTGGAATGCCATACTCTTGTTGCGGAGTATTTGCTGCAGCCATTACTGCTAATAAATACGCATGTAACAGATACCTTTCAACATTCGGGGTAAGAGTCTCTCCATCTGTTGTGATACGTCCAGGAGATAACTACTCTGTTCAGGAGATAATAGATACCGTAACGCTCCCATGTTTTGTGAAACCAAATGAGGGAGGCTCAAGTTTTGCAACCACCAAAGTAAAAGAGGAGGCGGAACTTGCAAAAGCAATTGAGGATGCTTTTGGCGAAGGCGGAAATGTTATAGTTGAAAAATTTATGCAAGGCACCGAAGTAACATGCGGTTGTTATAAAACTGCAAATAAACAAGTGGTGTTTCCAATAACAGAGGTGGTGAGTAAAAATGAGTTTTTTGATTATGAAGCAAAATATACAGCCTCAAAAGTGGAGGAGATAACCCCTGCAAGAATACCCGCTGAGGTAGCAAAGGAGATCTCTGAGACAACATCAATGATTTACGATATTGTAGGAGCAAAAGGAATAATCCGCGTTGATTATATAATAATTGATGGAGAACCATATTTGTTAGAGGTAAATACAACGCCAGGAATGACCGTAACATCGTTTATCCCTCAGCAAATAAGGGCGGCGCAGTTAGAGCCAGGCAAAGTGTTAAGTGAAATTATAGAAGATATATTGCAAAAAAATAGTTATTCGTATGGATAATTTTGATGACATAAGACCTTTCTTTCCTGAGGAGATGCCAGCGGCTATAGAGGAGTTAATAAAGGAGGAATATTTTAAAAAGGCATTATCGTATGTAATTCCCGATGTGGAATCGTTTTTGAAACGATTATCACAAGTAAAAAGTAACGATGAGTTTCAACAGAATATGCTATTCCCCGTATTAAAATGGTTATTGGGAATAGTCTCTGATGGTATTGATGGAGAGGGATTCTCTTATATAGAGCAAGATAAAGGTTATACCTATATCTCAAACCATAGAGATATATTAACTGATGCACTCTTCTTGGCATATCTGTTATCATCAAAAGGACTAAAAACTCCCGAAATGGCATTGGGAGATAATCTTCTTGTCTATCCATGGATGAGAACATTGGTACGATTGAGTAAAGGTGTAATAGTGTATCGCAACTTGCCTCTGATGCGAACATTGGAGGAGGCACGTCGATTGTCAGGATATATAAATCATACAATCCGCGACAATAAAAACTCGGTATGGATTGCACAACGTGAGGGCAGAACAAAAGACTCAGATGATAGAACACAGGAGAGTGTATTGAAGATGCTCTCGTTTGAGGGAGGAGGCGATATGCGAAGCAATATATTAGCATTAAACATTGCACCCGTCTCAATATCATACGAATATGATGCCTGTGACTATCTTAAAGCAAGAGAATTTCAGTTAAAACGCGATGATGCAGAGTTTAAGAAATCACCTAAGGATGACTTGAATAGTATGTCGGTAGGATTGATGTCGCGTAAAGGAAAAATAAACTTTGTAATAGCAGAGCCAATCAACTCAAAAGTAGAGGCATTGCCAGAGAATCTTTCAAAAGCAGAGTTCTTTACAGCGGTAGCAACAATTATTGATGAGTCGATACATCAAGGTTATGTATTGTATCCTATAAACTATGCAGCATATGATCTTCTGAAAGGAACAGATTGTTTTGCAGGAAACTACACGCCAGAAGAGAAACAAAAATTTTCAGACTACGTAGATATGCAAGTTGCAAAGATAAACGACTTGCCATCTCCCGATAAACCATTCTTGCGTTCAAAAATATTGGAGATGTATTCAAATCCGTTGCGAAACAAACTAAAAGTAGAGTAGAGAAAATATCAAGATAGATTATAGAGAGGGTTCAATAGAACCTTCTCTAATTATTTCAGGAGAACCAGTAGAGTAGTCAATAATAGCAGAAGGTTCGCAATTACCAATACCTCCATCAATAACAATATCAACAATACCCTCGTATGCTTCTGCTATAAGTTCGGGATTTGTGTAATACTCCTCTTCGCTATCACTATTTCTTAAAGAAGTTGTTAGCAGAGGGTTTTCTAAATGCTCAGCAATCTTAACAGGAATAGAGTTTGACGGAATTCTGATACCAACGCACTTTCTGTTTTTGTATATCTTTGGCAGATTGTTGGCAGTAGGAAGAATAAAAGTAAACGGACCAGGCAGATTTTTGCGAAGAATTTTATAACAATCATTGCTGATCTTCACATATTTGCTTAACGAACTCAAATCAGAGCCAATAATAGATAAGTTTGATTTCAAAGGATTTACCCCCTTAATTTCACAAATCTTTTCAACTGCCCTGACATTCAACGCATCGCAACCCATAGCATATACCGAATCGGTGGGGTAGATAATAATCTTTCCATCCTTAAGGGCAGATGCAATCTCATCTAATAATCTTTCGTCTGTATTCTTTTCGTATAAACGAATGACTCTCATTGTTGTGATACTATAAAATGAAAGAGAAAAACAGGTGTGGCTGAATTTCTCTTTCATCTGTTTTTTTATAGACTATTTAATGCCTTCAAGTTTATGTCCCATACGCTCCTTTTTGGTCTTCATATAGAACTCATTGTAAGGGTTTGTCTCAACCTCAATAGGAACAATCTCAGCAATCTCAATACCATAACCCTCAAGTCCAATACGCTTAACAGGGTTGTTGGTCATCAATCTGAGTTTCTTCAATCCTAACTCTCTTAAGATGCTTGCTCCAACACCATAATCACGCTCGTCTGCCTTAAATCCTAAGTGAAGATTAGCATCAACGGTATCTAAACCATTCTCTTGAAGTTTATATGCTTTAATCTTATTCATCAAGCCAATACCTCTGCCCTCTTGGCTCATATAAACAATAACACCCTTGCCCTCTTTCTCAATCTGCTCCATTGCTCGGTGAAGTTGCTCTCCACATTCGCATCTCATTGAGCCAAAAATATCGCCAGTCATACACGAAGAGTGAACTCTTGTCAATACAGGCTCATTATCGCTCCACTCTCCTTTTATTAAAGCAATATGTTCGGCGTTATTAGATTTTTGTCTAAAAGGAATAAGTTTAAAGTGTCCCCATTTCGTAGGCATATCAACCTCTTCGCCTCTCTCTACTAACGACTCCTTTTGCAAACGATATGCAATCAGGTCTTTTATAGATACAATCTTCAATCCCCATTTGTCGGCAACCTCTTTAAGTTGAGGAAGTCTTGCCATAGTTCCGTCTTCGTTAATAATCTCAATAAGTGCTGCAGCAGGGAATAATCCTGCCAGACGAGCCAAATCAACAGCCGCTTCGGTGTGACCTGCTCTGCAAAGTACTCCTCTTGAACGAGCCCTTAGAGGTGAAACGTGACCAGGACGTCCTAAATCTGTTGGTTTGGTATCAGGGTTGGCAAGAGCCTTAATAGTTTCAGCCCTATCAAACATTGAAACTCCAGTAGTACAACCGCCACCAATCTTGTCAACCATAACGGTAAAGGGAGTTTCGTGAATAGAAGTATTGTTGCTAACCTGCATAGGTAGGTCAAGTTCAGCGCAACGCTCCTCTGTAATTGGAGCACAAAGAACACCTCTTCCATAGGTCATCATAAAATTAACCTTTTCAGGAGTAATCTTTTCGGCTGCAATAATAAAGTCGCCCTCATTTTCGCGATCCTCATCATCAACCACAATAACAAACTTACCCTCCTTGAAATCAATCAGAGCCTCATCAATAGTGTTCAATATAATATCTTCCATAATTATGTAGTTATATTTTCGTTTTTAAATTCTTTCTCAATAATAGTCAAAATCTCTTTGTTGGTTTTTCTTACAACACCAATCTCGCGTCTTAAAAGTTTCTGTTCGTAAATACCTATAAGATATATTGGCAACGACAAAGGTAATAATAAAGCAATGAAAAAACCAAGTTTTTTATTCTTGCAAGGATAATAAAGCAGTAAATCTCTAATAATAGGGTAGTCCATCAACTTTAAAACTACCAATCTCGATTTAGAGTATTGAGCATACTCAATAAAACTCTCTAATGAGACTCTTAAATCGTTCAAAAGAGATTTGTTGTATCCTTTTTGCCAATATGAGAATAGGCTTTGCATACGTTTTCCGCAATCGTTCTGAATTTGAGAGCAAAGATCTTCAAGATGATTAACCCTCTCTATAAGTCCGCTCTTGTCAACATCAATCATAGCAATCTCCTTCAACTCTACAACACGAGCAGTGTGTCTGCCAAACAACTTTCTAAAGAAGTTTCTATAAGCATCTTTGTTGAATACTGCCGAGTCGTTAACCGCTTTATAGGTAAAGAATATACCCAAAGGCAACAGAACAGCAGAACTTAGCCATAACCCTTGCCAAACCTCCCAGACGCCATCGCGAGCAAGTTTGTATGCCGAATTGTCAATTATGTAATAGAAGATAAATAGTATTACCGACACCACAATAGGAGTACCCAATCCACCTCTGCCAATAATAGCACCAAGAGGGGCTCCTATAAAGAAGAAGATAAGACATGCAAACGAGAGAGTAAATTTCTTGTGCATCTCAATCTCATGCCTTCTGATTACAGTCTTCTGCTCTTTTGCCCTGTAACTCTTGAATTCATACTCCTGTTTTATAGTTCTGGCTTTGCTTAATGCTTTGTTGGTCCAGTTTTCTCGTTGTTGAATTGAGGCAGAGGCATAAACATTGTCAATATTGAAATCTTCAAGCGAAGTTTTTGGAGCAGGTGCAGATGAAGATCGCTCAATAATGTTATAGTACGATGAGGTCTTTAGTTCATTTCCTATATTTACACCAATGCTATCCACAATAAACGACATAGAGTCAATGGAGTGTTTGAGTTCTGTTATATTCTTGCCAACATATTTATTGGCCATAGTACTTTCATCAATACGATTGAAACCTCCATCAAACGGAATAAGTATCTCTTTCAGTGAGAAGACCTCTCGGCGATAGGGTACCGAAGTGGTAGCAGCCTCTTGCGATTTAAGATTCTCAAATGATTCGCCGCTGTTTAATGTTAAAAAGAGGAATTGTTTGTCATCGGTAAATTTTAAACTGCCTGAGTCGGCAACAATAATCATTGCATTCTCTGCCCCCTTTGAAATGTCATATATGGTAATGCCATACATCATATTTCTGTTGTTGTCTTTCTTTTTGACAAAAATATTGTACCCATCAATTTGATTATAGAAAACCCCTTCGGGAATATCTAAAGCAGGAGATTTTTGTTTCATGGAGTATAGCAGACTCCACATCTTAACCTGTACTGTGGGTAGCACGTTGTTTTGGAAGAAAAAAGCACCTACGGCTATAATTGAAATTGTAACAATAAGCGGGCTCATTATTCTGATGAGAGACACCCCTGATGCCTTGATGGCAAGTAACTCAAACCTTTCGCTGAGGTTACCAAATGTCATAAGTGAAGCAAGAAGAATTGCCAGAGGAAGAGCCAAAGGGACCATCGAAGTGGCAGCATAAAAGAACATCTCTGCCAAAACACTAATCTCTAAACCTTTACCTACAAAATCCTTTATATGTTGCCATATAAATTGCATCAATACAATAAACAGACAAATCATAAACGTCATAAGCAGAAGCGGAAGAAAAGTCTTCAGAATAAAAAGATATAGACGTTTAATCTTTAACATAAGAAAAAAAAGTAGGTTATACTAATGTTAATAAAAAATAGAGCCAGATTGCTTATATCGGTGGCAAAGTTACTAAAAAAATGCAAGTTTTCTATCTATAATACATTATTTATAATATAATAATATAAAATAAGCACCAATCCTTGTGCTGAATTGGTGCTGTAATTGGGTTCTGTTTAGTGGCTCTTGTTGAATCATTCCTAATTAATATCCAATAAGAGCAATTTTAAAGAGCAGAGAGAATGAGTTATGCCCCCAAATTCTTTCTAAGAATAGCAATCTGCTCATCCCATAAATCAATATAGTCTTTAATCTCCTCTTTGTCGGCAAAGTCCGAAACGACGAGAGTTATATTTTTTGTCAGTTCGTTTTGGATAAGTTTAAATTCAAAATAGTTTTTTTTGTTATATTCATCATCCCATCTTAATTTAATATACGAACCAGTCTTGATAGCAATCTGAGTAGCAGTACGTCTCTCATCGTTCCAAAAGAAGGTAAAATGCTTTCCGTTAACCTCAACCCTGTCGGCAAACCACGAAGCAAGGCCATCGGGGGTTACTATATGATTCCACAGAAATGTAGAGGATACATTGTTAAAATCGTACTCAATAGAAAAAAGAATCTTATTCATAATGTATATAATTAAATATGGGTATTATCAGAACTGCCTTTTTTAATACAACAATGATGGCTAATGCATTGATGTAAAATTTAATACAAATTGTTTAAAAATTAAGAAGTTTGTAACTCCCTTTGCGAATATATAAATAATTTTTTGTTTTATTAAAACTTGCTAAAAAAAAATAGCGATTTTTTTATTACAAAACTTACTATATATAGAAAAAATGTCTATATTTGCAGATGATAATACCTTGTGTAAGAAGTGTCTTTGTTAATAGAGAGAGGTAATTTGAGTTAATTTTAACAATTGGCAAAATCAAGGATTAAAGGTATGTAATATTGTAACATCTTAACTTGTAAAGTGTTGGAGGATTTGAAGTAGAAAATGACAAGGAGTAAAGATGTGCGTTTTTGTGTGTAAAAGAGAGAGATAAATAATATAATCATATTTAATAACAAAATCATATTTATGAGAAAAGAAAGTCTTTGTATCGTAAGATTGGCAAAACAAGCCTTTGCCAATCTATGTCCCAGTTTTCTTATGAAAGCGGGATTGGGTCTTCTTTTTGCAGCACTATTGCCACTATCGGCAAACGCTGTTCATAAAGCAGATGCCTCTGCCTCAGTAGAGAGTGTAGAACAATCATCTGGCTTTGTGGTAAAAGGAAACGTAATTGATGACACCAAAGAACCTCTTATTGGTGTGAGTGTAATGGTTGAAGGTACTTCAATAGGTACAACAACTGACTTTGACGGAAATTATGAACTTAAGATTCCCGATGGAAAAAAGACCTTGGTCTTCTCTTATATCGGTTACTCTGATCAAAAAATTCCCGTAAAAGGAAGAAACCAAATCGATGTAACAATGAGCGAAGATGAGCAAGTTCTTGCTGAGGTTGTTGTAACAGCGATGGGTATCGAGCGTAAAGCAGAGTCATTAACCTATGCAACTCAACAAGTAGGAGGTAAAGAGTTAACTCGTGCAAAAGAGTCAAACTTCATCAACTCATTGCAAGGAAAGATGGCAGGTCTTACAATTACTCCAAACTCATCAGGAGCAGGAGGTGGATCATCAAAAATCATTCTTCGTGGACAAACATCAATGTTGGGTAACAACCAACCTCTAATCGTATTAGATGGTATTCCATTGTCAAACGGTTTGTCAGCACAAACTTCAGAGATTGCTCTTGAAGGAGGACGTGACGGTGGTGATATTCTTTCAACAATCAACCCTGATGATATTGCAAGTATGTCAGTGCTAAAAGGTCCTAATGCGGCAGCACTTTATGGATCAGCAGCAAACAATGGTGTAATCATCATTAATACAAAAGGTGGACGTGAAGGTAAGATAAGAATTGACGTATCAAGTAACATTACACTTGAAACTCCTCTATTCACATTTGACAAACAAACTATCTTTGGAACAAAGATGAGTAGCAAAGGGCCTCTTTTGAATGGTTGGGGAGATTTAGCATCTAACTATACTGATGATCAATTGGCTCAATATCCATATTTGACACGTAATCCTAAAAACCAAATCAACGACTTCTTTAAAGTAGGTCAAACATACAACAACTCAATCTCATTAAGTGGAGGTACAGAGCATACTACATCTTACTTCTCTTATGGTAACACAGTACAAAAAGGTTTGTTGGAGCGTAACAAATTTATCCGCCACAACATTTTGTTCAAAGAGACATTCAATGCATTCAACAACAAATTGAAAATTGACCTTTCTCTTAACTACATTACACAAAGAACAGAAAACCGCCCTGTAATTGGTAAAGTATTCAACCCATTAACAGGATTGTATCGTATGCCAACTGCAGTAGATTTGCGTTACTTCAAACAAAATGTAACACACACAGCAACTGCTGATGATGATATTACAACAAAAGGTGGAGCAAACTTAATTGGTCAACAAATCCAAACATGGCCTTTGTCATTCGCAGGACAAGCATGGATCAACAACCCATACTTTATGCAACAAGCACTTGATGATGAGGCAAACCGCGATCGTATCATGGCTAACGTAACAGCAAAATACGAAATCATCAAAGGTTTAGATTTGCAAGCACGTGTAAGTTTGGACAAAACAATGGATAGAAGTTTCAACTACCGTCAACCATCAATTTGGGCAGACCAAAACCAATACGCATTTGCAAACTATTATAGTGGAGAGAGTTCTTCAAGAGACATCTACTCAGACTATTTGTTAACATACAACAAAGAGTTTAAAAACATCTCTTTCAATGCAACATTAGGAACAAGTTTCAAGAGAACTAAATCTTCAAATACATCTATTACAAAATGGACCGACTCAACATTCGTTTATCCTAACATGGCATGGCCAAGTTTGGGTAGCAACATGAGTGGTAACGCAAAAGATATCTTGTTGAGTGCAAATGCATCAGGAGTTAACACAAACTGGGAGACTGCAATCTTTGCAACAGCACAAGTAGGATTCTGGGGTAAAGCATACATCGACGCATCGTTCCGTAACGACTGGTCAAAAGCATTCCAACAATTTACAACTGACGGAGGTTACAAATCATTTGCATACTGGTCAGTAGGAGGTAACGTACTTATCGATCAATTGCTTCCACGTAAATTGCGTAACGTAAATCAAATGAAGGTTCGTGCATCATATTCAGTAGTAGGTAACTCAATTCCATTGTCTGACTACAATGCACAAACAATCAACCCATTAACAGGAGCAATTTCAGCACGTCCTGCATCATTTGACGATCCTAAACCTGAGACAACAGAAGGTATCGAGGTTGGATTCGATGGAGTATTCTTCAAGAACAAATTTGACTTTGATGTTACATTCTATCAAAACACCATGTCAAACCAATACTTGAACATTACAACAGCATCAGGACAATCTAAACCTATT
>JAFQBL010000136.1 GCA_017416695.1 Bacteroidales bacterium | reverse complement strand
ACCACCTCTCTGACGCTCAAGGTGTGTCCACAACCTTGTTAAGCGAGGTAACAGATATTGATACTGAGCCAATTCGACTTGAGTTTTAGCGTGTGCTGTTTGTGCACGTTTTGCAAAAATATCTAATATCAAAGAGGTACGGTCAAGAATTTTAACCTTCAGAGCCTCCTCAATATTTTTCAACTGTTTGGGTGATAGTTCATCATCAAATATTACCAAACCAATTTCGTTCTCTTCAACGTATTGGCGTATCTCCTCCAACTTACCTTTACCCACAAAGGTTACGGGGTTGGGGTAGTCTAACTTTTGAATAAAGTTTTTTACTGGCACTGCCCCAGCAGTGTCGGCAAGAAAAGCAAGTTCATCAAGGTACTCGTTAACTTTTGCCTCATTTTGTTGAGGAGTAACCAAACCCACCAATACGGTGCGTTCGCTCTCTTGTTCTGTTAATATAAATTCTTTCATCTTCTAACAACTAACAACTGCCCCATAGGGGCGGTGTAACCGATAACTAACAACTAAATTACCGGCAAACTCATTCCATTTAATTTTTGATACAAATCCAAAGCATAAACATCTGTCATACCCGAAATATAATCGGTAACAGCCTGAATACGCGATGGTATATCTTTTGCTCTCATATCGTACTGCTGAGGTACCTTTGCCAACAGCAGTTTTGAGTATGATTTATCGGGGTGCAGTACTGCATCAACCAAACGCTCCAATAACATATTGACGATTTGGTTACCAGCCAACTCAATATCTAACACTCCCGAATAGTTATATATCTTTTCGTAAGCCATCTCAGAACAAGCCTCGTATGCTTTGCGAGGAGTTTCAGAGATCATATCAATAAGAGGTTTGGTGCACACACCTCGCAATATCTCATCTTCGTGAGCAATGAATGCTTTTGAACACTCATCAACCAATAATCCCACAATAGATGAACGCAAATAGGCAATCTGCTCATTTTTGTCCTCAACCATTGATAAAATATTCTTCACATGTTCTAATCCTTCACCCTCAAAAAATGCCAACAGATACTCTTTTGTTTGGTTAGTGGTAAGGATTTTTAGTTTGTGCGAGTCCTCAATATCCATTATCTGATAACAAATATCATCGGCAGCCTCAACCAAATATACCAACGGGTGGCGGCAATATTTCACATATTTTCCATCTCCTTTATTTAAGATGCCCAACTCTGTAGCAACCTTTTTGTAATGCTCTTCTTCACTTACAAAGAATCCGAATTTGCCCTTTGTTCCAGCAAGAGCCGACTCGTAAGGGTATTTAACTATTGATGCCAAAGTTGAGTATGTGAGAGCAAAGCCTCCCTTTCTGCGGCCGTTAAAGTGGTGGGTTAATAGACGGAATGCATTGGCATTTCCTTCAAAATGAGAGAGGTCGCACCAGAGTCGGTCTCCAATGATACCTCTTAACTCCAAACCTTTACCCTCAGAGAAGAATGAACCTATTGCCATTTCGCCAGAGTGACCGAAAGGAGGATTTCCCATATCGTGAGCCAAACACGCAGTAGCCACAATGTCTGGAATTCCAGGTAGTTTACGTAACAACTCCTCATCTGTGGTGTTCTCTTCAATATGCGAAGCAACATTGCTACCTAATGAACGTCCTACACTTGATACCTCTAAACTATGTGTCAATCGGTTATGCACAAACACACTACCAGGTAAAGGAAATACCTGAGTTTTATTTTGTAATCGGCGAAAGGGTGCCGAGAATATTAATCGGTCATAGTCACGTTGAAAGCGAGTACGATTGTGATGTTTGTCATCATCGTAATCTTCAAGACCAAATCTTTTTGAGGATAACAAACGTCCCCAATCCATTTTTTCGTTATTGTTCATCTATAAATTCTAAATCTTTTGCGAAGATACAACAAAAATAGTTATCTTAGCAACACAATTTTTAAATTCATTAAACATAGAGTGATAAACAGCAATATGGTAAAGAGTGTTATAAAGATGGTGAACAGTTATAAATTGAGTATGATAGCCATTGCTCTGCTTCTCTATCTATCGTTTAATGATGCTAACAAGTACGACAATCTGAGTTTTCTTATGTTTCCTCATGCCGATAAGGTGATTCATTTTTTAATGTACTTTGGTGTAGCATCGGCACTCTACATTGATTTTATTTGGTTAAACCGTAAACGAGCAACCTCCTTAGTACTTGCCATTACAGTGTTGTTGGCAGGAGTAACAGAGGTTGTACAACAACTCTTGACTGATACACGCAGTGGCGATGTGTGGGATTTTGTGTGTAATGTTATTGGTGGAGTAGTTGCAATGAGTTTAGCACCACATACAGCAAATCTATATTTTAAATTCATCAATTATGTTAGAGGAGTTTTCAAGTAACAATACAATTTTGGTTGCGATGGGATTAGTAATCCCAATAATAGGATGTGTTATAGGAGCAGCAACAGTGTATATGATAAAGAGCGATAGCAACTCGCCCTCGCAGAAACTTATGCTGGGATTTGCTGCAGGAGTTATGCTTGCCGCCATAATATGGTCGTTAATGCAACCAGCAATGGAGATGGCTGCTGAAAAAGAGGCTATTCCATGGCTCTCGCCCACCATTGGTTTTTTAGTAGGTATGGGATTCTTGCTTCTCTTGGATACCATTACACCACACCTGCATATCTCCTCCGATTCAGTTGAGGGATTACCATCGAGTTTAAAACGAAGCACAATGCTTATACTTGCCATAACTATTCACCACATCCCCGAAGGTATGGCAATAGGAGTAGTGCTTTCGGGTGCAATGGAGGGTGGCGATATGATCACAGGAGCCTCTGCCATAGCACTGTCGTTGGGAATGGCACTGCAAAACATCCCAGAGGGAGCCGTTGTGTCGGCACCACTCAATAGTATGGGAATGAGTAAATTCAAATCGTTTCTGTGGGGCTCTGCAACAGGGTTGGTACAACCTATATCGGCACTAATCACTATGCTATTAATTGATGGAACAATGCCTATATTTCCTGCAGTACTTGCCTTTGCAGGAGGAGCAATGCTATATGTTATAGTTGAGGAGATTATCCCAGAGGGACAATCAGGAAAACATTCAAACATTGCCACCATTGGTGTTGCCTTAGGCTTTGCCCTTATGATGATTTTAGACGGAACACTATAGTCAATAATCATTTGCAAAGATGGAAAATAATTTTTACCTTTGTTAATTGTAATTTAAGATTTCTGATTAGTTAAAAATTGGAAGAAAAATAGAGTAGGAAATTAAAAATAAAAATCTAATAAAATGAAAGTGCTAAATTTAAAGAGAGTGTTGTTTATTGTTGCACTATTGTGCACAACATCAGTAATTGCAGCCGAAAAAGGTTTTGCAATTTTTATTGACAAAGTGAGTTATAAAGAGGCAAAAGCCGAAGTTGATGCATATGCTCAATCAATAGAAAAACAGGGATTAAAAACTTACGTTGTTGAGGATGTATGGTATAACCCTGACTCAATCAAGGCTCAAATAAAGAGTTTGGCAACACAAAAAGATGCCCCTATTGAGGGTATGGTATTCATTGGAGATATTCCCGTTCCAATGTTATTTGATGCACAACACTTTGCGTCAGGTTTTAAACCCAAACAATCAATGAAACGCATGGAGAGAAGTTCATGCCCATCGGATCGTTTCTATGATGATTTGGATTTAGAGTTTGAGTTTATAGCACAAGATGAGAAGAAACCCAATCTTTTCTACTATACATTACCAGCAACCTCAACACAAGTATGTTCTCCCGAGTTATACTCAGGACGCATTAAAACTTGCGATAAAGGAGACAAAACAAAATACGACCGCTTAAAAGCATACCTCAAAAAAGTGGTGGCACAAAAAGAGAAAAACGAAACACTTTCTCAAATATTCTACTTTGCGGGGCATGGATACAATTCAGAATCTATCCTTGCTCGTATGGATGAAAAAATAGCATATCGCGAACACTTTCCATGGTTGCAACGTCAAGCAAACGGAATAGTATTTATGGATCACCTTGATGATGAGTTCAGTAAATTCCCATTAATGTGTCAAATGCAACGCAAAGATCTTTCATTAGCAATATTGCACCACCATGGATACCCTGATGAAGAGTATCTAAACGGATTTCCATTGCCTAAAAATGCAACAGATGAGTTGAAGTCGGCAAACCGTTTCTTCCGCTCAAAGATACGTAAAGCGGTAGAGGGTGGCGAAGATCCTGATGCAGCACGTGAGCGTTGGGCAAAAAAATATGACATACCCCTACATTGGCTCGACTCAATATTTACACGCACATCAATACTTGAAGATTCTCTATACAACGATAAGTTAGACCTTCATATAACAGATCTTGGCAAATACCAACCCAATGCAAAGGTTGTATTCCTTGATGCATGTTTCAATGGAGCATTCAACCACGATGCGTATATGGCAGAGGAGTATATATTTGAGGAGGGCGAGTGTGTAGTAACCATAGCAAACAGCGTAAACTCGTTACAAGATAAATGGTGCGACCGCCATGTTGGAATGTTAGGTTACGGATTGCGAGTAGGAAATATGGTAAAATACAATCCCTATTTGGGAGCACACATATATGGAGATCCAACATTTGCCTTTGCGCCAGGAGAGGAGATATCGTTTGATGTAAACGAGGCAATATACAAAAACAACAAGTTCTGGAAAAAACAGTTGAAAAATGCACCTGTCGCAATCAAATGCTTTGCAATGGAGATGTTGGTTAAAAACAAAGGAATAACATCAGAGGAGTTATTAGAGGTATTCAAAACATCACCCGAGAACACCGTTCGACTTGTAGTCTTTATGATGTTAACAACTTTTAAAGATGACAACTTTGTTGAGGCAATCACACTTGCACTTAACGACTCATATGAGATAGTGCAACGCTTTGGAGCAATATATGCAGGAAAATGTGGGGATGAACGCATTATCCCTGCATTAGTATCGGCATTCTCACGTATAGCAAATGGTTCACGTGTTGATTTTCAACTACGTGGAGCAGTAGAGATGTTCCCTCATGAGAAGGTTGTAGCAGAGTTCATAAAACAAGACCCCTGTAAAAATTACTATGACAAAGAGAAACAGGTGGCTCGTATAATGGCTTCATTTGATCGTTATAACAACACTTTGTTAGAGAATGAATTAGACTTGCCAGAAGCAACCATAAAAGAGAAAACAAATATGGTGCGTAACTTCCGCAACAAAAATCTGCACACTGTAACAGATAAGTTGATACAAATGTTCCAAGAGGAGAGCGACGAAGATTTCCGCTTTACAATAATAGAGGCATTCGGATGGTTCAACTACTCATACAAACGTAACGAGTTAGCAACCTTCTGCGAACAAGTGTGGGCAAGTGATGCTTATAGCGACAAGATACGTAACGAGGCTCTAAAAACCGCAAAACGATTGAGAGGAATTTAATATCCTCACCCCCAACCCCTCTCCTGAAGAGAGGGGAGAATAGAAAAGATTTAGGAGATAGTTCCCTAAATGACTCTAATGGCACTAATGACCTAAATAGCCAATAACTGACAGCTGATAACTGAAAATGCAAATAGCAATAGGATTAGGAATAGGAATAGCACTTATGGCTCTTTTACTCTTGGTTGTAGTAAAAGCAAAAAACACTCTTGTAAAAAAACAAGAGGAGGAGATTGTTAGCCTAAGCCAATCACTATCACAGTTGCGTGAAGAGAAAAGCAAGGCTGAGATAAGTAACGCTGAGAGCAAATCAAAGTTAGAGTTTTTTGAGGAGAAGTTGCGAGAGTTGCAAAGAGTATCTAATGAACGTGAAACGTTGATAAAAGAGAACAGTTCCTTAAAAGCAGAAAACGAAGCGACCAGTCAGATGCTTAACCAAAAAGAGGAGGAGATAGCAAAACGACTAAAACAACAGGAGATACAGTTCTCAGAACAGATAAAAACTCTAAAACTTGAGTTCTCGGAGTTGAGCGAGAGGCTATTAAAGGAGAAGTCGCAAGAACTCAACAACAATAATAAAGAGAGCCTTACGCCCTTTATAGAGTCACTTAAAGAGGGAATGCAGGAGGTTAGTAAAGAGATTAAAGATAGCCGAGAGAGGAGCATAGAGCAGAAATCTTCATTAGACACCGCCATAAGAGATATGATGGCACGAACCAACGAGATAGGCAATGAGGCAACAAAATTGGCGGAGGCTCTAAAAGGTAAATCAAAAACACAAGGGTTATACGGCGAGTTAGTACTCACCGAGATACTTAAAAATAGTGGATTAAAAGAGGGAGAACACTTTGAATGTCAAGTAACCATTCGTGATGAAAAAGGCAATGCTGTTCTGCACGAAGAGACGCAAAAGCGAATGATTCCCGATGTGATAGTTCACTATCCCGACAAAGACCTGATAATAGATTCAAAAGTATCGCTAACAGCCTATCTTGAGTGGTGCGAAGCAAAAACAGATGAAGAGCGTGATGCGGCGGCAAAACGTCACATACAAAGTATAAAGAGTCACATAAAAGAGATTGTAACAAAGTCGTACGCTCACTATCATAAAGCCTCTCGACGTGAGACAATTGATTGTGTGGTAATGTTTATTCCCAATGAAAATGCACTAATGCTAATGCGAGAAACAGAACCACAACTATGGTATGAGGCATACAACCAAAAAGTTATCATTACAAGTGAACTATCTCTCTTCTCACTCTTAAAGATGATAGAGAACTATTGGGCGCAGGTAGTGCAACAGCGCAATCAGGAGAAGATAATTGTTGCTGCAGAGAATATGCTAAACAGATTGGGAGACCTATTTAAAATGGTAGAAGATATTGAAAAAGCATTTGAATCTGTTGGAACTAAGTTTTCAGATGTAAAAAAGAAGATGCTGACAGGAGGACAGAGTGTAGCAACATCGGCAAAACAGATTATAGAGTCGGGTGTAAAATCTGCGAAGATGGAGAAGAGACTCTTAGATAACGATTATTTGATGATAGAAAACGAAGAGTAAAAATAATAACTAAACGAAATAAAAGGATATGAAGTACAATTTTGATGAAATGATTGACCGTCATGGTACACAGTCGGTAAAATACGATTCAACAAAAGAGTTATGGGGTAGAGAAGATGTGCTTCCACTTTGGATTGCCGATATGGATTTCAAAACACCTTCGTTTATAACCGATGTTATCAAAGAGAGACTGTCGCACGAAATATTAGGTTATCCCCAACCTCACGACGGATACTTTGAATCATTCATTCGTTGGGCTGATCGCCGTTATGGATTAACCGTAAGAAAAGAGGAGATACACCATGTACCGGGCATTGTGCCGGGTATCTATATGATGATAAACCACTTCTCAAATCCAGGTGATAAAGTGATGGTGCAACCTCCAGTGTATCATCCATTTCATAATGTTATAGCGGCAACAGGACGTCAAGCAGTACACAACTCACTAATAATAGAGAATGGCCGTTACCGTATTGATTTTGACGCAATGCGTCGCGACATAAAAGGATGTAAAATATTTGTACTTTGTAATCCTCACAATCCAGGAGGACGCCGATGGAGTAACGAAGAGTTGACAACAATGGCTGAGATATGTGCCGAAGAGGGTACACTCGTTTTAAGTGATGAGATACATGCCGATATGACCTATCCTCCAGCACGACATCTGCCCTTTGCGGCATCGTGTGAGAAGGCACGTAACAACTCAATAACCTTTATGGCACCATCAAAAACCTTTAATATGCCAGGAGTTGTAACATCGCAAATATTGATATTTAACGAAGAGATACGCAAGAGTGCATTCCCATATCTTGATAACAATCATATATCAGGCGGAAATGTATTTGCCTTTGTAACAGCCGAAGCAGCATATAATCAAGGCGAAGAGTGGTTGAACCAAATGCTGTCGTATGTGTTTGCAAATATGGACTATGTAAACGATCGCCTCAATGCCGAGATGCCAAAGATAAAGGCTATGAAACCCGAAGCCTCGTTTTTGATGTTCTTTGACTGTCGGGAGTTGGGATTTGCAACACAAAAAGAGTTAGATGACTTTTTTGTAAACGAAGCACGACTTGCACTTAACTCAGGCGATATGTTTGGACCTGGAGGCGAAGGCTGGATGCGATTTAATGCAGCATCACCCCGTCTAGTAATGGAGGAGGCAATGGACCGTCTAAAAGCAGCATACGATAAAAGAGGGTTTTAGAAACTGTTAGTTAGAAGAATATTTTGCAATACCTTAACACCCTTAAGGTTCATAATGATCTAAAATACTTTATTCTCAAAAATGAATAAACAACGAGTATTGGTAGGAATGAGTGGCGGGGTAGATAGTTCCGCAGTGTGCCTGTTACTTCAGGAACAAGGATACGAAGTAGTGGGGGCAACGCTACATATGTGGAGTAGTGAGGAGGAACCACCCTTCATAACCGATGCCCGACAATTGGCAAACCGTTTGGGAATAGAGCACCATATCATAGATATACGCAAAGAGTTCAGAGAGGGAGTAATCGCATCGTTCATTGATGAGTATATGCGAGGCAGAACACCCAACCCATGCGTAATGTGTAACCCAAACTTCAAGTGGAAAGCACTTCTTGAGTGTGCCGACAAACTTGGATGCACTAAGATAGCAACAGGACACTACGTAAATATTATTCAAGAGAACGGAAAATACTTTATAGAGGAGGGGGGAGACGGAACAAAAGATCAATCCTACTTCCTTTGGGGATTAAGTCAGGAGCAACTATCCAAAACACTCTTTCCGCTTGGGCGAATGATAAAGAGCGACGTTAAGCAGATGATGCGAGAACGTGGTTTTGAGAGTAGCGCCAACAAGAGCGAGAGCATGGAGATATGTTTCATTGAAAAAGACTACCGCACATTCCTTCGCCAGAATGTAGAGGGGATAGATGAAAGATACTCTGGAGGTTTTTTTGTAGATAAACTTGGCAAGCGCTTAGGACAACACAAAGGTTACCCATTCTATACCATAGGGCAACGCAAAGGCCTTGAGATAGCACTCGGACACCCAGCCTACGTAATAAAGATAAACCCCTTAAAAAATACAGTAAAACTCGGTAAAGAGGAAGATCTGTTATCTTCTACACTAACCCTTACTGAGTGCAAAATAGTTGATGAAGCACTCCTCTCTTCACCCAACTTAGTAGTGCGAATAAGATATAGAGGTACACCATACAAGGTATCATCGGTAATACCAGAAGATAATGGATTAAAAGTTTCACTAACTGATGCAGCCTCTGCCGTAGCACCTGGACAATCAGCAGTCTTCTATATTGGCAATCGCGTAATTGGCGGAGGTATTTTAAGATAGTAAAGAGTTGTAGGTACGTTGGTCTGCCGTATCCTATAAATATCGTAGCAAAAAAGAGAAGTCAAAACTACTTTGCACTAAGAAAAGAGTATCAAAGAAAACATGTTCTATTGATGCCTGAAAAACAAATATCAATTCTATTTCATCGTTCTTGTAGTTGTCCTATTTATCTTGGTTGTCTTATGTTGCTTATTAACTGAAAACTAACAATCAAAATAATTGCATTTTACCACAATTTACATTAACTTTGTAAAGTGGAGAATTGTGTTCTTGCAATGTCAATAAATTTAATTGCATATATCCTTGTTTGTCAATTATATACCTGATAGCAGAAACAATAATTCACAAATAAACAAGATAATAAAAATAAAAAATATAGAAACTTATGAATTTTAGAGGTTATGCTTATTTGGTTCTTGCATTAGTGGCAAGTGCTATGTTCAGTTTGTCGGCAGAGGCAAAAGGTTTTTATAAGGAGATTAGTAATCCCCGTTTAGTGTCAAAAAATACAGAAGAGGCTCGAGCATCGTTTCTCCCTTTTGAAAATGAGACTCAAGCAGTAAAGGGAAATTATAAAGAGTCGCCCTATTACAAATCCCTTAACGGAACATGGAAATTCTTATACTCTGAAAATCCCTATAAAATTCCAGCCGACTTTATGTCTCCAGCATTAGATGATTCAGAGTGGAGCGATATTAATGTTCCAGGAAACTGGGAGCGTCAAGGTTTTGGTATAGCAATTTATACCAACACAAGTTGGGAGTTCTGTTCTCGCAACAATCCTCCATATATGGATGGTCCCAAGCCTCCATACGTACCAGAGACATTCAATCCAACAGGAGTTTATCGTACAACTTTCACAGTGCCAAGCGACTGGGATGGACGTCAAATATTTATTTCGTTTGATGGCGTTAAGTCGGCAGCATATCTCTACATAAACGGAGTTGAAGTGGGAATGAGTAAGGATAGTAAACTTCCTGCTCGATACGATATTACTCGTTTTGTTAAAAAAGATCTTCCCAACCAACTTACTTTAAGGGTGTTCCGTTGGAATGATGGTTCATATTTGGAGTGCCAAGACTTTTGGCGTATATCAGGAATTGAGCGAGATGTATATATATACTCACAACCTAAAACTCGCATTAATGACTTCACTGTTATAGCAGAGTTGGATAAAGAGAACTACACCACAGGAGAGTTTGCTTTAAAGGTTGATGTTAAAAATCACACAAGCAACGAGGCAAACTATAAAGTATCGTACCGATTAATGGATGCTGATGGAGTTGAGGTGCTTAGCGGAATGTCTCCAGGCAAAGTTGTAGATAAAGATAGAGTTGAGTTTGTGTCTGAGATAGCAAATGTTAAATCTTGGTCAGCAGAGACTCCTAACCTATACACACTTGTTATTAAACTAACATCGGGTGAGAATACCGAAATTATCTCTGAGAAGATAGGATTCCGCACAGTTGAGATTAAAAATCGTCAACTACTTGTTAACGGACAACCTATTTTGATTAAGGGTGTAAATATACATGAGCATAACGAGTTTACAGGACACTATGTTGATACTGCTCTTATGATTAAGGACTTTGAGTTGATGAAACGTTATAATGTAAATACAATACGTACATCGCACTATCCACAAAATGAGTTGTTCTACCGTCTATGTGATAAATACGGATTTTATGTTATTGGTGAGGCAAACGTTGAGTCGCACGGAATGTTCTATAACCTACGCGACTGTATAGGAAACAATCCATCGTATTGCGATGCAATTGTAAATCGTAACATTGAGATGGTAGAGCGCGACAAAAACCACCCATCAATAATTATCTGGTCGCCAGGAAATGAGTCAGGTAACGGATATTGTTTCTATCAAGCATACGTTGAGATGAAGAAACTTGATCCCACTCGCCCCATTCAGTACGAACGTGCCGATATGGAGTGGAACACAGATATTTTCTGTCCTATGTACTCAACTCCAGCCGACTTGTTGAAATATGCAAACGATCCATCGGCAGACCGTCCTATGATTATGTGTGAGTATGCTCATGCAATGGGTAACAGTCTTGGAAACTTTAAAGAGTATTGGGATATAATTGAGAAGTACGACATACTTCAAGGAGGTTGTATCTGGGACTGGGTTGATCAAGGATTTGCCGAAGTTGATGAAAATGGACGTAAGTTCTGGGCATACGGAGGTGACTATGGACCAAAAGGAACACCATCGGATGATAACTTCCTTATCAACGGAATTATCTTCCCTGACCGTACAACAAAACCTCACACAGAGGAGATGAAGAAGATTTACCAAAATATAAAATTCTCAATGCCAGAGAGTGGTAAGTTGGAGGTTAAGAACTGGAACTACTTTGTTGACCTATCAGCATACAACTTCCGTTATGAGATTGTAGCCGAAGGAAAAGTAGTTCGCAAAGGAACATTCAAATTAACAACTGCACCACAAGCAACAGAGACTGTTGCAATAAAACTACCTAAATTTGCAAAAGGCGTTGAGTACTTCTTAAACGTATATGCCTTGCAAAAAGAGGCTACATGCTTAATTCCTGCAAATCACGTTGTGGCATGTGAGCAAATTGAACTTACAAATGGTAAATCTATATTGGATATTCCTGTCAAGGGTAGTGTGTTGAAGGTTGCTGACAGCAACGGCAAAACAGTTGTTGAAGGAGCAAAATTCGCTATGGAGATTGACAAGACAACAGGAGTTATAACATCGTACAAAGTAGCAGGAGAGGAGTTGTTGAAAGATGGTTACGGACCACGCCCTAACTACTGGAGAGCCCCAACCGATAACGACTACGGTATGAAACTGCAAAAACGCTCTCGTGTATGGCAGGCAGCATCAAACGCATCACGTGTGGCAAGTAACTATAATGTTACAAACCAAAATGGTATTGTTACAGTAAAATTCTCGCAAGCAATGGTAGATAGTGTTGCACAAGACATAGAGTATAACATCTATCCTTCAGGATATATGGCAATGACAGTTAACACAATTACAGAGAATGATATGCCTATGATGCCACGTGCAGGTATCAGAATGCAACTTAACGGAGAGTATGACAATGTTAAATACTACGGACGAGGAGAGTATGAAAATTACCCTGACCGCAAAACTGCATCGTTTGTAGGAGTATATAGCACAACTGCTGAGGAGATGTACACTCCATATATCCGTCCCCAAGAGAACGGACACCGTTCAGATGTTCGTTACTTTACTTTGTCTAACGACAAAGGAAACGGAATTATGGTGACTGCACAAGAGGATTTGATTCAATTCAATGCTCTTAAAAATACCATTGAGGATTATGAAGCAGGAGATCAAGGAGGCGAAACAGGCTCAAACGATCCAGCAAAAAAGACTATCAACTACAAACACCAAAACGATATTACTCCACGTGATTTAGTTGATTGTTGCGTTGATTACAAGATGATGGGTGTAGGAGGTAACAACAGTTGGGGAGGATGGCCCGAGCCACAATATTTGTGCTATCCTGATGCTCAAGTTGAGTCGTTCACTTATATTATAGCACCAATAATTAAGAAATAGAAGTAACTTAGACCAATTAGTCTAATTACTACAATTTGGCTAATTGGTTGTTGAAAATAAAAAATAGATATGAAAATATTAAAATTGGCACTTCCTGTACTATTGTTATTGGCAGGGTGTTCAAAACAAGAGATTGATTATGCGGCTTTCGTTAATCCGTTTGTAGGGACAGGAGGACATGGACACGTCTATCCTGGAGCAGTTGCTCCATATCCAATGATACAGGCAAGTCCAGATACAAGAATGTATCAATGGGATGCATGTGCAGGTTATCACTACTCAGATACTACAATTAATGGTTTCTCACATAATCATTTAAGCGGTACTGGTTGTGGCGATTATGGAGATATTCTTATTATGCCTATGATTGGTACTCCCCAAAAGTTAGATAAAGAGGGAGAGAAATCACAAGAGATGCCCTACTGCTCTCCATTCTCTCATGAGAGAGAGGTTGCTGAGCCTGGTTACTACTCTGTACTTTTGGAGAAACATAACATTTTAACTGAACTTACAGCAACTCAACGAGCAGCAATATATCGTTTCACATTCCCCGAAACAGATAGTGCAACCATCCTTTTGGATATGGATTATAGTCTTTCGGTGTTTGGAGACCAACGAAACGACATTCTTGATATTCAGGTTGTTGGAGACAACGCCATTTGCGGAAGCAAACAGACTAAGGGTTGGGCATGGGAACAGGCAATAAATTTCTATGCTGAGACTTCGCAACCCTTTACATATACAATTATCAAAGACACAGTTACAAGAGAGGGCGTTGAGAAACCTCGCCTTAAAGCGTTGCTAAACTTCAAAACACAAAAGGATACTCCTTTATATTTGAAAATTGCACTATCGTTTGTTGATACCGAAGGTGCAAAGAAGAACCTATTGGCAGAGATACCCAACTTTGACTTTGATGCAACTCGCAAAGCAACACGCAATGAGTGGAACGAGGTGTTAGGTAGAGTTGATGTGCAAACATCTAACCAAACCGATAAAGAGATATTCTATACCGCAATGTATCGTACATCTTTATGTCCCAATATGGCATCAGATGTTGACGGTCGATATTTAGGAATGGATCACGTTGCACGTACATCAGAGCGTCCAATGTACACTATATTCTCACTTTGGGATACCTTTAGAGCATATCATCCAATGATGACAATCATTGATCCAGAGCGTAATGCCGACTTTGTAAATACTTTGGTTGAGAAATACAAAGAGGGAGGATTGTTGCCTATGTGGGAGTTGGCATCAAACTATACAGGAACTATGATAGGTTACAATGCTGTTTCGGTTATTACAGATGCTTACATTAAAGGATGTAGAGATTTTGATGTAGAGGCAGCATTTGAGGGTTGTATAAAATCTTCAAATGGCGACACTTCAAACATCATTGTTCCTCGAGCATTTATCCCCTACATACAACCAGTGTCAAAAATATATAAAGATGCATTAGGTTATGTTCCCTGCGACAAGGAGGGAGAGTCGGTAGCAAAAGCGTTGGAGTATGCATATGACGATTGGTGTATCTCAGTATTTGCCGATGCCTTAGATAAGGACGAAGAGGCTGCGGAGTTTGCTCAAAAGGGTAAATATTATCAAAATTACTTTGATGCCTCAACAAAGATGATGCGAGGAAAAGACTCAAAAGGAGAGTGGCGTACACCTTTCAATCCATACGCATCAAAACATCGCGATGACGACTACTGTGAAGGTATTGCATGGCAATGGACATGGTTTGTTCCTCACGATGTTGAGGGATTAGTTGAGTTGATGGGCGGAAAAGAGCAATTCATCACTCAATTAGACTCGTTGTTCTTCAATCCCAATGGAATACAAGGCGAAGATATTTCGGCAGATATTACAGGTTTAATAGGATTGTATGCACATGGAAATGAGCCAAGTCATCACATTGCACACCTATACAACTATGTTGGAGAGCCTCAAAAAACACAAGCAATGTTGGATAGTATTATCTACTCGCAATATCGTTTAGATCCCGATGGTATTGCAGGAAACGAAGATTGCGGACAGATGTCGGCATGGTATATACTAAACAGTATGGGTATATATCAGGTTGCACCAGGAAACCCAGTATTCTCAATTGGTCGTCCAATCTTTGACCAGGCAACAGTACGTCTTCCTGAGGATAAAACATTTATAATTAAAACAATAAATAACACCCGTTCAAATAAATACATTAAGAGTATGAAACTTAATGGCGAGGAGTTGGTATCGCCCTTCATCAACTATTCCGATATTATGAACGGAGGCACATTGGAGATTGAAATGACAGATAACAAATAAGAGAAAACAAAATAATTACTAACCAAAAATTTAAAACCTATTGCAATGGCAAGAGTATTAGTTATTGGAGCAGGCGGTGTCAGCACCGTAGCAGTTAAAAAAATGGCAATGAATGCCGATGTGTTTACCGATATTATGTTGGCAAGCCGCACCAAAAGCAAATGCGACAAAATAGCGGATGATATCAAAAACATTAAGATTCAAACCGCTCAAGTAAATGCCGACAATGTTTCGGAATTGGTTGCACTATTTAAAGAGTTTAAACCCGAATTGGTAGTGAACTTAGCACTTCCATACCAAGATCTTACAATTATGGATGCTTGTTTGGAGTATGGCGTTAGTTATTTAGATACAGCAAACTATGAGCCATTGGATGAGGCTAAATATCAATATAGTTGGCAATGGGCATACAAGCAACGTTTTGAGGAGGCAGGACTTACAGCAATTCTTGGATGCGGATTTGATCCAGGAGTAACAGGAGTTTATACAGCATATGCAGCAAAACACCACTTTAGCGAGATACAATATCTTGATATTGTCGATTGCAACGCAGGAGACCATCATAAAGCATTTGCAACAAACTTCAATCCCGAAATCAATATTCGCGAGATTACCCAAAGAGGTAAATTCTATGAGAATGGAGAGTGGAAAGAGACCGATCCACTATCGGTACACCAACCCTTGAACTACCCCGAAGTAGGACCAAGAGAGTCATATTTGATGTACCACGAAGAGTTGGAGAGTTTGGTTAAGAACTTCCCTACAATAAAACGTGCACGCTTCTGGATGACATTTGGGCAAGAGTATTTGACACACCTACGAGTTATACAAAACATAGGTATGGATAGTATTAAGCCAATAATGTACAATGGAGTAGAGATTGTACCTATCCAATTCCTAAAAGCAGTGTTGCCAAATCCAGGAGATCTTGGCGAGAACTACACAGGACAAACATCAATTGGTTGTCGCATTAAAGGACTTGACAAAGAGGGAAAAGAGATTACATACTATGTTTACAACAACTGTAGCCACGAGGAGGCATATCGCGAGACAGGAGCACAAGGAGTAAGTTACACAACAGGAGTACCTGCAATGATTGGAGCAAAAATGTTCTTAAAAGGCGAGTGGCGTAAACCAGGAGTATGGAATGTAGAGGAGTTCAATCCCGATCCATTTATGAAAGAACTTAACGAGCAAGGATTACCTTGGCACGAACTATTTAACGTTGACTTAGAGTTGTAATAATGAATATAGGAGACAAAGTACCTGACCTCTTGGGCTTAGACCAGGAGGGCAATGAGGTACGAGTAAGCAACTACTCAGGAAAAAAGATAGCACTCTACTTCTATCCCAAAGATAACACTTCGGGGTGTACAGCAGAGGCGTGTTCGCTTCGTGATGGATATTCTCAACTATTATCAAAAGGGTATGCAGTTATAGGAGTGAGTAAAGACAGTGCAAAATCGCATCAAGGATTTATTTCCAAACACGCTTTGCCGTTTCCTCTAATTGCCGACACTGAAACCACTCTGCAACAACTCTTTGGAGTGTGGGCAGAGAAGAAACTGTACGGACGCACCTATATGGGAACACTCCGTCAAACATTCATTATTGATGCCGATACAGCAACAATAGAGCGAATTATAGCGAAGGTAAAAACCTCTGATGCTGCTAATCAGATTTTAGACAAATAGTAGTAGAATAATTAAAATGTAAAATATTAAAAGGAGATATGCTTTAAGCGTATCTCCTTTTTGCTTTGTATCAATGAAGTATGGTAGTCAGAAAAAAAAAGTACTTTTTTCGTGAACTTTTTTTAGAAGTTGTTTGTTATATATTATTTATTAACCGCAGCAGCACCCGATATGGCAGGAGCAGCGAATGAAGTACCATATGTAATCATAATCTTGCCATTCCCAGTTATAACGGGAACATCACTTGCCAATGCACAAACTTTAGGGGCTCTATACCTCTTACGCACAAACTCCTTTGATGTAAATTCGGTAACTCTTCCACGACTGTCAACGCCGCCAACGGCAATAACACCTTTTGCATCTGCTGGGTGAGTAAAACCCTCTTTATCCCTGTTTCCGCAACTTGTTACAACTATAATACCCTTGCGTGTTGCTATCTCGGTGGCGAGTGTTGATACAGATGTTATATTCTCATAATCACTATACCCCAACGAAACGTTTACTATATCAACACCAAGACTATCGGCAATCTCCAGTCCACGAACAAACATATCCTCTTCGTGTGGAGTCTCAATGTTTATATCCTCAGTGCGGATAAGAGCGTAATCGCTCTTTGGGGCAACACCCATATATTCTCCCTCTCTGTTTGCGAGCATTATTGATAGTACTGCTGTACCATGATCATTCTCTCGGTATATATTACCCTGAGGGTTTACAACGTCGCAGGTAAATTTTATTCTATCCTTGTCAAACCAGCAGTTCAGAGTGTCAACACCGCCAAAGCCTGCATCCAGTACCGCTATAAATACACCATCACCCCACTTACCCTGTTTGTGAGAAGTTATCACATTTGCACTCTTTGCAATTGGGAGCGATACCCCATAAATAGAGTGCAGATTTGTATTACCTGCATTATAGAAGTTCGATTTGAACTCTACACTATCAACCTTTGTTTTAGAGAGAACCTCTACATTACTCACAAAAGGGAGTTGCTCAATCTGTACAATATTGTTGCTGTCGCACTCCACCACCAACGTATTAAGCCAATTTGAATAGGTAACAACACGCTGAGCAATATTCAATATAGCATCTTTATAATGTTGCGATATAGGCAGATCTTCTTTACATATCTTTATATGCTCTCTCCTATGTCGATCAATACACCTCTCGCTCAGAAACTCTTGCGGATTATCAGTAGAGTACCCGCACTCACTCTTATCAGAAAGCCATACCCTTACCACGTAACCCTCTTGTGCTAACAAAAAGTTACTCCACATCAATAGCATAAGAGCGATAAAAAATTTTGACATAGTTCAGTTTTTAGCCGACAAGAACCACTTTTTTTTATAACTCCTCCAGTAATTTTTTAACCTCTTCATCAGTTTGAGTTAGATGAGTTTTGCAAAACTTGATAAGTTCAACACTACGTTGGGCGTAAGCCTTTAGGTCATCAATTTTGCAGTTGTCACTTTGCAACAACTCAACAATCTTTTCAAGTTCTTCAACAGCAGTGCTGTATGTTTTAATATCTTCCATATATAGTTTTTAAATTATCACTAAATCTTTTTAACCTCAGTCTCAGCCTCTCCGTCGGCAAATATCAGTTTAAGGGAGTCTCCTCTGTTTATCTCTGACACACTCTTGATAAGGAAACCATCTTTCACTGCTATTGAGTATCCGCGTTCTAATATCTTGTTGGGCGACAATAGAGAAATGTTTGTCTCAAGGTTTGCCACTCTGTTGAGTTGACGTTCAATAGAACGTTCAATCTGGTTTTTGAGAGCGGTACCCAATGTAGCAACCCTTATCTGTTCCTTTGTTACTTGCGACTGAATCTCCATCATCACTCTGCTTTGCAGTTGCGACAATCTGTTCTGTTCACGCTCAACCTTGCTTGTTATAAGCGATGGAATTTTACTTTCAATCAATGATAAAGCCAATTGATTTTCGCTCAATAGGTTTTTAATTCTCTCAACAATCTCGCCACTAAGTTCGTTAAGGTAGGCATCGCTTTCGGCAAGAGTCGATATCAAATACTCTGCCACCGCCGTAGGTGTTTTAACACTTTTGTAAGCAACAAAGTCCAGAACAGTAGTATCGCGTTCGTGACCAATACCCACAATCACAGGTAGCGGAAATTGGGTAATATTCAAAGCAAGATTATAGTCATCAAAGCAGTTGAGTTCCGATGTCGCTCCACCGCCACGAATTATCACCACGCAATCAAACTTATCAATATTCTCATACACTCTGTTAAGAGCCTCAATAACACTGTCAGCCGAGCGTTCGCCCTGCATCAGTGCTTTAAAAAGAACAGGATAAAATTTATATTGATAAGAGTTATTTTTCAGTTGGTCGCAAAAGTCGCCATAACCTGCCGCTGTTGCCGAAGATATTACGGCAATCTTTTGAGGCACAGGCGATAGAGTAAGACTCTTATTATCATCAATCACCCCCTCTTCGCTAAGGCGGTTGAGTATCTGAGTTCGGCGTATAGCCATATCACCAACAGTATAAGCAGGATCAATATCCCACACTGTTAGAGAGTAGTGGTATATAGGGTCAAACCCCACTTTAACCGTTACTAAAACCTTTATACCAGCAGTTAGCGATATCCCAGTAGAGTATTCAAAAAATGGACGTAACTTACGATATGTAGCAGCCCATATATTAGCCCGAGCCTTAGCAACGGTATTGCCCATATCATCCTTTTCAATAAGTTCCATATAGCAATGGCCAGAGTTGTTTTCACGCAACTCGCTAATTTCTGCTGCCACCTTATACTGCTTAGGAAAAGCGTTGTTTACCGCAACGCTCAGCATATTGTTTAACTCATATAGGGTAATATTTTCGGGCATATAAAAAGTATTATTAGATTTCTTATTTCATTCCACCAGCAACAACAACGCATAAATCCTCATAACAAGGCAGATAGTTTTGAGCAGTTGAAAGTAAAATTTCAGGGGTTATACACTTAATTGCATCAATACGTTTGTCAAAGTAGTCGAGCCCAATGTTGTTAGTCAGTAGAGCAATAAAGTTGTCGGCAAGAGTAAAACAAGTATCAAACATTCTTGCAAAGTCTCCCAACATATATCCCTTTAACTGTTGCAACTCCACATCACTTATATGAGAAGATTTAATCCTGTCAATCTCGTTTTTTACCTCTTGCAATAGAGGTTTGGTAAAATGCAAAGCGGTGTGAGTAGAAATAGAGATGTATGCCGCATCAGGCAAGCCAATCAACCACGAATTTATACCATAAGTATAACCCTTCTCCTCTCTGATTGTTTTATTAAATCTACTACCAAAATAGCCACCCAATGCAGAGTTTACTATATATAGGTTTAAATAATTTTCATCATTTCTGTTAATAGTAAAAGCTCCGGCTCTAACCGAACTTTGCAAAACATTAGCAATCTCTTTAACCACAACACCCTTCATGTGAGGCGATAAAAATTTATGCCTACAATTAGAACTCTTACCCGAAGGAATTCTTAAAATGTTTTGCGACAGAATATCAATCATCTTCTCGTTAACATCGCCCGACATAACCACCATACACCTCTCAGCCACAAAATTCTCTTTTGTATATGAGCGTATCATGTCAATGTCAAGTTTGTTGTAATCCTCCACGCAAGGCGTAACGCCGTATGGGTGAGAGCCAAACAACTTCTCCTTGAAGATGCGGTACGAAATATTCTCCACCTTTTTTTGAGCCACCTTCAAACTCTCGCTACCGCGTTGTTTAAATCTCTCCAAATCACGTTTACTAAAACGAGGAGTAGTCATAACCTCAAAAAACAGGGGGAGCAATTTATAGAAAGTCCTGTTAGGAGAGTAAAGAGTAAATATAGTGTAGTGAGTAGATACCCCTTTTTGAATAAAGCCTCCGTAGAAGTCAAAAAGTTCTGAAACAGTAGCCGAACTCCTCTTCTCCGAAGCCTCAGTCATAGCCTCAGTGGCAGCCTCAGTAACAAGAGGCATACACTGTTGGTAACTACCAGCAGAAAAGATAATATCCACCCTACAAACATTCAGTCCCCCACACTCATAAACGTAAAGAGGAATACCCTGTTTAGTCGGAATCAAACAAGGCAATTTAAATTTAAAATCTTCAAACTCTTTAACCGTAGGACGCATATAATATAAGAAGATAGAACTATGTAGTTAGGAAATAAAAAATCACGACAAATAACATTTCAATCATCTTATTTGTCTTGCAAATACCATATAAGCCACAGAGGTACTAACAATCAAAATAACCTTATTCCCTGTTAATTGACTGCATAAACACCAAAGCCTTCTGCATATCATCGGGCGTATCAATACCAATAGTCTCCTGAGTAGTAACACCTGCCTTGATCTTGTAACCATTTTCAAGCCAACGCAACTGCTCCAACGATTCCGCCTTTTCCAACTCCGACTGAGGCAGTTTTGTAATCTCCATCAGCACCTCAGCACGGTAGGCATACATACCAATATGCTTGTAGAAAGTGTGAGATTTCAACCACTCTTGCATATCCACGCCTCTCACAAAGGGGATAACCGAACGGCTAAAATATAGAGCCTGATTATCAACGCCCAGCACCACTTTGGGCGAGTTGGGATTTATCAGAGCGTCAATACCATCGTTTTCAGTAAAAGGTTTCACAAGGGTGGCAATTTGTACCGATTTATCAAAGAAACACCCCATGATAGCCTCAATTTGCGAAGGAGCAATAAAAGGCTCATCACCTTGAATATTTATAATAACATCCTCGCCACCACCAATAGAGTTATAAGCCTCAGCACAGCGGTCCGTACCGCTCTTGTGGTTGGCAGAAGTCATAACCACGTTACCACCAAACGAAGTAACAGCATCATATATGCGTTCATCATCTGTTGCAACAAAAACCTTGTCAACACACTTTTTAACCTGCTCATACACCCTCTGTATCATAGGCTTGCCGTTCATATCAGCCAACGGTTTACCAGGGAAACGAGTAGAAGCATATCGAGCAGGAAAAATTGCTATAAATATCATAAGAATGATTATAGAATTAGAAATAACTAAATTCTAACTTCTAATTACTGATTTCTAATTTAACAAACAACAATTAATGGCAACCACTGCAATCGCCATCGCCACAATCGCCACCATGGCAGCCGCTGCAGCAACCGCACGAGTGTTTAGGATTTAACTCCTCTTCAGTAGCATCTCTAACCAAAAGCACCTCGCCAACAAAGTGTAACTCCTCACCAGCAAGAGGGTGGTTAAAGTCCATTATAACAGTGTTCTCGCGCACCTCCAGAACCGAGCCGTTAAAGCGGTCGCCATCAGAGTTAATCATTTGAAAAGTTTTGCCAGGCACAACATTCTCAGCATCAAATTCACCATTGGGCGAGAAAATCTCTTTCGATAACTCCTGAACACGTTGTTCCTCATACTCACCAAAAGCATCGGCACAAGCAATTCTGAAGTCAAATTTATCCCCAGCCTTTAATCCTGCAACATTCTTTTCAAAAGCCTCTAACATTTGGTCGGCACCAAAAATAAACGAAAGAGGACGGTTTTTAGGAACAGTCTCCATAACTTCCTCTTCAACACCCACTGTAAGCACATAACATGCCTCAACATATTTTCCGTCTTTAATAATATCCATAGTTGTAAAAATTAATATGATGCGAAGTTACAAAAAATAGATTAATCAAAATAGTCCCGAAAAAACTTTTTTATATAAGTGATTGTTTATTACCATAAAAAACTTTAACTTTGCAAAGTAAATGAACTTTTTGTCTCTAAAATTGTTATATAAGCAAATAAGAGACAAAAATAAGAAAAGAAGCCGTGAGGTTTTAAAAGTTACAAGCAAAAAAATGTCTCTCGGATAAAACATGATAATTCAGAGACCAATAAAAAAACAAACAGTAAATTAATGGAAGAAAAAAAGAGATCTCGTCGTCCAAGAATAGGAGAGAGACGAGATAGTTTTGAAGGTTACACTTCGGAGAGAGGTTATCGCAAACCCTACAATGGAGATCAGCAAAAAAGTTCTTATAAGACAGCACATAGAGGAAGCCGCGACGGATACTCATATGGCGAAGGTCAACCAAGAACAGAGTGGCGAAGAAACAATACGTTTGGCGAAACAACAAGATATGGAGAGAACCGTTTCAACAAACGAAACGAAGAGTATCGTAAGCCCTACAACCCATCAAAAGAGCGACCAGCCGAAGGAAAATTTGGAGCAACAGCACCTAAAAAAGGGCGACCAGCACCAAAACCCAAAGCAAATAAAGTACCAGAGCCATTGTTATATAAGGCACCATACAGCCCCGATGAACCAATACGTCTGAACAAATATCTATCAACAGCAGGCGTATGTTCACGCAGAGAGGCCGATGAGATGATACAGCGAGGCGAAGTAAAAGTAAACGGAGTAAAGATAACAGAACTCGGAACAAAGATACTCTTTGGCGATGTAGTAACCATAAAAGACAAAGTAGTAACACCCGAGCATAAAGTATATGTATTGCTCAACAAGCCCAAAAACTGTGTAACCACAATGAGCGATCCCGAAGGACGTCTCACAGTAATGGATATAATCAGCAAGGCTTGTCCTGAGAGAATATTCCCAGTAGGGCGTCTCGACCGCAATACAACAGGAGTCCTTCTGTTAACAAACGACGGAGAGTTAGCATCAAAGTTAACGCACCCACAATATGTAAAGAAAAAAATCTATTACGTATGTACCGATAAAGATGTAACCGAAGAAGATATGCAACGCATAGCCGATGGCATAGAGTTGAGCGACGGACCAATACATGCCGATGCCATAAGTTATGCCACAGAAACAGACAAAGACCAGATAGGAATAGAGATACACTCAGGGCGTAACCGAATCATACGTCGCATATTTGAGTCGTTGGGATACAAAGTAAAAAAACTCGACCGAGTATATTTTGCAGGACTAACAAAAAAAGACCTACCTCGAGGACGTTGGCGTTATCTTACAAAAGAGGAGGTAAATATGTTGCATATGGGAGCATTTGAGTAGTTTAATAACCACAAGAGAAATATATAAAACAAAAAATATGAAAAGAATTAGAATAGCAGACCTTTTTACACAAAAGCCAATAGGCGAAGAGGTAAACGTAAAAGGTTGGGTAAGAACAAAACGCGGAAACAAGCAAGTTGCGTTCATAGCACTTAACGACGGAACAACCATAAAAAACATACAAATAGTGGTTGACCTTGCAACAGCCGATGAGGAGCAGATGAAGACTATCACAACAGGAGCATGTTTGTCGGTAGTAGGCGAATTGGTAGCATCGCAAGGCGGAGGACAAGAGATAGAGATTCAATGCAAAGAGATAGAAGTTTACGGAACAGCCGATCCACAAACATATCCACTACAAAAGAAGGGGCACTCTATGGAGTATTTGCGTGAGGTAGCACACCTACGTCCACGAACCAATACCTTTGGAGCAGTATTCCGCATACGCCACAATATGGCAATGGCAATACACAACTTCTTTCACGAGAGAGGCTTTTACTACTTTCACACACCATTGATAACAGCATCAGACTGTGAAGGAGCAGGACAAATGTTTCAGGTAACAACAATGAATCTCTACGATTTAAAGAAGGATGAGAATGGATCAATAATCTACGACAACGACTTCTTTGGCCGTCAAGCATCGCTAACCGTATCAGGACAATTAGAAGCAGAGTTGGCAGCCATGGCACTTGGAGCAGTATATACATTTGGTCCCACATTCCGAGCAGAGAACTCAAACACACCACGTCACTTGGCAGAGTTCTGGATGATAGAGCCAGAGGTAGCCTTCAACGAGATAGAAGACAATATGGAGTTAGCAGAAGACTTCATAAAATATTGCGTACGTTGGGCATTAGACAACTGTGCCGATGATTTGCAATTCCTAAACGATATGTTTGACAAAGAGTTACTTGCACGTCTTCGTTCAGTAATAGACGTAGAGTTTAAACGACTAACATACACTGAGGGAATATCAATATTAGAGGAGGCAGTAGCAAAAGGCAAGAAATTTGAATTTCCAGTATTTTGGGGAGCAGACCTTGCAGCCGAGCATGAGCGATATCTTGTAGAAGAGTATTTCAAACGCCCAGTAATCCTTACCGACTATCCAAAAGAGATAAAATCGTTCTATATGAAGCAGAACGACGACGGCAAGACAGTACGAGCAATGGACATTCTCTTCCCAAAAATTGGAGAGATCATAGGAGGCTCACAACGTGAGGAGAGTTACGAAAAACTTGCAAAACGAGCAAACGAGATGGGAGTACCCGAAAAAGATATATGGTGGTACTTAGACACCCGTCGATTTGGAACAGCGCCCCACTCAGGCTTTGGATTAGGATTTGAACGTCTGCTATTGTTTGTAACAGGAATGAGTAACATCCGCGACGTAATACCATTCCCACGAACACCCCGTAACGCAGAGTTCTAAAAGAAGGAATCCCATTTTATAAAAAAAACATTACTTGTGAAGAAAGGTCAGAGAAGCGTCTCTGACCTTTCTTTTATTTATTGCAGTTTTTAACAACAAAGGTAATTAATAGTTATTAGCCTTTAATCTGAAGTGAGCCTTTGGGTGGTCGCAAATAGGACACATTTCGGGAGCCTCTTTGCCAATAACAATATGACCACAGTTACCGCACTCCCAGATACAGTCGCCATCGCGAGAGAAAACAATCTTTTTCTCAACATTATCCAACAATTTACGATAACGCTCCTCATGCTCCTTCTCAATTTTAGCAACACCCTCAAACAAAAAAGCAATGTGGTCAAACCCCTCTTCTCTTGCCTCTTTAGCAAAAGTAGCATACATATCAGTCCACTCATAATGCTCACCAGCAGCAGCGTCTGCCAAGTTGGTAGCAGTATCAGCAATACCACCATGCAAAAGTTTAAACCATATTTTAGCATGCTCTTTTTCGTTATTGGCAGTAGCCTCAAATAGTTCCGCAATTTGTACAAAACCCTCTTTTTTAGCCTTAGAAGCGTAGTAAGTATATTTGTTACGAGCCTGTGATTCACCAGCAAAAGCGGTCATAAGATTTTGTTCAGTTTTACTTCCTTTAAGTTCCATATACGTTTAGTTTTTAAAAAAGTTATAAAAATCAATTATTAAGTAGAACACACAAACAATAGTGAATGTTTCTACACTGCGAAAATAATAATAAATAAACAAAAAACTACACAAATTTCATAATTTAATAAATTTTTATTTTTTAATTATCCAAACCCTTTTTTTTGATTACCTTTGCATCAGAAACGAGGGGCAGAAGCACCCCACATTAATAACAAACATTAAACTTAAATCATTATGAAGAAAGTACTATTAACATTAGTATTATGTGCATTTGCAATGGTAGGATTTGCGCAAAAAGGAGAGATGACAGCAGGAGCACAATTTACAGTAGGAGCAGGACAAGGAATATGCAATCCAGGATTAGGCGCAAAATTCTCATACAGCATAACAGATCCATGGCGTTTGGCAGCATCGTTTGATTACGGATTTCAAACCGAAGGAATAGCAACATGGGATATAAACGTTGACGCACACTATCAATTCTTCTTTGGAAAAGTATTTAGAGTATATCCATTAGCAGGATTCACACTATTAGGATACCACGTACCCGAAATCAAAAAATCAAACTCAACATGCGTAGGTATGAACATAGGAGGAGGAGCACAGTACGACATCAACGACTCATGGGCAGTATTCACCGAAGTAAAAGGACAATTAGTACACAAACACGGCTCACGCTTTGTATGGGGAATAGGAGGATCATACAAATTCTAACAAACACACAAAACAGCAAAAAAATAGTAGTGAGAATATTCTCGCTACTATTTTTTTTGTTTCACATATCAAAAGAAAAAACAAACTATTTAAAGTACTTTAGCAAAATATCATTGCCGTCAAACTCAGCAAAAGACAAGTGCGAAATCCAGTCGCCAATAAGAACAATCTCGCCGCCGCTTTCAATAGGGCGATTAAAAAGAAGGTGCTGATGGCCAAAAACAAAGAAGTCTATTTTCTCTTTCGCTTTACAATTAAACTCCGTAGCCCATACCACAAGCGGATTATTATCATCGTTGCCAAACTTAGTAGTCTCGCAACCAGCCTTTCTGCTGTTTGACGACCACCCATGAGCAAACGGAACACTCCAGCGAGGATGAATAGCCGAATAAAGTTTCTGGCACACCCTGTTGCGGAACAACCAGCGAATAAACAAAAAGCCAAACGAGCGTTTACCCTCACCATCGCCATGTCCCAAGTAAAAACGTTTACCGCACAACTCTGTAATAACCGACTCTCGGTGAAGAGTAATACCAAGTTCCGAAGGCAGATAATCAAAAATCCAAATATCGTGATTACCAATAAACCAATGCACCTCAACGCCCCTATCAGTAAGTTCCGCAATCTTACCAAAGAAACGAGTAAAACCGCGAGGCACCACGCAACGATACTCAAACCAGTAGTCCAGAATATCGCCGAGCATATATATAGCCGAAGCCGACTCCTTAACCGAGTCTAACCACTCAACCACACGCTTCTCCGTTTCGCGAGGCGATTTAAGCGTTTTGGCACCCAAGTGCAAATCCGAAATAAAATAAATTTTCTTCATCATTAACTAATACCTTAGAGAACTTGTCAGGTCTTGGTTGTAATTAGTCCTATTAGTCCAATTAGTCTTATTAGTCCAATAATAACCCTAGTAATCCTAGTAATCTTAGTTATCTTAGTTATCCTAGTCCTAACAACTAAAAACTAACAACTAACAAAGTTGCGAGTAAGCGAACACAATACAAAATTTATTTGTGTATTGTTGAGCGAGAGCAAGTTCAACAAACGAATGTTTGTTAACTCCCAACCCCCTACAAGAACCCCAAATCAAGTTTAGCCTCTTCGCTCATCATATCTTTATTCCACTCAGGCTCAAACACAACCTGAAGGTCAACACTCTTAACCCCCTCAATACCCTCAAGTTTCATTCTCACGTCCTCCAAAATAAATTCAGCGGCAGGGCAGTTAGGTGCAGTAAAAGTCATCTCAACCTTAAGATTATTCTCCTCATCAAAATCAATAAGGTAAATAAGGCCTAAATCATAAATATTAACAGGAATCTCAGGATCATAAACGGTGCGAAGCATCTTCACAACCCTCTCCTCTAAAGTTGGCTCGTGATCTAACATACTATTTCTCCTCTGCTACCTTTTCAATAACTGCAACCAAATGTTTATAAAAGTTTGCAACTGCAGGAATATGCATCTTCTCATCAGGAGAGTGAACGCCCCTAAGAGTAGGACCAAACGAAACCATCTCCAGATAAGGATATTTCTCCAAGAACAAGCCGCACTCCAAACCAGCGTGAATAGCCTTAATAGCAGGTTTCACCCCAAACAGTTGTTCGTAAGTATCAACAGTAGTTTTTAAAATAGAAGAATCCATTTTAGGTTTCCAGCCAGGATAACCCTCGCTATGAGAAACCACAGCACCAGCAAGAGTAAAAATACTCTCAACACTAAAAGCAGTAGCATGTTTAGCCGACTCAACACTACTTCTCTGGCTTGTAGAAATAACAAACTTGTTCTCACCAGGCATTTTCACCGAAGCAAGATTAGTCGAAGTCTCAACCAATCCCTCCAAGTCGCGGCTCATAGCCATAACACCTTGCACACAACCATTCAAAGCATTAATAAGATTTTGAGCAGTAGTATGTTCAATAACATCATTAGGCTCAGTACTCTCCCAACGCATCTTAAAGTTGTCATCAACCCCTTTAAGTTCGTTAGCCACCTCAGCGGCAAACAAATTCAACGCAACGGTAATAGGCTCTTTATCCTCTTTTCTCACAGCCACCACAGCCGAAGCCTCGCGAGGAATAGCATTTCTCAAGTTTCCTCCCTCAAAACTAACAAGGCGTAAAGGATTTTTACGCATCCACATCATCAAGAAACGAGAAAGAATCTTAATAGAGTTACCAAGACCTAAATGAATATCGCAACCAGAGTGACCACCACGCAAACCCTCAACAAAGATTTTAATAAAGTGGTAACCATCAGGAGCCTTCTCAGTAGAGTAGGGAAGAGTAGCAATAGTATCAACGCCACCTGCACAACCAACAAACACTTCGCCCTCATCCTCAGAGTCAAGGTTAAGAAGATATTTACCCTTCATAAAGCCCTCTTTCAAAGCAAAAGCACCAGTCAAGCCAGTCTCCTCATCAACAGTAAAAAGAGCCTCTAACGGACCATGTTTAATATTCTCATCAATAAGAATAGCCATAGCACCAGCCATACCAATACCGTTGTCAGCACCAAGCGTAGTACCTTCGGCACGAACCCAATCGCCATCAACAACAGTTTTGATAGCATCATTCTCAAAGTCGAATACAACACCGCTATTCTTTTCGCACACCATATCCATATGAGCCTGCATAGTAAGCACAGGAGCATTCTCGCAACCAGGAGTAGCAGGTACGCTCATAAGAATATTACCAGTCTCATCCTCTTTAACCGCAATATTATTTTTCGCAGCCCAATCCTTTAAGTATTGGCGAATTTTCTCCTCCTTTTTCGATGGGCGAGGCACTTTAGTAATCTCATCAAAAATAGTCCAAATAGCCTGAGGCTTCAAATCAGTAATCTTCATAAATATAGTTTTTTAAATTATAATCACATATATAATATCATCTAATATGATTTATTTTGCTATATTTGCAGCCGCATAAGCAATAAGGCTTATGCAATACCATTTAGAAAATACAATAACAAAATAAAAATATAGTTCACAAATATAATATAAAAATGTGGTATATAGTATTGCTTTTTACATTTCTTCTCCTTATTTTTGCAATATTCGCAATGTCGGTAAAGATTTTGTTTAAGAAAGGCGGAAAATTTCCCAACGGGCATATAGGCAAAAGCAAGCATATGAAGGATAGAGGAATAACCTGTTCAGTCTCAACCGATGCAAGAGACCGAGCAAAAAAGAACCTTAACGATATAATATCAGAACAAAACAGAGAAAATTAATAACAAAAAAATAACATAAAAAATTTATGAAAAATTTCAAAACACTATCAGTAGTAATAGCAGCACTATTATTAGCCGTATCATTTACACAATGTAAAAATGCCGATTGCAACGGAGGAGTAGCAATACCAAACGACAGCACACAAACCAACGTATTAAAAATAGCATACGTTGACACCGATTCATTATTAAGAAGTTACACCCTTGCACAAGAGTTAAATAACGAAATGCTACAAATGCAAGAAACAATGCGAGCAAACGTAAACGAGCGAACAAAAGCATTTGAAAAAGAGGTAGCAGAGTTTCAACGCAAAACCGAGAATAACGCATTCCTAAGCCCCGACAGAGCACAACAAGAGGCACAACGACTTGCAAACAACGAGCGTAAACTACAAGAGTATGTACAAAAACTTGAGTTGGAAGCAATGCAAAGCACACAAAAAATGCAAATCAGAGTAAACGACTCAATCCAAAACTACATCGATGAAGTATTAAGCAACGCCTACGACATAGTATTAACACAAGTAGGAACATTGCATGTAACAAAAAAAATGGATATAACCGAAGAAGTAATCAAAGGATTAAATGCACGTTACAAAAAATAAGAAGCAGAAAAAATAATACAAAAAATGGTT
>JAFQBL010000135.1 GCA_017416695.1 Bacteroidales bacterium | reverse complement strand
CTCCTGTTTCAGTTGCGGTAACACTTCCCATAAGAGAATCATTTACTGATACGCTTATGTTGAATAATGGCAATGCTACGAAATTTGCCACATAATCTTTATCTCCTTCGGTTTTATCAATAAATATTGCATTTGTTGAAACAACTTCAGTTCCTACTGTCCAGTTTACAAACTCATAGCCTTTATTTGCAACTGCTACCAATTTAACTACGCCTGTTTGATTTTCAACAGAGGTTGTACCTTCTTCTCCTATATATGCAGTTCCCATTGTTGCATCTGCAACAGATACACTGATTGCTCGTGGTGCAATTTGAATAGGTGCTTCATATACCTCAATCTCATACATATCAACATAGTTAGTTTCCTCAAAATAGATTCTCACATATTTTGCTGGAACTCCATTTGCTTTTAAGGTAATTACACCTTCTTCCAAATCTTCTTTTGTAAAACTACATCCATCAACATCCATATATGTCTCATTGTCGCTTGAAACTTGTATTTTGGCTTTGCTGGGTTGATATGATGAATATTTATAGAAATACAATACTATATCTCCCACAACAGATTCCTCTGCTATTTCTACAGTTACTGTTGCTCCTGAACCTGCCGTTACATACATCTCTGAGTTAATATTTCCATCTATAAGATTTGAAAGAGGATAATAACTACTTTCAGGGAAACTGGCAAAGACATCTTGAAGAACCAATTTTGTAGGTTGCACCATAAAATTAGCCTTATATTCAACACTTTCGCTGATTGTTGTTGTAAACGATAGTTCATCACTTACAATCTCTTCTCCAGATGTCCAATTTAATAACACATATCCCTCTTTAGGTGTTGCTGTAAATGTAACAGACTCCCCTTCATAAACATCTCCTGTTTTAGTTGCTGATGCTGTACCCATTGTTTCATCATTAACAGATACACTTACCTGATACACCTCTTTTGCTGCAAAGTTTGCAACATAGGCTTTATCACCTTCAGTTACATCAACAAAAGTTGCAGTTGTAGCAACCTCATCTGTTCCTATTGTCCAATTAACAAATTTGTATCCTTCTGCTGGTACAGCAGTAATTTGAACAGCACTTGTTTGGTCTGATACTGATAATGTTCCCTCTTCTCCTATATATGCAGTTCCCATTGTTTCATCAGCAACAGATACACTGATTGTACGTGGAGCAAGTTCTACTGGCGACTCATACACCTCAAACTCACATAATTGAAACCAATTGCTTGATGCTTGTGTAAATCTCAATCTTACATATTGTGCTACAAGAGCATTGGCATTGCAAGTATATACACCATCCACTATATCAGAAGTAACAAAAGTTGCTACACTTTGCCATTCTGAATTGTCGGTAGAGATTTCTACTTCTGCTGCAGCAGGTTTATCGCCATCAGAAAAATAGAATTTAATCTCTCCGATACTTGCAGATGCGTTCAAAGACATTGTTACATAGTCTCCAACTTCTTGTGATGCATCTGACCAAAACTTAGTTGAATAATTCCCATCATTTGCATTTGATGAAGGATATTCATCTGTCCAGGTATTATACGCATTCATATTTGATGAAAGCGTACCTGTCAACTTCTCTGCATTAATATTTGCTGTAACAAACAATAATGCAACTACAAATAGCAAAATCTTTCTCATAATTATTTAATTAATATAAGGTTAATATAATAGTTTATACGTAAAATATTCATTTTGCAAAAATAGACAATTTTATTGAATTATTAAAGGTTTTAATAGTTTGTTGTATGATATTAATGTTCAATTAGACTAATTGGGCTAATCAGACTAATTTGAGAAAAAATAGGGGTTACACTTTTTCAGTGCAACCCCTATTGGATTATGGTTAGTAACTAATTTTTAATTATTTCACAATAACCTTAGTTACTTTATCTGCTGCTTTTACAATGTAAACACCTTTTGCAAGAGCAATTGTTGATGTGCCTGAGATTACCTTCTCTGCAACCAATGTTCCTGCTATTGAGTAAACTGATACTGTTGTTGGCTCTGCCACCTCAACTTGTACTCCTTCTGCTACGGCATAGATTGTAGTCTCTGCTACCTCTGCACTCTCAACTGAATCCCATACTCCTGAGAACTTTGCTTCAATGTGTAGTGGCTCGGTTACATCATAGTAGATATCTCCATACTCTTCCATATCTGTAGAGAAGTCATAATCTTCGCCATTGATTGTTAATGCTAACAACTCTTCTCCTGCTTGGGGATACACAAAGATATAAACGGCTTCGACCGCTATCTCATCTTCCATTCCATATTGTACTCCTGCAGGAAGTGCTGGATATGTATCGTTATCACCCTCGTTAAATGAGTCGCTGCTCCATACCTCTATGTAACCACCTCCTGTATATTCGTATGTCAATACCATGGCAGGTGCTCCGTATGTTACAACAATGTTGATTTCGCCATTTACTGTTACCTGTGTTGTGTATTTTTTCTCTTGTGAACTTGGCAATACATTTTTTCCATTTATCATCAATGCCTTAACCCATTGATTTGATGAACCCTCTACTGTAACTGTTATTATTGAACCCTCTGCCACTCTATCTCCACTTTCAATTGTGGTTGAGCCTTGTTTTACTTTTGTTACTCCTACTGACGATGATGCTATGTTTACAGGATATAAGGTTGCAAAGTTTGCTTGAATTGTTGCAGCCTCTTCTCCTATATATGTATATGTCTCTTCTGTTCCTACTATCACTTCATTGATTGTCCAGTTTACAAAGAAGTTGTCTGCTCCGTTTGCAAATGCTTGAACAGTTACCATCTCTCCTGTTGTTACATCAGTTGCTGTTCCTTCGGGTAGTGGAGAAACAAATACTGCGTAGCCTTTTGTCTTGTCATTTGATGTTACTTTTACTGTACGTGGCTCTACTGGTTTGAACTTGAAGTTTGCAACATACTCACGATTCGCTGTTACCGCTGTTGTAGTATATACTGCATCTGTTGATACCTCAACGCCACCAAGTGTCCAGTTTACAAACTCATAACCCTCTGCAGGAGTTGCTGTTAGAGTTGTAGTACTTCCCTCCTCTACTGAATACAACGATGCTGTTGCTTCTCCTCCGTTAGCAGGAGTTACACTAAGAGATATTGTATATATCGGAGTCAATGGCTCTAATACCCAAGTAGCCGCAGCACCAATGGCAGCATCACCAAATAGATAGTATGTTCCTTCTACACTTTCGTTCTTAACATATCCACTAGTGCTGTAGACTTGCATATAATAGCCTGAGCCATTATCAATAAATTTGAACTCTGTTGATTGAGAAGATAATGCATCAACATTCCATGATTGAGCATAGATATAGTAACCACTCTTTGTTTTTATCTTGTAGTTTGCTCCGCTCTCCTCAAAAATCATAATTTGATTATCATTTTCTGCAAAGGCAGATGTTCCAACACCACCATTAGGTCCTGATGCATGAGCATCTGTATTAAATGCAGTTATGTATTGGTTTGTAGCAACATCTTTAATGCGATACTCTTTTCCTATTACTATTGCAGACTCCTCAAAGTTTGCAACAAACTCAGTATCTGCATTTATAGGCACATTAAATGGATTTTCTGTTGAAACAGTAGAACCATTTACTGACCAATTTATAAATATATTACCTGGTTGTGGTGTTGCTGTCAATGTTACATACTCTCCTTGTGGTACCCTTGTAGCAGATGTTTCAACACTTCCTTTTGTCGCATCAGAAGATGTAACTGTTACTGTACACATAGGTAATTCCTCAAAATTAGCAACAAAGTCAGTATTTGCTGTAATTGTTGGTTTGTATGGGTTCTCGGTTGAAACCTCAACGCCAGCAACTGTCCAATTTACAAAACCATAGCCATAAGCAGGTGTTGCTGTCAAGGTTACTGTTCTACCCTCGTTTACCTCTGTTGATGAAGCCTCTGCTGTTCCCATTGTTGCATCGGCACTTGTTGCTGAAACAGTGAATACATTTCCTGTAAACGCTCCCTCCTCAACATTGATTGCAACATCGTAATATACTCCAGCATATCCAATTGCACCTGCTCCGTGAGTTCCACACAATGGTGCTGTAAGAGGATCCCAAGCATCAGTACATTGTCCATCTGACAATATACGTACTACTGATTTACCAATCTCAGCATTATCTGGAACAGTTACGGTTATTGTTCCTTGATCCTCTGTAAATTCAGTTTGTCCACGACCTGTCTCCTCAGGATAAGCGGCAATAACTTCATCAAAGTTTCCGTCTCTATCCCAGTCAAAACCAGCCCATACATTGTAAGACCATCCTCCATTTGTAAAAGTTATAGTAACCTCATCTCCTTGTGCAGCATTAAATACAATAGAACTTGTAAGGTTATTAAACTTTGAAGATGGTGCTCCTTGCGATGCTACGGTTTCTCCATTTACAGCAATTTGAAAATTACTGATTGCATGTGACCAGGCATCTGCCCAGTTAGGTAGTTTTGTATTTATGGTACAATAACCTGTGGGTAATTGGTCTGCAGCAACTTGTGCTTTTACACCAAATGGTATTAATAGAGATAATACCAAAGTAAAAAGTAAAATTTTCTTCATACTTTAATTATTTTAGGTTAATAAATTAATTCCAATAACAAGGCAAATATAACTATTTTTATTAAAAAAATCATCTCATTGTTCTTTTTTTTTATATTTTTCACACTTAATTTTTATCAGCAACTCTTAAATACTCTTTAAAGATTTAAATCATTAGACAAAGGAAATAGAAGTTCCCGTTTTGAAATTCATTGATTTATTGACTATAAGGTCTAATTAACCCAATAAAAACAGGGGTTACACTTTTTCGGTGCAACCCCTGTTGGATTATGGTTAGTAACTAATTTTAAATGGTATATAAATCCTGATTATTTCACAATAACTTTAGTTACTTTATCTGCTGCTTTTACAATGTAAACACCTTTTGCAAGAGCAATTGTTGATGTGCCTGAGATTACCTTCTCTGCAACCAATGTTCCTGCTATTGAGTAAACTGATACTGT
>JAFQBL010000134.1 GCA_017416695.1 Bacteroidales bacterium | reverse complement strand
CGATAGTAGTCAAGCGGAGCCTTCAAGAAAGCACCCTCCAAACTATTACCATCAACATTATAGAACAACTCCTCATTATCCTGTACAAAAGGAATAGCATAAATAGTAGTATCAGCAGTCTTAAACGAAGCCGCCAAAATCCTGAAATTATTCATAGGAGCATCTCCAACAAACTCACCCTCATAAATCAGACGGTACTCATCACCATTCTGAATACCAAAGAAATCGACCGACCAACCAAAGATATGCGACATCTCCACTGCCAATAAAGGCGAAGTACCATTCTCCTCCAACGAAACCCACAATGACGAGTTAACCACACCAGCAACCTCGCCCTCAATCCACTCCGAAGGATTACACTTGCGAGTAGCACTAAAATCATTCATAAGGTCAAACACCACGTAGTCCCTGATATTCTCCTCGTAAACCAAATATCGAGGAGTAACCAACGAATCCCTATCGCAAAGCAACGAACAAACCTCACCAGGACGCAACTTTCGAGCATTAAAAACCGAGTCAGGACATTGAGTCATCTTATACACGTCGCTCACCGAAAATCCCAATCGCATAAGCATATCAGTCAAGGTCTCGTTCTGACGTAAAGTATCGCTAACAACAATAAAGTCCTCAATAGGCAAACCATACTTAATAACCTTCTCCTTAACAGGAGCATCAGTCATTTGCTCATTATTCTCTTTATTACACGAAACAAGCACCACAAGTGCCAACAATAAAGCAACAATAAAACTATAATATCTCATACGTAATTAAATCAAAAACAATAAAACAATTTTCAACTCCACAAATTTAATAAAAATAAGTTTAATAGAGAGTAGGGGTGGAGATATAATTAAAGAGAACTAAAAGAGCAAAAAAATACATACAGTCAAGAAAATAATAAAACACGTAAAATAGAGACCATACCATATTACGAGCATAAATAATATTTGCAAACAATAAAAAATGAGGTATAACACATAATTATACCCCATACTATACTAAACAATAAAGATAAGAAATATACTATCTTAAATTAATCCTCCTTTATATGAATCAAAGCGTTTGTTAAGATAGCAACTAACCCTCCAGTAGTAATACAAGACGAGAATATATTGCGGATAGTCTCAGGCAATTGAGATAAAATTTCGGGAACTAATTCAACGCTAAGACCAAAACTAAAACTGATAGCAATAACCAATGTAGCCTTACGATTGATGTTTTGCGAAGCAATGATACGAATACCAGCCGCAGCAACAGTACCAAACATAAGTAAAGTAGCACCACCCAGAACAGGTTCAGGCATCAAAGAAAATATTAAACCAATGTTAGGAAATAACCCTAAGATTATTAACATACCAGCAATAAAATACCCAACATATCTGCTTGCAACACCAGTAAGTTGAATCATACCATTGTTTTGAGCAAAAATTGAGTTGGGAAAAGAATTGAAAATACCAGCAATCATAGAGTTAACGCCATCAGCCAGAATACCACCCGAAGCACGCTTCATAAACTTTTCATCCTCAACAGGCTGTATACTCCCTTATTAGTATTGTGTAAATTCATATCCTTTTGCGTTGTCATTGTTGTGAATTGCTTTCAAATTAGTATCTTTGGCATACCCAAATTGCTTTCGCTCAGCAATGCATAAACAAGTTTAGCATTGTATTCGCTTATTCGCAATTTTGACATATCAGAAACAATTATCGCAAATAAGAGTATTACAATTTACAATAAGGATTTTTCCGTTGTGAAAACATTAGGTTGCCCTCGTCCTTATCGGGGGTATTTTTTTTGCCCAATTTTCCCCTCTCTCTTAAAAAAAACAATCTCGGGAATTCCCGAGATTGTGAAACTGCTCTCGAGAGCAGTTTTAAAGTCAAAGTTTCATTTTCACAACTACCAGAATATATCAAAACACCTATTTATTAACTTAAGAAAATGATAAAAAGAACAATTAAAAGCAAACAAAAATATTAAACTTTGACTTTAATATATATAACTATCCTATATATTTATTTTATAAATTTCTATACATTACTATTTAGAGTATTACTTAAATCATTTGCAACAATATCAATTCTCAATTTCAGCACTTCGCATATTGCCAATAGACTTCTCACAGAACATAGTTTGCCATGCTCAATATTAACCATACTATTTTGAGTTATCCCTGCTCTTTCGGCAACATAACTCTTTGTAAAGCCTAACTCCTTACGTCTCTTTTTTAAACAATATGCTATCCTCTCCATAGAATATAAATTCCTAATTCCTAATTGTTGCGAAGCAAAGTACTAATTCCTAATTAAAGCATTACTCCCCCCATCTGTCACCACCACCAGTAATTTGTCCGAATACATTTAGCAGAAGTACTGCTATTACAATTGCTGCAAATACCATACTATAAACCTCCTCCTTTACCTAATACAGCATCTAAAAATAAGAGTGCTAAACCAATGTAGATTAATATTTCAAACATAACTAACAACAAATAACTAACAATTAACAACTATTTTTAATAGTCCATCTTGCAAATAATGCCAATAACACAATGAACAACTATCGCTCCTATAATTGCAAATAACGCTCCCATAATTACCTCCTTTTTTATCTGTTTAATTAACTTTTAAATATTGTTTAAATACTGTTTTGTTCTCTTTTTTGATACAAAAGTAGTAAGGAGTATATGCCAAAACGTGGCACAAGTAAAAAATAAAATAAAAAAAATGAGAAAAACTTTTCAGTTCTTCTCATTAAATTATGAATTATTTATATTTGTTGGCAGATTTAACAAGCGAATGTTTGTTAACTAACATCTAACAACTACCCGTAGGGCGGTTGAGATTACTAAGCCGACAACTAACAACTTTTCCCTTTTCTCTTAAAGAAAGGTCTCTTTTTCCCTTTATATTTATAGTTCTTAAACTTTTTGGGTTTGTCTACCGATGGAGTATATTCAGGCACTTCGCCTAACTCTTGGGGTAGAGCAATCTTTTCCACTTCACGTTCAAGAAAACGCTCAATCTTGCCAAACTTATCTTGTTCCTCTTTTGAAATAAAAGTAATAGCTTCTCCCTCGGCATTTGCTCTTGCAGTTCTGCCAATACGGTGAATATAATCCTCAGGATCGTGCGGAACATCGTAGTTAATAACCAATCCAATGTCTGTAATATCAATACCTCTCGAAACAATATCGGTAGCCACAAGAATTGAAACTTTCCCATTTTTAAAGTCGAGCATCACCTCATCGCGTTCGCTCTGTTCAAGGTCTGAGTGCATAGCCCTTACATTATATTTCATACGTTTAAGGCGGTGAGCAAGGTCTTTAACTTTAATCTTTGAAGATGAAAATATAATGGTTTTACTCTCAACGGGGGTAGAGAATATATGTTCAATCAATCCAATCTTTTGAGGCTCATAGCAAACGTATGCCATCTGTTTAATAGCCTCGTTAGGTTTCGAGATTGCAATATTAATTTCAGCAGGATTGTTCAGTATATTTTTTGCCAATGTTCTAATTTTAATAGGCATAGTTGCCGAAAATAACAGAGTTTGTTGTTTCTTGGGTAGGTATTTTGATATTTTCATAATATCATCATAGAACCCCATATCCAACATTCTGTCAGCCTCGTCCAATACTAAATACTCAACACTATCAAGTGATATTTTGCTATTGATTAAATGCGAAATCATTCTGCCAGGAGTAGCAATTATAACATCCGCCCCTTTGTTAAATGCCCTAAGTTGTTGATCCCATTGAGCGCCGTCGCCACCACCCGATACCGAAAGGGTAGAAATTGGCATAAAGTACGAAAACCCTTCAAACTGCATATCAATTTGTGATGCCAATTCGCGTGTGGGAGCAATAATAATAGCCCTAACAGCATCCTTGTCACCCTCAACCTTATGCTTCATAATTAGGTTTAACAGAGGTAGAATATATGCAGCAGTTTTCCCAGTACCAGTTTGAGCGCACGCAATAATATCACGTCCCTCCAATACCACAGGAATAGTTTGCTCTTGTATAGGTGTAGCCTCAATAAAGTTCATGGCATCAAGTCCATCAAGAACTTCAGGCTCAAGGTCTAAATCCTCAAATCTCATTTTGTATATTAAATGTCAAAATAGTTATACAAACACCAAAATTACAAAAAATATCTAATATTTTTAAACTAAATATCCTGCCTAACTATATACATTCAATTAAAAATATTATTTTTGCGTAATATAAAATAATTAAAGATGAAGGTTACAGAGTTAATCACGAATAGTCCACAAACAACATTCTCGTTTGAAGTGTTACCACCATTAAAAGGTAACGGAATTGAGAAAGTGTTTAAAACAATTGACCGACTTCGTGAATTTAATCCCAAATATATCAATATAACTACTCATCGTAGTGAGTATATTTATAAGGAGGCTGAAGGAGGTTTGTTTCAGAGAATAGCAGTTCGCACACGTCCTGGAACAGTAGCCCTTGCTGCGGCCATCCAACACAAGTACGATATTACAGCAGTACCACATATAATATGTAGTGGATTCTCAAAAGCAGAAATAGAGTATTCGTTAATTGACCTAAACTTCTTAGGAATACACAACTTACTATTGTTACGTGGCGATAAGGCAAAACACGAAGCACGTTTCATTCCTGAGCCAGACGGACACTCTCACGCAATAGAGTTACAAAGTCAGGTAAACGATTTTAATAAAGGGTTCTTTATAGATGGCTCACAGGCGGTAATAAATACACCTTTCTCGTACGGAGTTGCAGGTTACCCCGAAAAACACGATGAAGCACCTAACATTGATCAAGACCTTAAACGTCTAAAAGATAAGGTTGATAATGGAGCCGACTATGTTGTAACACAAATGTTCTTTGATAACTCAAAATACTTTGAGTTTGTTGAGCGTTGCCGAGCAATAGGAATAACAGTGCCAATCATTCCAGGAATAAAACCCATAGTATTTGCAAGTCAGTTGAATGTATTGCCAAAGGTATTCCATGTTGATTTGCCCGATGCATTAGCCGAAGAGTTAGCAAAATGCAAAGATGATGTAGCAGCAAAACAAGTAGGAGTTGAGTGGTGTACAATGCAGGCAAAAGAGTTAAAGGCAAAAGGAGTACCAAGCATACACTTCTATTCGTTAATGGCAACTGAGAGTGTGGCACAAGTAGCAAAAGCAGTATATTAAAATCAAATAGATGTTTTTTAAGGATATAATAGGACACGAGGAGATAAAGCAACATTTGTTGCAATCGGTAGCAGAGAATAAAATACCTCATGCTCAACTCTTCTGTGGTCCCGATGGAGTGGGTAAATTTGCAATGGCAATAGCCTATGCACGTTATCTAAATTGTACAGGACGTAAACCAGGCGATACAGATGCTTGTGGTGAGTGTCCATCGTGCCGACAAATAACCTCAATGATGCACCCCGATATCCACTATGTATTTCCAATATATAAAACATCATCACCCAAACGAGCAATATCCGACGACTATATAAAGGAGTGGCGTAGGATGGTCTCTGAAACAAAATATATCTCTATTGAGGGATGGTTAGAAGAGATAAAGGCTGAAAACTCACAACCTCAGATATATGTAGATGAAAGTCAACAGATAATACGAAAACTCTCATATAAAAGTTTTGAGTCGGAGTACAAAGTAATGATAATATGGTTGCCCGAGTTGATGAATGAGCAGTGTTCAAACAAACTCTTAAAGATATTAGAGGAGCCATACGAAAAAACAATTTTCTTACTTGTATCAAACCGCCCTGATAAACTGTTGACAACAATCTTGTCGCGTACGCAACCAATACACTTTAAAGGATTGCCACACAACCTTATATCGCAAACCTTGCAAGAGAGATTTTCTGTAGATGCCGAAGCCGCTGATGCAGTTACCCGATTATCATCAGGAAGTTATCGCCGAGCATTGGAGTTGATGAAGCAAACAGGCGAGAATAAACAATTCTTTGATTTCTTTGTACAGATGATGCGTTTAGCATATGCACGTAAAATAAAGGAGATGAAAATCTGGAGCGAAGAGGTTTCAAAACTTGGACGTGAGGCAGAAAAACGTTTTTTGCAATATTGTCAGAGGATGATACGCGAGAACTATATATATAATACTCGCATACCATCAATCATATATTTAACGCCCGAAGAGCGAAACTTCTCAACACGTTTTGCCCCATTCATAAACGAGAAGAACGTAATACAGATAATGGAAGAGTTGGGAAGAGCCGAGAGTGACATATCGCGTAATGCAAGTGGAGCAATAGTATTTTTCGATCTCTCAATAAAAATGATATTATTAATTAAACGAGCAACTTAATATAAATTAAAAATTAGGGATTATCTAAATAATATAAACAATTCCTAATCCCTAATTCCTAATTCCTCATTAAATTAAAATGAACAAGGTATCGGACAACCCTTTAAAAAACCGAGATGACATAAGTGGCAGAACAATGCCATTAATAATAGTTACAGCACTCTTTGTAACACTCTATCTCGTATCAAACATTATGGCAGTAAAAGTAATAGGTATAGCAGACCTATTCTACTTTGATGCAGGAACAATAACCTTTCCACTCGCATATATGTTAGGCGATGTGCTAACCGAAATATGGGGGTATCGTACAGCCAAGCGTGTAATATGGATGACATTCTTTTGTAATATCATTATGGTGGTGTGTACCCAAATAGGAGTGTGGTTACCAGCACCCACTCATCTACAAGAGACCACAAATGCCTATAACCATATATTCTCATATGTTCCACGAATAGTATTAGCATCACTCGTTGGCTTCTTGTGTGGCGAACTCTCAAATGCTTGGTTTATGGAGCGAATAAAAAAGTGGACAAAGGGGCGTTATCTATGGATGCGAACAATAGGAAGTTCTGCAATAGCATATCTATTTGACTCAGTACCATTCGTACTCATAGCATTCTTGGGAGAGGTAACCACAAGAGAACTGCTCTTGATGATAGCACTACAATATTTCTTAAAACTATTCATCGAAGCAATATTTGCAACACCAATGGCGTATGCGGCCATAAGTTATATAAACAAACTATACCTACGCCGATAATGCAACGCTATTCAGTAATAGAAACAAAACTGCCACGAGAATTTATATTGTTGCAGGGTAGGGGATGTGTATGGAAAAAATGCACCTTTTGCGATTATCATACCGATACATCAATAAATCCTTACACCATTAACCGTCCCATATTACAGCAAGTAACAGGCAAATACGGAGTATTAGATATAATAAACTCAGGCTCTGCACCCGAACTCGATACACAAACCATAGAACATATAAAACGGATAGTAAAAGAAAAAAACATACATACCCTATGGTTCGAAGCCCACTATCTATACCATAACAAATTGAAAGAGTTTGCACAGCAATTCTATCCGACACAAGTAAAATTCCGATGTGGAGTAGAAACATTTGATACAACTCTTCGCCAGCAATGGAACAAAGGAATACCATCACATATAACACCAGCAGATATAGCAAAATATTTTAATGGAGTATGCCTTTTATGTTGCACTACAAACGATACAAAAGAGCGAATATTAAATGATATCGCCCTCGCCGATAAATACTTTGAGTATGCAAGTATAAACCTCTTCTGTAATAACACAACAGCAGAACAACGTAACCAAGAACTTGCCTCTTGGTTTATATCTGAGGTATATCCCTCATTAAAAGATAATCCTAAATTTGAGGTGCTATTAAATAATACTGATCTTGGTGTCGGGGTGTGATAACGTGAAACCTCCATCGTTACTCTCAATTTTATATTTGGTCACATACTATTTGTATGCTCTCAGCACCCTTTCCTGTGAGTTTGTATCTGTCATACATATCATCATGGTAGTCGTTATCGTAATGGCTCATATTTTAATATCTTTTATATTGCAATAATACTATATGTTATATGCTAAAACAAGACATAATTAACAAAAAAGAGACCGACTTCATAACGAAATCGGTCTCTCAAATTATTAACTTATTAAGTTTCCTTACTTAACAACAACTTTGTTTACAGTTGAGCCAACTTTTACAATGTAAATGCCTTTGCTCATTTCAATAGTTGTTTTACCTGAAATAGTTTTATTTACAAGCATAACACCGGTTGTTGAATATACCTCAACTTGTGCATCATCATCTGCCTCAACGCAGATACCATCTTCAACCGCATATATTGAGTTAGATTCTAATTCACTATCTTCAACTCCTCCTTGAATTGGTATTAAGGCTTTTATATGAACAGGTCCTGTAACTACCCAGTCAATATCTCCATATATATTATAATTTTCGTCAAGATCAATTACTTCGCCATTTATTTCAACTTCATATAAATATGCATCATAACTAACATAAAGGAATATATAAATATAAGATTCGTACTCAAGAATATCATTTTGATTATATTGAACCCCCATAGGTGTCAATGGTAATTCAAGAGTTCCATTTTGTTCTGCCTCTTCATCGTATGAGTCAGATGACCAAACTTCAATATATCCACCACCACCTTCTACTTCGTATGTCAATTTACAGATAGGTTCGCCATATACTGCAGTAATTGTAGTAGCCGATGTTACAGTTGTTGTGTAACTATGGTTTGTGATATATTCACCATAAACATTAGTTCCATTAACAAGTAGTTCGTAAAGTTGATTTCCTGTACTCTCTTTTACTGTGATTGTAATCTCCTCTCCATCTTTAATTTTGCTACCACTTGCAACAGTGTTGTCACCTTGTTTTACAGTAATAGTACCCCCTTCAACTTGCTCAATGGTTACTATGTGTGCCAAATCAAAGTTTGCAACATACTCAACATCTTCAGTTACTGTTACCACAAATGGGTTTTCAGTGCTTACTTGCTCTCCGTCTTTTGACCAGTAAGCAAAAATATGAGAGTCGTCAGCAGTAGCAGTAAGTGTTGATGTCTTGTTCTCAAATACGTTCTCGGGTGATGCAGTTGCTGTTCCTCCCTCTGCTGCTGTTGCAGTTACAGTATATGTTGGAGGAGCATCGCCTACGTTAAACATAAAGTCAAAGTATCCACCTTCAGAATATGAATCACAAGCACCTTTATTATTATCATTTCCTCCTGTGTATAATACACGCATCAAATACTCACCTTTAGGAGCATCAGCCGAGATTGTAAACTCTTGTGATATAGGAGTTGTACGATTACGCTCAGCATCAGCATATATAATCTCTGATTCATCAAGAGTGTAGTCTCCGTTTAAGTCAACAAATATACGAGTCCAACCCCAAACAGTATTTTTGTCTGTAATATTCAATGTAACAGTTTGTCCTGCAAATGTAGTAAACAAGTTCTTAACTCGTTTAGTATAACCATTAACATTAGCATCACCTGCAGGGTTAGTCCAGTTAGCATCAACAGAAGCACCCTCTGTTGTAAGAGTAACAATTTGTCCAACATAATTAGTAGAGGTACCCTGAGTTGTGTGATTAGGTTTACAATACATCATCAAGTCAAAGTTTGCATAGAAAGTTTTATCTCCCTCTACGTTATCAACGTATGTAGCAGATGATGAAACTTCGTTGCCCTCTTCATCTGTCCAATTTACAAACTCATAGTTTGCATTAGGGGTTGCAATAAGTGTTATTTGACCTTCGGCAGTAACGCCACCAACAACATCGTTAGCAGTAACTGTACCACCTTCGGCAGGATTTGCAACTACTGTAATAGTACGCTCTGCAACGGGATCGGCCTCTTTACCAAATACCTTAAACTCTGTCATTTGGAACCAGAATTGAGTATCGTTTGTGGTTATTCTCAAACGAACATAACGAGCCTCTGCACCTTCTGCGTTACAGATATAGCGTTTAACATTTGAAGAACCTTCTGTAACATTTGAAATATTTGATTTTGTAAAAGTAGCAACAGAACTCCAAGAACCATCTGCACCGTTTAACGAAGTTTCAATAGTTGCACCTGTTGGTTGGTCGCCATCAGCAAAGTATAAAGCAATCTCATCAACATTGTATAGGTTGCCCAAGTCAACCATTATATATTTATCAATGTATTGAGGACCATCAGACCAGAATTTAGATGTATAGCTTCCGTCAATAAGATTTGTAACATAGTATGTTTGATAAGCCGAGAAGTTAGTTGTTATATCAGCAATCTCAATTTGAGCCGATCTCTCTTCTGCAACTTCAAAATTAGCAACCAATTCTAAATCCTCTGTTACATTAATAGTGTATGGGTTCATAGTTGAAACAGTAGAACCATCTTTAGTCCAGCCAATAAACTCATAACCTTCGGCAGCCTCAGCAGTGAATGTTACTGCAGTTCCTGCAACAACATCAGTAGCCGATACAGTAGCAGTACCATATTCTGCATTATTTACGCTTGTAGTAATTGAATATGTTTGTGCTTGAGAACCCTCTGTAACATTAATACCAAAGTTGTGCATTGAACCAGCGTAACCAATAACACCAGTTCCGTGAGTACCACACATAGGAGTCTCCTCACTCCAAGATGTCGCACAATCTACACCATCAGAGATTATACGAACCATTGAAAGTCCTAATGCGGCATTTGAAGGAACAGCAATTGTGATAGAACCCTCATCTTCGTTTCCTCCAACACGACCTTCACCAGCATAAACTGCTCTTACATCTTCAAAATCACCATCACGATTCCAGTCAAAACCAATCCAAACATTTTTGCTCCATGCTCCATTAGTAAATGAGAAAGTAATCTCTTCTCCTTGAGCAGCACTAAATTGTTTGCTATCTTGCAAGCGGTTAAAAGTAGTTGTAGTTGCACTTTGAGTAAGAACCTCACTACCAGCAACAGAAATAGTTAAACCTTGTAATGAATGAGAGTGAACATTGTCAACATTACTTACCTCACAACTCTCATTTGTTTTAGAGGTTATATCGCAATATCCTTCAGGGAATTCATTCTCAGGAGTTATATCTCCAGTTGCAGTAAAAGTAACCGAAGTTGAAGCACTCAATAATCTTATACCCTCTTGTGCTGCCACTTTAATTTCGTAATCTCCTGCAGTGTTAGGAGTAAATTTAATTTGCCCGTTAACTGCTTTTTCCGACTCCTCAGTTGGCTCCTCTCCATTAATAGTATAATATAAGTTGTGCCATTCAGGAGCATTAACATTTACAGTAACCTCAGAGCCAGTAGCCACGTTACCACCTTCCGAAGTGATAGTAGGAGCAACAGTTACAGTCTCTTCAGAATGAGTTACAGTACGATATGAGATGTATGGAGTTAAATCCTTTTTAACGGTAATTCCATTAGCATAAGCATCACCAGAATCATCTCCGTAGTTTTTCATCTTCAACTCAACACGGTCAGCATATACATATACCATTAGGGCTTGTATAATACGACGGTCGGCCAATTGCCCATTTTCAAATGAGTTATCGTAGTAACGCATCGATCCCATAAAAGCAGAGAAGAAACTCTTCTCAACAGAAGTAGCATCAGGCTCTTCAGTCTCAACGCTCTTGTCAACAAAAGTCCACATTATATCAGCATCACCACTATATGTAATAGTAGAGTTAGATATAGTTACTTGAGTACCAATCATACGTTGGCTTGAACTGTTTCCTGAATATAACTCATCAGTTAAAGCATAATATAAACCACTCTTTTCTGCAACCATCAAGTAAGTTTTTCCACTTGTAATTGAAGTTACTTGAGTAGCAGTAATATTTGAAGCAGTTGGGTCGGCCACCTCAAATATACGAATTTGCTGACTGCTTGCAGTGTTATCGGTATTACCAGAGAAACGACCATTAGAACCACAGTGAACATACGATTGAAGACCAGTATCATCAGTTGTGGCATTTGATAAATGGAACACAAAAGCCCCACTTGTTACAGTTGAAGGAGTAATAGTTGCATCCGATGATTGAGTATCGGTAGTAGCAAGGTTATATGTGTTGTATCCCAAATATTTTGAAGTGGTGTAATTTTGAATAGAGTAAAGAGGTGTAGATGTGCTTGAGTCAGTACCACCTGAACTTGTACCAGTCCATTTATTACCATCAGTACCATATACTGTAACACGCTCATCTGTTGAAGTGCGGATATATGCCGAGTCACTTCCGTGGTCGTGACCATACAACATTATAAGATTAGGATATTTCGCTAATGTATTCTTCAACTTTACAGCAAATTCAGGTGTAGTTGAAGAGTATCGGTCCATACCTTTGTTTTTGTTACTTAATCTGTTTGAGTCAGAGAATGGAATGTGAACAAGGAAGAATACAGTTTTGTCTTTGTCTGTTGCATAAATCTCCTCAAGTTTGTTGGCAACCCAATCCACAGACTCAACCGAGTATGCGTATGATGAAGCAGTTTCAAATAGGTATTTACCTCCATTCAATACAACAAAGTCAAAACCATTTACCACATAGTGATATGCAGCCAAAAGTTCAAATCCCTCGCCAGTTCCGTTTATTGCTGTTTCATAGAAACAATCCTCAGCAGACAACGCACCAATATCAGTTTTCATTGGAACATCATAGTAGTCTCCAGCATTGTAAGGTTTAGGAATAGCATCGTAGTTTGCAACCTCATACTCGTGGTTACCATTAACATAGATAACAGGAGTTTTTGTGCCGTTAAATGCTCCACGTGAAGCCTCAATTAGCAAATCTTTTGTTACTTGCCAACTTGACTGGGGAATTGTGTTGTTACTTGTGTAGTCTCCTCCAAGAACTATTAAATCAACATTCTCTTCAGTTTTTATCTTGCTAAGAGTTTTTGTTGCAGACTCACGAATACGAATGTTGTTGGGGTCTGTAATAAAGTCTTGTTGAGCGTGTAGGTCCGATACACAAGCGAAAGTCAATATCGGCTCCTCTTGTGCCTGAACATTTTCAAAAGGAATTAATGACAATAACGACATAAAAATTCCCAAAAGTAAAAATCTCTTCATGTTAATTATTAATTGGTTAAAATTGTGGTTATTTTTCTTAAACTATCTATTTTGCAGATATAAAAGATTTGCAAAAATATATAAAATATACTAAAGAATATCATAAAATATATATTATATATATGTATGAAAAAGAGGCATACCAAATAAATTTGATACACCTCCTATAATAGTTGTGGAGCTGGAGGGGATTGAACCCTCGTCCATACAGGGAAACAATAGGCTTTCTACATGCTTATCTTTGCTTAAATTGTAGGGTACAGACAAGACCAAAGCTACCAATCATATACCTTAGCCTTTAAGATTTCATTTGGGGTGCAAGGCTCACCACAAACTATTTCCGATATAATAGCACCGCTTAAGGGGATAGCTTCGGAACAACAGCATCCGAGCGATGTCTTGTTTCACTACCTGGTAGCGAAATTAAGCCAATCTACTGTACTTCGATTAGGCAGCAAGAGCGTAGTTATTCTCGCCAGTTATAATTTCAAAGGCTCAGATTAAAGAGCAAACCTAAGGAGGCTCTGCATGCTTACATATCACTTCTGCCCGCTGTCAAATCCAGTCAGCCCCGCATTGTATATGTTCATTTCATTGTGCAATTAACACCACTGTGCCAATTGGGGTTGCAAATATATAATAAAATTTCTTTACTAAATAAATAAGAGAAGCAAAATTTTAAGTTTGTTTATAAGTTAATTACATAACTGAGTATGTATTGTCATTATTCTCCTTAATTATCCTATTGTTTTTTAGTACTTCTATAAAACACTTTATATAATTTTCAATATTATATATATCTCCTATTTTTTTAGTTTCCATTAATTCAAAGATTTCTTTTAATAATTTATTTGGTATTTCTTTGCCTGTTACTAAATTGTATAAATAATTAAAAATATATGGTAACTTCATATCTTTTATTACTTCATGGAATATTCTGTATGATATTAATGAATACATATCACAAGGTATACAATCTATTTTTTCTAGTTGCTTACCATTATTTAAATTACTTTTATTAAATTTATATTGTATACCAAATATGGTGTTATGAACTACATCTTCTTTTAGATCAAAATACATAAATAGAACATAATCGTTAACAATTAAAAATAGATGATTGCTGTCTATATTCATACATGTCAATGTACCATTTTGGGAATTTTTAGAGTAATCTTTACACCTATATAATGCATAATTTATATTAAGATTATCCGTATTGTTTGAACATAAAGCAATTCTTAAAATTTCTTCTATCTTTGGTTTTAACTTATATCCTAAGTGATTTGTTACAGATGCTCTCCATACTATTGAACACCAGAAGAGTAATGCATCAGATGCTGAAACCTTATTGTTCTCTGTCGTTACGTTTTCAAAAAAATGTAAATTTACTGAAGTAGCATATTTGTTTTCCAATGAACTAAAGTATTTCTCACAATTCTCACAAAAGATATAATCTTTAACATCATAATTTTCTCTACTATATAGTTTCTTGGTATTATCTGTTATATTTTTGCGTTTTTCTTCATATATGTCCCTACCAAAGTAGGTATCAATATTTCCATTTTCTATTTTAAATCCAATTTCATGGTCTCGTTTACCATTTCCATTTATATGTTTCATCAAAAAACTTGGAATGATATGAGATCCAGTCTTGTTTGCATCATTTAGTTGACATAGTAAACACTTTCCCATTTTTTGAATTTTATTTTATTGCTAATGATTCTACTTTTGAATATTATTGGCTATAATATGTAATGAATGTTGTATATCTTTATGCTTTGGCTCTGTATTTGGTTTAACTAAACCTTCAGCAATTCTATTTAATGAGTGTTCTATTGGAGTTCTTACAATCATGTGTATTTTGCCGATAAAATGCTCAATAGGTAATTTTGCATTTATTTTATAACATTTATTATAGTTGCCTCTTATAATTATTGAGAATTTTTTATTTTTCCATAACTTATTAATATTCTCACAACTTCCTAAAAATAGATATACGCTATTATTGGATTTTATAAAGAAAGGAGCTGATATAGCTGAAATAAAACATTCTTTTGCTTCTTTGGTGAATTTATCTAATATTGAATCACTTATTTTTAATCTAATATTGTAAGCGTTCTCTTTCCCTGAATTGTATATTTCTAAATAATAAGATTTTTCATATATCATTATTCTAAAATTTAGTTTAGCCCTTTGAGCATTTCTTACTTGCTTTTGATTAATAATAAGAGTTATAAAAGTTGCTATAACCATAAGAAAACTTGCAATGGCACTTATTGCAGTCCAATCAATTTTTTGTAAACTATATTCTATCATAATATTGTATATTATTAAATTTAATTATTTTTCTATTCTCTAAATAATTCAATGCCAAAATATAATTAAAAATGTTGCCAAATAATTTATTTATATAGCAAAATTATTAATTTTGTTAAAATATTAAGATTATGATATTATCTCAATTTTGAGAATATTTCTATTAATAAATTATGATTATTTTTATTAATATTCAAAATTACTAAATAAAATGGAAAGTTATTGCCCAAAATTATCTAACATTAATATAGAAAAGATAATAAAGGATTCAGGATTTAATATTTGTAATAAAAAAGTAGAAGAAAAGCGAGATGCTGTATTTGTTTGTAGGAATGATATTGGGCTATCAAAACGCTCGCTTCAATTTCTTAATGAAAGGGGAATTGAAAGTTTATGGCGACATCAAGCAGAAGCCATTAAAGAGAGTATAATTGGGAATAATGTATGTATAACTACATCTACGAGTTCTGGCAAGACAGAAATTTTTCAACTTTCCGCAATAGAAGTCTTAGAAAAAAATAAAAATTCAAAAATTCTTGCAATATATCCAATGAAGGCCCTTAACCGTCAACAACTAGAGAGATGGACAAAAACAGGTTATAGTGTTGGAAAAATTGATGGAGATGTATCAGATTGGGAAGAACGACAACAAGCGTTATCAAATAACCGTATAGTTGTAATGACTCCTGATGTAATGCACACCTTTCTATTAGGTAAAATAAATGATGCAAGATTAGGTGAATCTATTAAAGATTTTATTAAGGATGTTTCTCTTGTAATTATAGATGAACTTCATTTATACAAAGGAATATTTGGGACAAATTCAGCCTATCTTTTTAGACGATTTAATAATTTACATAGATTATTATGTAATAAAGATATTTTTGTACAATACATAACAGCATCTGCAACTTTGCCTAATGCCACAGAACATTCTTATAACATAACAGGAGTTCCTAATTTCGTTGAAATTGGAGCAGAACAAGATGGCTCTCCTATCTCCCAAAAAACATTTTATTTTATAGAAAGGAATTCTGATGCAAAAAATGAGGGAAAAGGATTCGTAACAGATTTGGTTTATTCGTTATCAGAGATAGATGATGCAAAGAGTATAACATTTGTTGAAGGGCGACAAAAAACAGGTGATGTAGTAAATGACAGCCTTCGAAAAAAAAATCGTAAAGAAGAGGAGGATTGGGATGATTACGATAATGTATAAGAACTTGAAAAAAAAAGTATCTGCTAATGTAGAGGAAACGGGCATATATCCATATAGGGCAGGATATGAAAAAGAAACAATTGACAATATTACTAGATATCTACATGAAGGTAATTTCAAAGGAGTAATAAGTACTAGTGCATTAGAAATAGGAATAGATATAGAAGGATTGAATATTGCCATAATTGCAGATATGCCTCACGACAAGAATAGTTATCAGCAACGAATAGGGCGAGTAGGACGATTTGGTTGTAATAATAGTTATGTTATAGTTATTCGAGGAAATTCTTTTTTATCTCAACTTCTATTTGATGAGTATGATTATGATATAGATAAAGTTTTGCCAAACTATGAGCCAGCATTATACTTAGAAGATGTAAATGTGCAAAATCGGCATGCATTATGTCATGTTGGAGATACTGAAAGTTGTGAATATTTACAATGGAAAGGAAGAATAAACAAGGAAAGAAAATTTGAAGGAAAAGGTTATTTCCCCGAATCATTTGTTAATTTATGCCATGATATATTATTGGGACAAACTACAAAGATGTATGATGAACTTGCTGACACGGTGGAAAATCCTCACAATGCATTTCCGATTAGATTTTTTGGTAAACAGTTTATTATACAAAATGCTTTAGATGAAACTAGATATATTCCCAATGAAAATATAAGTAGAGAGCAAATTTGTTCAGAAGGATATGAGGGTGCTATAAGGAATACAATGTATGGGAATATGTATATTAAAGAGAGAATAGTTGGTGTGTCAACAATAAAAGAAGAAATATATGCTAAAAGATACTCTGGTTATCAAACAACAAAGTCTCATCATATAAAACATTTGATTCCAAATTTTAAAGAGGAGTATAGAAATGCAACCATATGTTATGGTGATACAAAGATATTTAATCTTAAGGTTACTGAACACCGAACTATTTATGGGTATTATGAGGTTAATTACAATTATCGTAAGTATGTAAAATATGATAAACCTTTCTATTTGCCACCATTATCAACAACAGGAACAATTATTTTTCATCCATCTTTAAATAGTAAAGATGTAAATATTAGTCAGGTTGCAAATATTATTTTTGAATTGTTTTTAAGAAGAAATGCGTTTGATAGAAATGATATAAGTTTCTTGGGTGGAAGATTATATAATAAATATGAGAATATAGAAATTGATAGTCGTTTTATTGCGATATACGATGCTAGTTCTCTCAATATTTCTAGTAGAATAGTAAATATTGATTTAATATCTGATTTGTTTTCATTTTTACATAAACATATAGATGTTATTGGAAAATCATTATTTCCTAATATAAATGAAGCAACAGTCAATGCGGTAAAGAATTTATGTATTAGTATTTTAGAAAACGAACCAAATATATCTTATGAGGACATGGGGAATGAGTATGCATATTCCTTTATGACTAAAATAAAGTATATTAAAGAAGATATAGAGACAGGGGAAATAATAGAATATGATGCAAAATACTTAGGAAAAGGTAGTATTGAAGGTACAATTAACATAATGTATTTTGATAATGGAGAGGAATTTGGGCTAAGTAATGTAATCCCAGACTGTATTATGGCAACTAGTGAAACTAGATTTGAAACAAATAAATAATATATATGGTAGAGATAATAAGAAATTCTGATGGGGCTTTTTCTATGATTTCAAATGGTAGATTACAACCAACTTTTTTTGTGAAGATAGAAAAAGTTAATGATGATAGTAATTTCTATTGTCTGTGGCTTGATAATGAAAAATTTTATCTCTATAATTCAGTGATAGGTAAATATGTATTTAATAGTTTTACACATAAAGAAGCGAAAACATTCTCAAAAGTTTGTTATTATTCAATAAATTCAAAATCTTTTGTTGCATATAGAAGTGATAACAATCTTGCATATATTATATATGAAAATGGAGAATATGAAAAGTACCCTTTTAAATACGTAGGAGTAGAACTTTATGGTACAAGAGCCGTAAAAGGGCAAAATGATAGATGGGTATATTATGACACTCTAAAAAGAAAGGTTCTTGTTAGCATAAAGAAAGGTTTGCAATTAAAAGAAGAGGATAAACTAGTAAAACTATATAATCATAACTATTATATTATTAGTAAGGATAATTTGTATTATAAAATCCTTTATCATGATTTTAAGAAACATAAATCATATAAATTAAGAGATAAGATAGAGTATTTTGAGGAAAGTTGTAGTGGTAACATTATTGGAAAATTATATGGGAAAAAGATTTACTTCTTATTTTCTTCAAAAAATCCCATTGAAACTATAAGATACTATACAACAAAACCAAAATATAATTCTGAAAGGAATATTTATATTGCAAAAAAAGAAGATTCCTACGCTATAATAGAAAAGAAAAGAGAAATCACAAATTATCAGTGGGAAACAGATGATTTCATTTTTTACAAAGATTATGTATTAAATAGAACAAATACAGGTGTTTATAAAATATATTGTTTGGATACAGGATTTGAACTACAATCAAACTATTGTAATGTAAAATATAGTAGTAAGGATGATTGCATTATTGTAGATACGGCAAGTGAAATAAATAAGAAAATATATTATACAGACTTAGATGAGTTAAAATCCTTATTATTGAATATATTAAAAACAAGTAAAAAAGAAAATACGGTTACATATTTAAGGAGAAATATTATTAATAATGTTAATTCAAATGATAGTATAGATGAATGTAGTGGGGATGATGGTTTAGAAAATGGAGAATTAGACAACGCAGATGTGCCTACAAGTGATGAATATAAAATTGTCTTACCTAATCGTATTGATTTTATAATATTCGTTGACAAGATTGGGTTAACCAATGATGGTACTCATTTGATATGTTCTAGAAGAGCGGATAAAGATTTGTTTGTAGGGTGTAATATATGCTGGATAATTAAAGAGAAATCATCTATTGCTGTTACTGAACGAAAACACGCAAATACATATAAACTTATATATTATAAAGAGAATGTAGATTTAGGTATATTTAAAAATGGCATAGGGCGAAATTACTTCTATAAGTTTTCTATAAATATTGTAGATGAAGCTACATTATTTCAAGAAATCGAACGTTGGGAATATCATATAGAAGATGATAAGACAGAAACTAGGGAAGAAATATACGAAGAACCCGATGGTGATGCTAATGTTTATAATGATTCAGAGAGTGAAAACAACATCAGCAGATACGATACTCTTACTCTGTTACAAAAACTAAAACAAAGAGGAGAAAATTTGAGAAAAGAAAAAGAACTGGAATCACGAGAATATGTAGAAAATAGGGAAAAGAGTAATGATGAAATAAAACCTGAATATACCCTTCCAAACTGTATTAATCATATAGTATTTGTTGATAAAGTTAAGTTTATTTCAAGGAATTTTTTGATATGTCCAGAAAAAATTTTTAATGCAGATTCAATCATATCAAAAGGATATTTGTGTTGGGTAATTAAAAATAGGAACTCTATTGCTATTACAGAATTTATATTTGGAACGCATAAATTACTATATTATAAAGAGAATGTAAATTTAGAAATATACAAAAAAGATTTTGAAAAAAATAAACTCTTTAAATGTTCTATAAATGTACTTGATGGAGAAGAAAGTTTATTAAAACAACTAGAGGACCTAGAATATAATAGTATAGATATTGCGACTAAAGTAGAGAATTTAGATAAAGAAGAAACAATTAAAGGTGTTAAAGTAGATGAAAACGTATTACCCTTAGTAGATAAAAAAAATGAAATAAAACAGACTTTCCCTAACAAAATTAATTTTATAGCATTTGTTGATAAAATTAGTATCCCAGACAGAGGAGATTTCATTCAATATCGAGTTATTGAAGATATTCGAGTTGGAGAATATGGCTGTTGGATAGTTAAAGAAAATAATTCGATTGCAATTACAAAATTAATTTTCGGAATAACGCATAAAATTCTCTATTATAAAGAGAATATAAGTATTGATACTTCTAAAAATAATGCAGGTTATAAAGGGTTCTATAAGTGTTTTTTGAATATTCCTAACAAGAAAGAAGAAGAGTTATTAAAAGAGCTTAAAGTTTGGAAATCTAGATATATTAGAGGCTTAAAAGAAGATACAAAGTGCGATTGCATTAATGAAATAAAGTCATCTGAACAGGTTGTTTCTATTAATTATGTCTATGATTCAAAATTTGATATTTCAGGAAATAAAATAAAGATATCCTATGAAGGTAATGATTATATATTAGGGGTGGATGATGTTTGGAACGAAGAAATATTTTACAGAAAAAGATTTGTATTAAGGAATAATTTAATAGCAATATTATTAGATAATACAGTTGAAATTAAAGAAGAAAATAATACGATATTCTATGAAATTATAGGTGAGGGTAAAGACAAACGTTTTAATCAAGATTTCATTAGCCCTGCAAATAGGACGATAAAAGAAAATAGTAAGCAGATAATACTATTTAAAAGAGATATAAATGGTATTCTTCATTTTGTAGATAACGTTGTTTGTGAAGGGTATTATGAAGTAGATGATGAGAAAGACAAAAGAGATAAAAAAAGAAAAATTATTATATTTATATTGCGTTCTCTTATGAGAACAGACACGAAACTTCAGTTAACAACTAATAACTAACAAATCTGCGATTAAGCGAGCACAATACTAAACTTGTTTGTGTATAGTTGAGCGAGAGCAGATTCAACAAATGAATGTTTGTTAACTAACAACTCCTCTTCCTATACAACTGCCAACTGTTGAAAATGTTTTGCCAAAGAACGTAACTGCCTGGGGCAACAGAAGAGAGGGGGTTAAGATAGGTGCAGGCTAACCAAATGGCGAGAACGGTATTTTTTTGTCCTATTGCTTGTCCTGCACTAATTTGGCTATTGTACTTGCTTCCAATATATCTGCCAAAGGCAAATTGAATGACACAGGTAACGAGTCCTGCAAATGCAACGGATAGTTTAATTATTACATCAGCATCGCTGTTTGCTATCCATCGTATTGTTTGAGAAGTTACTATTGCCAATGCAATAGCCCATATATAAAAGGAATATCCGCTATATTTTAATAATTGAGCGTGTACTCGCTTAAAGTATTTGCGTAATACCATTGCCAATATAAATGGTATTATAAGCAGAGGAAATACTTTACTCAATATTTTGCTAAATGCTGGTAAAAACGATAACCCTTCGTGAGGTTCAACAAGAGGGAAGAGGAGGGGTATGATAATTGCAGCCACAATATTTATAATCATTGTGTATGTAACCAATTGAGCAGCGTTCCCTCCAAGTTTGCTTGTAATAACCACAGCAGCGGTTGCAGTGGGGCAAATAAGGCATATCATAACACCTTGCAGTACAATGTTTATCTCCCAACTAAAAATATCCCAAATCAAAAGCATAGCAATAATTGCACAACTTATACTCTGAAAAATTGCAAGTATCAGGTGCCACTTATTTGGTATTAACTCTTTGGGATTGGCTTTGCAGAACGATAGCAAAAGTTGAATAAATATAAGAGTAGGCATAAGAACTTCCACCGCACTATTAGCCATAGGTTTTAGTGGAGTCATAAACTCTGCTTTAGCAAATAGCATATACACTCCTGCACCAACAATCATAGCAATAGGCAGAGTCCAATTTTTTATAAATCTTATAATCCTATCCATCATGAGTAGTATCTCTTAAAAACGAAAGAGAATGATGCAAAATTAATTTTGACTCACTCTCTTTCTAATACATTGTATTATAGTAGTTCAAACAACTAACAACTACCCCGTAGGGGCAACGAAGTTGATAACTAACAACTAATCTTCCTTCATATTATGGAACACGTTTTGAACATCATCGTCATCTTCAAAACGCTCAATAAGTTTCTCAATAACCTCGCGTTGTTCGTCAGTAACCTCTTTAGTGTCGTTAGGAATTCTCTCAAACTCTGCGCTCTCAATTTCAAAACCGTTGTCCTCTAAATATTTTTGAATATTGTTGAACTCCTCAAAAGGTCCGTAAATCATTATTGAACCTTCATCGCTATCCATCTCATCAACACCAAAATCAATAAGTTCAAGTTCAAGTTCATCCATCTCAACACCCTCTTTCTCTTTTACTTTGAAAACACTCTTGTGCTCAAACAAGAATGAAAGAGAACCAGATGTTCCAAGAGAACCTCCTGCTTTGTTAAAGTAACTGCGAACATTAGCAACTGTACGAGTAGTATTGTCTGTTGCAGTCTCAACAACTATTGCAACACCAAAAGGAGCATATCCCTCATATACAACCTCTTTATAGTTGCCCTCATCTTTAGATATTGCTTTTTTAATAGCACGTTCAACATTATCTTTAGGCATATTAGCAGCCTTTGCATTTTGTATTAATGCACGAAGGCGTGAGTTGGCATCTGGATCAGGACCACCTGCTTTAACAGCCATAGTGATCTCTTTTCCGATTTTGGTAAATGTTCTTGACATATTACCCCAACGTTTCATTTTTCGTGCTTTTCTGTATTCAAACGCTCTTCCCATAGTAGTATTTAATTTAATATTTATCTTAGTTTTGCACCAACTTTGTTTTCAAGGTTGGTAATTATTTTATTCATTACAGCATCAATTTGTTTGTCAGCAAGAGTCTTTTCAGTGTCTTGCAATATAAACGAAACTGCATACGATTTTTTACCCGCTTCAAGGTTTTTGCCTTCATATACGTCAAACAACGAAACCTCTTTCAAAAGTTTGCGTTCACTTTCGCGAGCAATCTTTTCAATCTCGCAGAACTTAACCGATGTATCTACAAGTAGAGCAAGGTCGCGTTTAACGGGAGGGAATTTTGAAAGTTCACTATAAGTTGTCTTTGTCTTAACGCTCTCTTTGCATAACATAGCAAAGTTGAACTCAGCAAAATAGACCTCGTTGTCAATATCAAATTTGCGAAGAATATTTTTACTTACTATACCTGCTTTACCAAACTCTTTACCTCCTCGAGTTTTATAAACAAGAACGGCTGAGAAAATATCATCGCTTGTTTGCTCGGTAGTATATTTACCACTAACCATACCAAGTCGAGTCAAAACATTCTCAACATATCCTTTAAGCATAAAGAATGATGTTTGAATATCTTTTTGAGCCCAACTGTTAGCAACCTCATAACCTGTTAGCCACATACCAAGTCGGTAGTTTTCAGAGTAGGGAGCGAGAACACCCTTCTCCATATCAGCCTCAGGGTTGTATGAGTAGCAATTACCAAACTCATAGAATTTAAGATCTCCGTTACGGCGGTTAATGTTATAAGCAACACTCTCCAATCCACCAAACAATAGAGTTTGACGCATAACGCCAAGATCAGAACTCAAAGGGTTCATAACCTTAACGCAGTTGCTTTCGGGGTATGAAGTTAAATCTTTATAGTAACTTGTTTTTGTTAGAGAGTTATTCAAAATCTCGTTAAAACCGCAACCTGTAAGTTCGTTGGCAATAGTGTTGTATCTGATGTGTTGCTCATCAGCAACAGATTTGTTTGATAGGTTTGAGTGAACACTCTCAGTTATCTCAACATTGTTATAACCATATATTCTTAGGATATCTTCAATAACATCGCAGTCGCGGCGAACATCAACGCGATAAGTTGGAACTTTCAATTCCAATACGCCATTCTCCTCACTTACTATCTCAATCTCAAGAGAAGATAAAATCTCTTTTACAACACTCTCCTCAATCTCTTTACCAATTAAAGAGTTTATGCGATTGTAACTTAATGTTACAGGATAAGTCTCAACTTTCTCAGGATATATATCAATAATATCACCAACAATCTCACCCCCTGCAAGTTCTTTAACAAGCATTGCCGCACGTTTTAGAACATATACAGTTGTATTTGGGTCAATACCACGCTCAAAGCGGAATGAAGCGTCTGTATTCAATCCATGTCTGCGAGCGCTCTTTCTAATCCATGTTGGATTAAAATATGCCGATTCAAGGAATACATCAGTTGTTGCCTCTGTAACACCAGATTTCAAACCTCCAAATACACCAGCAATACACATACCCTCGTTTTGGTTGCAAATCATCAAATCTTTTTCCGATAGTTTGCGTTCAACACCATCAAGAGTTACAAACGGAGTACCTTCTGCAAGAGTTTTAACTATCACTGTACCACCAGTAATCTCATTTACATCAAAGCAGTGTAGAGGTTGTCCTGTCTCGTGAAGAATATAGTTTGTTATATCTACAATATTGTTAATTGGACGCACTCCAATAACATTCAAGCGTTGTTTCATCCAATCAGGGCTCTCTTTTACCGTAACTCCTTTAATTGTCAATCCAGCATAACGTGGAGCAGCCTCAGAGTTCTCAACAACAACCTTGACAGCATCGCCATTAACGTTGTCAATAGCAAAATCATCAACCGAAGGTTTTGTTAAAGAGTAGTTATATCCGTTACGTTTTAGGTATGCAGCAAGGTCTCTGGCAACGCCATAGTGCGAAGCAGCATCAATTCTGTTAGGAGTAATATCAACTTCAATAACATAGTCGCTCTTAATACCAAAGTAATCTGCTGCAGGAGTTCCTGGAGTAGGAGTGTCTTTAAGAACTATAATACCATCGTGGCTTGTACCTATACCAATTTCATCTTCAGCACAAATCATACCAAATGATTCAACGCCTCTGATTTTTGATTTCTTAATAGTAAAACTCTCCTCGCCATCATATAAAACAGTACCAACAGTAGCAACAATAACATATTGACCTGCATCTACATTAGGAGCACCACATACAATTTGAACAGGTTCGCCAGTACCAAGATCGCATGTTGTGATATGAAGGTGATCTGAATTTGGGTGTTCAACGCATGTTAAAACTTTACCAGTAACAATACCTTTAAGTCCACCTTTAATTGATTGAACCTCTTCAACACCGCCTGTTTCAAGACCTATCGATGTTAAAGCATCGGCAGTTTGTTGAGGATCTAACGGAAGCTCAATAAACTCTTTGAGCCAATTGTAAGATATATTCATAGTATATTATAAATTCTTTCAACTACGCAATTGCTTTGCGTACATATTTTTAAAATGAGTTGCAAAATTAATAATTTTATTTTGCTTAAAGAAACATTTGTTTCTTGATTTTACACTAACACTCTATTATTAATCAAAATTTGTTATGTTATCGTGTAACTTTAACAAATTGAGGAGGAATAGGAGTCTCAAACAACATATCCTGACGAGTGATAGGGTGAACAAATCTCAAGCGGAAAGCGTGAAGAGACAATCTTCCAAGAGGATTCTCTTTTGAACCATAGCGTTTATCTCCTGCAATTGGGTGTCCGCTCTCCGACATATGGACACGAATTTGATTCTTTCTTCCAGTTGCAAGTTGTACCTCTACAAGAGATAATCTGCTATTTTTCTGTAAGGTCTTGTATTTTGTTAAAGCAAATTGACCATTTTCTTTATCAGAGGTAGAGTAAACGTGATGCACACTGTTTTCTGCCAAATACGAAGATATCTCTCCTTCGGCAGGATCAATGTGACCACTTATAACTGCTACATATCTGCGGTCAAGAACCATCTCATTCCAAGAATGTTGTAATTTAAACTGTATCTCTTCCGATTTAGCAAACATAATTAAACCCGAAGTGTCTCGGTCTAATCGGTGAATAACAAAAAGTTTGGCCGAAGGATTATCTTCTTTCAGGTAGTCGCTTAAAATATGATATGCAGTTTTCTCTTTAATCCTATCCGAAGATACCGAAAGCAATCCATAGCCTTTATTTGCCACAATCAAGAATTCATCCTCATAAACAATTTTTATCCTATTGTTTTTGAAAACTTTAAATCCCTTCTCAAAGTTAATTAAAACCCTGTCGCCAGGAGCAAGAGGAGCATCAAATGCAGTTTCAGGGTTGCCGTTAATAGCAACTTGTCGGTGCGACAGCCAACTTTTTACCGTAGTTTTACTTTTGTCTGAATATGTTTTAAATAGGTAACTAAGCAAAGAATCAACCTCTGTTACAATTGTAGTATTAGTTGTATTTTTAGGTTTAGCACCCTTATTTCTTTTTAATCTCATTATATGAAAATTATATATAAAATATCAGTAGAGTTTGAAGTTAAAATTCAAAAAGAATAACTTTTGCAAAATTACAAAAAAATATGATAAGAATAGAAAAAAAACAATGCTACCTTAAATATATTTCAAAGAGTTTATTATTTACGTATTTTGCAAATTAATTACCACAATATAGATGTTAAATATACCCTAAAAAATTAAATATTTTTTTCAAAAATAATTTCTTGTTGACAATTTAAAAAAAATATATTACTTTTGTTTTTGATATATATATTTACGAGTAATAAATGTATAGCCTTTTATGGCTGATATATTTATATAAACTGAAATTATTACAGAAATATGAGAGTAAAAATTCATAAAATTCATCGAGAAGGTAGGGGAATTTTAATAACATTATTTTTGATATTGGCGCTACTAAATGTTGCTTCATATTTTGTTATACAAACTCAGTGGATATTCATATTTCTCTTATCTTTTTCAGTATTATTATTCTTAGTTGTCCTCAATTTCTTTCGTTCTCCACATAGGGTATATCCTGGATATTTCAACGAAGAACGCGATGTTATAGCATCTGCCGATGGTGTTATCGTAGCGGTTGAAGAGGTAATGGAAAATGAATATTTTAAGGATAAAAGAATTCAGGTTTCAATTTTTATGAATTTGTTTAATGTTCATGCCAATTGGTTCCCCGTAGCAGGTAAAGTATTACATGTAGGTCATCAAAACGGTCGATTTATGTCGGCATACCTGCCAAAGTCAAGTACTGAGAATGAACGTTCAACAATAGTAATAGAGATGCCAAATGGCGAACAAGTATTGGCACGTCAAATTGCAGGAGCATGTGCAAGACGTATTGTTACATACGCCGAAGTTGGAGATGAGTGTTCAATAGATGAACATATGGGATTCATTAAATTTGGATCAAGAGTTGACCTGTTTCTGCCTTTAAATACTGAGGTCTTTGTTAAGATAGGCGACAAAACAGTTGGCGGTATTACAAAAATTGCACAATTACCCTTTGTAGAATAATTCTTATAATTATGATTTCGATAAAAAAACATATACCCAATAGTATTACATGCTTAAATCTATTGAGTGGTTGTTTGGCATGTATGTTTGCATTTAAAGGATATGCAAATGCCCAATATGTATATCTTGCAGGAATGTTAATTTGTGCAGCGGCAGTATTTGACTTTTTGGATGGCTTTGCAGCACGATTACTAAAAGCATACTCACCAATGGGTAAAGAACTCGACTCTTTGGCAGACTTAATAAGTTTTGGATTTGCACCAGGAGTAATATCAATGCAAATAGCAAATATCATCATACCCCCATCATATACCGAATGGTGGTTTGAGGCATTACCATATTTTGCATTTGCCATACCAGTTTTTGCAGGTTTACGATTAGCAAAATTTAATATAGACACTCGCCAAACAACATCATTTATAGGATTACCTGTTCCTGCAAATGCACTGTTTTGGATTGGGTTGTACACCTTGACTGCAAAATACGAGTGG
>JAFQBL010000133.1 GCA_017416695.1 Bacteroidales bacterium | reverse complement strand
ATGCCATAATTTGTTCACAAGTTACTCCAGCAACCTGCAAGGCCGCATCCTCAACTATCGCTTTTGGGTTTGGTGCAACTCTTAAATCGAATCTCTCCTTTACCTCTCCATCTATAACAATTGCACCACTTATCTGATGTATTCCGTGTTTCCAAAAAAGTGTTCCAGTTGTTTCAAGGTCGTAAAAAAATATCTTCATATCTGTTTTTGCTATAATTAATGCAAAGATATTTATTTTATTGAGAACAAGAGAATATTTATATACATTTAAATTACTCTCAATAAAAACAGAAAAGGATATGCCCGATAGACATATCCTTTTCTGTTAGTTAAACTATACTCTTAATTATCCGTTATACTCGTCAGATACTGTAAGTTTAGCTCTACCTTTTGCACGACGTGCTGCTAACACTCTGCGTCCGTTGGCAGTTGCCATACGAGAACGGAAGCCGTGTTTGTTTTTTCTCTTCCTGTTAGAAGGTTGAAATGTTCTTTTCATAGTTCGTGTATTTTATATTGTTTATATTATATTCCAAAATCAGGGTGCAAAGATAGTTATGTTTTGTCAAATTTCCAAAAGATATGGCAGTTATAATTCATTTTTATACAAAACTTTTTGCTTTTTTGTTTAAATTCAATTAATTTTGTACTCCGAAAACAATAACAAATAACCATATATTTATGATTAACGCTCAAGACATTAAAAACGGAACTTGTATCCGTATGGACGGAAAACTCTATTTCTGTATCGAATTTTTACACGTAAAACCAGGTAAAGGTAACACTTTTATGCGTACTAAACTTAAAGATGTTGTAAACGGTTACGTTTTGGAACGCCGTTTTAACATTGGTGAGAAACTTGAAGATGTACGTGTAGAGCGTCGCCCATACCAATTCTTATATAAAGAAGGTGAGGAGTATATCTTTATGAACCAAGAGACATACGAGCAACTTCCTATCGCAAAAGACCTTATTACTGGTGTTGACTTTATGAAAGAGGAGATGGTTGTTGAGGTTGTATCAGATGCTTCAACTGAGACTATCCTTTACGCTGAGATGCCAGTTAAAGTTGAGTTAGAGGTTACTTATACAGAGCCAGGTATCAAAGGAGATACTGCAACTAACACTCTTAAACCTGCAACAGTTGAGACAGGTGCTGAGGTTCGCGTTCCTTTGTTCATTAATACAGGAGATAAAATCCGCGTTGATACTCGCACAGGTGAGTATGTTGAGCGTGTTAGATAATAAAAACTCCTACATTATTATAACAGAAAACGAGGTGAAATTCACCTCGTTTTTTTTGTTTCAACAACTATCTAATAGCTTTTTTTCTGCAACACTCTGAGATATTTTCCAGCCTACCTTTTATATACAACTATATTCATCACCTACATTCAAATAACAAAAAAACGAGATACCCATAAAGAGTATCTCGTTTCGCTATTTAAATTTATTGGTATTACAATTTTGGACCAGCAGCAACTAATGCTTTACCTGCCTCGTTACCTGTAAATTTAGCAAAGTTTTTGATGAAACGCTCAGCAAGATCTTTTGCTTTTGCATCCCACTCTGCTGGATCTGCATATGTATCGCGAGGATCCAAGATGTTAGGATCTACTCCGTTCAATGCTGTAGGTACTTCAAAGTCGAAGTAAGGAATTTTCTTAGTTGGAGCACTATCAATTGATCCGTCAAGGATTGCATCAATAATACCGCGAGTATCTTTGATTGAGATACGTTTTCCTGTTCCGTTCCATCCAGTATTTACCAAGTATGCACGAGCACCTGTTTTCTCCATTCTCTTAACCAACTCTTCTCCGTATTTTGTTGGGTGTAATGAAAGGAATGCTGCACCGAAACATGCTGAGAATGTTGGAGTAGGCTCAGTGATACCACGCTCAGTACCTGCTAATTTTGCAGTAAATCCTGAAAGGAAGTAGTATTGAGTTTGCTCTGGTGTCAAGATTGATACTGGAGGCAATACTCCAAATGCGTCAGCACTCAAGAAGATTACTTGTTGTGCGTGAGGTCCTTTAGAAACTGGTTTAACAATATTCTCGATGTGGTTGATAGGATATGATACACGAGTATTCTCTGTAACACTCTTATCAGCGAAATCGATTTTACCGTTAGCATCAACTGTTACGTTCTCTAACAAAGCATCGCGACGGATAGCGTTGAAGATATCGGGCTCGCTCTCTTTGTCAAGGTTGATAACTTTAGCGTAGCAACCACCTTCGTAGTTGAATACACCCTCATCATCCCAACCATGCTCATCATCACCAATCAATAGACGTTTTGGATCTGTTGAAAGAGTTGTTTTTCCTGTTCCTGACAATCCGAAGAAGATTGCTGAACTTTTACCCTCTTTGTCAGTGTTTGCAGAGCAGTGCATTGAAGCAATTCCTTTAAGAGGATTCAAGTAGTTCATGATTGAGAACATACCTTTTTTCATCTCACCACCGTACCAAGTGTTGATGATTACTTGCTCTTTAGTTGTTAGGTTGAATACTACTGCAGTCTCTGAGTTAAGACCAAGTTCTTTGTAGTTCTCAACTTTTGCTTTTGATGCGTTGTAAACAACGAAATCGGGCTCTCCGTAGTTAGCCAACTCCTCTGCTGTAGGAAGGATGAACATGTTTGACACGAAGTGTGCTTGCCATGCAACCTCTACAATGAAACGAACTTTAAGGCGAGTTGCCTCGTTTGCTCCACAGAAAGTATCAACTACGAAAAGTTTTTTATTTGAAAGTTCTTTAACAGCGATCTCTTTTAGTGTTTTCCAAGTCTCCTCAGTAACAGGTTTGTTATCGTTTTTGTACTCATCAGAAGTCCACCATACAGTGTTCTCGCTTGTAGCATCTTTTACAAAAAATTTGTCTTTAGGAGAACGTCCTGTGTAAACACCTGTCATAACGTTTACTGCTCCAAGTTCTGTAACTTGACCAACCTCAAAACCTTCCAAACCTGGTTTTGTCTCCTCTGCAAAGAGGACATCATAAGAGGGATTGTGGATAACCTCAGTTGCTCCATTAATTCCGTACTTGCTCAAATCTAATGTTGCCATTGTTTTAAAATTAAAAAGTTTATTATCATTTAAATTATCTCTCTGTTTCTATTAAGCGAAGTATTAAAACTTCACTCTATTAAGGAGTGCTATAAATAAACCAATCCTTAACCGCATACAAAGGTAATACAAATTTTGAAAGAATAGTGTTCGATTAAAGAAATTTTTCGCCAATTATATTAAAAAAAAGATTATTTAACTATAATTCTTTTAGGTGAAGAAAAATATTGTAACGTTTAGCACCATTTTTTAGTTTGTTTTTAGTTAAAAAAAACTACTTTTGCATTATAGAATAATTTTATAAACAAGAATCACAAACTAAAGTTAACAGAATTATGGCTATAGATATTAAAATAATCTCTTCAACTTGGGACTACATTAAATATACCAATTTCAAAAACAAACTTTATAAGGATTCTAAGTACGCTGTTCCTCCTCTATTAATGGATGAACTAACTACTTTCAACAGAAAAAAGAATCCCGCATTTGATTTCTGCGATGCCGTAAGTATTATGGCTTACCGCGATGGTAAAGCAGTAGGTAGAGCAACAGGTATTATAAACCATGCAGTAAATAAAAGAACGGGGAAGAAGTGTGCTCGCTTTGGATGGATTGACTTTATTGATGACAAAGAGGTAAGTATTGCCCTTACCGAATGGATTGAGAACTGGGCAATACTCAAAGGTATGAACGAGATTGAAGGACCTCTTGGATTTACAGATATGGATCCTGAGGGTTGTCTCGTTGAGGGATTTGACCAATTAGGCACAATGGCAACAATATATAACTACCCCTACTATGCTACCCACTTTGAGGAGTTGGGATATGAAAAAGAGCAAGATTGGGTTGAGTTTAAAATCAATATTCCTGACGATCTGCCAGAAAAACACTATCGCATAGCAAAGATTGTAAAAGAGAAATATGGAATACGCCTTGCTGAGTGTAAAAACATAAAAGAACTTGCCGACAAATATGGTCAAGCACTTTTTGAACTTATCAACGTTGCATACGATGAGTTGTATGGATACTCACCTCTAACACCTCGTCAAATAGACCACTATATTAAAATGTACCTTCCAATGGTTCACAAAAATGGCATTGCAGTTGTTCTTAACGAGCAAGATGAGGTTGTTGGTGTTGGTATCACTGTACCTTCGTTATCAACGGCTCTACAAAAATCAAAAGGAAGAGTCTTCCCATTTGGTTGGTATCACCTGCTTAAAGCATTTAAGAAAGGTAACGATATTGTTGATTTCCTTCTTATTGCTGTTCGCCCTGACTATCAAAGCAAAGGTGTTAATGCTCTATTCTTTGAGAGAATATTCCCATACTTCAAAGAGCAAGGATTCAAGATGGTAGAGTCAAATCCAGAGTTAGATAACAATGCAAAAATCCATAATCAATGGGCAATGTTTGACACTACCCAACACAAACGCCGCAGAGCATTTCATAAGAAACTGATATAGTCATAAAGAGATTCTTGACTAAAATTATAAAAGAGTGTATGTTGCAATGACATTCACTCTTTTTTTTGTTAACATTAATCTCATTAATATTTTAACACAAAAAAGTTTTATTTATTACTTATAAATAAGTAATTTTGCACCCTCATTTTAAAAATAGCGAAAAAACAGAGATATATTCATCACATTAAAACATTTAGGAAGATGAAATTAAACACAATTCTTAATAGTATAGACTTTAAGCCTTCACTATTTAAAACATTAAAAAATTACAACAAAAAGAAATTCACATCAGACCTTATGGCTGGTATAATTGTAGGTGTTGTTGCAATGCCTCTTGCTATTGCCTTTGGTATAGCCTCTGGGGCAACTCCCGAAGCAGGATTGATAACTGCCATTATTGGAGGTCTTATAGTATCATTCTTTGGAGGTAGTAGTGTTCAAATTGGTGGACCTACCGGAGCATTCATCATTATTGTTGCAGGAATTATAAGCCAATACGGAATTGAGGGATTGGCTATTGCTACCCTATTGGCAGGAGTAATGTTGCTTGTTATGGGACTTTGCCGATTTGGTACTATAATAAAATTTATTCCCTACCCTATTGTTATCGGATTTACTGGAGGTATCGCCATAACAATCTTCTCTACCCAAATAGAGGACTTTTTTGGAATGCACATAGAGAACCTTCCTGCTGATTTCTTTTCAAAATGGGGTGCATATTTTACTAACATAGGAAGTACCAACATTGCTGCACTTTTAGTTGGTATCGCAACTTTATTGATAATAATATTCTCACCTAAAATAACCAAACGCATACCAGGTTCACTAATAGCAATTGTATTAGTAACTGTTGTAGTGTATTTACTAAGAACTTTTGCAGGAATTGATAACATCGAGACTATTGGCGACCGCTTTGGAACAATTCAGGCAAACATTAAAGCACCAGAAGGTTTTGAACTTAACTGGGAGGTAATAAACAATCTTATATCTCCTGCTTTTACAATAGCAATGTTGGGAGCAATTGAGTCTCTTCTTTCGGCAACTGTTGCCGATGGTGTTATCAGCGAACGCCACAATTCAAATACTGAGTTAATTGCTCAAGGAGCAGCAAACATTGTTTCTCCTCTATTTGGAGGTATCCCTGTAACAGGAGCAATTGCAAGAACAATGACAAATATAAACAATGGAGGAAGAACACCTATTGCAGGTATAATTCACGCTGTTGTATTATTACTAATTTTACTATTCCTTGCACCACTTGCAATACATATACCAATGTCGTGCCTGGCAGCAATACTTATTGTAGTTGCATACAACATGAGTGGTTGGAGAACTATTCGTTCACTATCTAAACTACGCAATACCGACGTTATTGTTCTTTGGCTTACTCTACTGCTAACTGTAATGTTCAACCTAAACATTGCAATTGAGATAGGTCTTTTACTTGCTGTTATTCTATTCCTTAAACGTGTAACAGAGAATACAAGAGTATCAGTTATTCGCAAAGACCTTAACCTTGATGATGATGACCACAATTTATCAACTCTTGAAGAGGAGCACTTGAAATTAGAGAAAGGTGTTGAGGTGTATGAGATTGATGGTCCTTTCTTCTTTGGTGTAGCAAATAAATTTGATGAACAGATGCGTATATTGGCAGAAAAGCCATTAGTTCGTATTCTTCGTATGAGAAAAGTTCCATTTATCGATTCAACTGGACTTCACAACCTTGAGATATTCATCACTTCGGCACATAAGGATGGCATTAAGATAATATTATCAGGAGTACACGAATCGGTACATAACACTTTGGTAAAAGGTGGTATAACAAATCTTATGGCACCTGAGAATATATGCGACAATATTAGAGACGCTGTCGCAAAAGCAAATGACTTTGTGTTATCAAAGAGATAAAAACAGAATAGATATCTTCTCATAAATACGAAACCGCTTAGACTTGCCAATGGTAAATTTAAGCGGTTTCTTAAATTTAGTTACCCTTTTAAACAATTTTATACCTATTTTTTAGTTATATATAAGGTACTCGTAATAAAAACATTTGAGGGTAATAAAAAAATGAGTAGATACAAAATAATATTGACTTTAATCTTCATATTGGGGATAGCCTCAAAAGGTTACGCCCAATACGATGCACAATTCAGTCAATATTGGGAGTTGCCCTCATACTACAATCCTGGAGCAGTTGGTGCTACCGACAAACTAAATATTCATGGAGCAACTCGCCAACAATGGGTTGGAATGCCTGGTGCCCCAAAAACTTTTCTTATAATGGGAGATATGCCCTTCACTCTATTCAAACAGCAACATGGAGTGGGAGCAATAATCTCAACTGAGAAGATAGGTCTTTTCTCAAACACCTCTATTGGATTGCAATACTCATTTAAGGTTAAATTATTAGGCGGACAACTTGGATTGGGATTACAATTAGGTCTTATAAATCAAGTATTTGATGGTACTGAAGTATATATTCCTGAGAGTGAATACCATAACCAAACCGACGACGCTATTCCAACTACCGAAGCAAAAGGTATGGGATTTGATTTGGGTTTTGGAATACACTATACTCACAAATATTTTTGGGCAGGAATATCGGCACAACACCTCACCTCGCCCACTATAACATATGATGAAAAATACGAAACTTATATACCTTCTTCATATTATTTTTTAGCAGGAGGCAATATTCCATTTAAAAACTCGTTAATCATATTGCAACCCTCTTTGTTGTTGAAGACCACATTTCAAACATTTCAGATTGAATTTGGAGCAACGGTTAAATACAACAAATTTATATGGGGAGGTCTATCGTACCGTTTAAACGATGCTCTTATATTTATGATAGGAGGAGAGTGGAAAGGGATAAGACTTGGATATGCCTACGATTATGCTCTATCAGACATTGTTAAGGCAACAAGCGGTAGCCACGAAGTATTTTTGGGTTATAGCATGAAACTTGAATTGGGAAAGAAAACAAAAAATAAACATAAAAGTATAAGACTACTCTAACACTCATAAAGTTGAATGAAGAGTAAAAACTTTAAAAGTATGAAAAAACTATTTTTTATAGCAGCGTTAATAGCATTGGTTACCTCATGTGCTCCAACATCATCGGGAGGAAACGGAGGCGAACTTGTTGGCGTAAGAGCAATGGCGTGGGGCGAACCTACTCCATACGGAATGGTTCTTGTTGAGAGAGGTTCATTTACAGTTGGTTGTTCAGAAGAGGACTCTATTTGGGGAACTCCAAAAAACGACAAACCAATATCGGTTGAATCGTTCTGGATGGATGAAACAGAAATTACCAATGGAAAATATAAACAATTTCTGTTCTGGGTACGCGACTCTATCATTCGTGAACGTTTGGCAGATCCCGCATACGGAGGTAATGAAGCATTCAAAATTGAGGAAGACCGCGAAGGTAATCCTGTCAAACCATATCTAAATTGGTCAAGAGCAATTCCTTGGAAAAACCCAACAGAGGATGAGGCTCGTGCTATTGAAAGTGTATATAGAATAAACCCAATAACTGGTCAAAAAGAGTTGGACCCCACTCAAATGAATTATCGTTATGAGATATTCAACCATACTGAGGCTGCTAAACGTAAAAACCGTCTCGACCCAACTCGTCGTGTATTAAATACCGACATAAAACCTGACCTTGAGGCTGAGATTATTATATCAAAAGATACCGCATTCCTTAATGATGACGGAAAAATTATTACTGAGACAATTGTTCGCCCTTTAAGCAGCGAATTTGACTTCCTAAGTACTTATATTGTTAACATCTACCCCGACACTACCGCTTGGGTAAACGACTTTGACAATGCCTACAACGAGCCATATATGCGTCTCTATTTCTCTCATCCTGGATATAACGACTATCCTGTTGTTGGAGTTTCATGGGAGCAAGCAAATGCGTTCTGTGCTTGGCGTACACAATATCTAATATCGTCTCTTCAAACACCATTCATTGAACCTTACCGACTTCCAACCGAAGCAGAATGGGAGTATGCAGCAAGAGCAGGAATGAACGAGAATAAATATCCATGGGGTGGAGATATTCCTATGACCGAGAAAGGTTGCTTTAATGCAAACTTCAAACCTCAAGAGGGAAATTATGTAAAGGATGGTAATCTTATTACATCGAATGTTGCAACATTCCCCCCAAATGACTTTGGCTTGTACGATATGGCAGGTAACGTATCAGAGTGGACCTCTACCGCTTATAGTGAAGGTGGAATGGCATATACAAGCGATATGAATCCCGACTACAAATACAATGCAGCAAAAGAGGATCCATATCAAATGAAGAGAAAAATTATACGTGGAGGATCATGGAAAGATGTATCAAACTTTATACGTTCTGACATTAGAATGTGGGAGTACCAAAACGAACAACGTTCATACATAGGTTTCCGTTGTGTTCGTACACAAGTAGGTTTTGCAAAAGGTCGCAAATAGTATCAATAACTCAAAAAAGTGATTAACAATGAAAAACGAAAAATTTCAATCATATAAATTACGTTTTAAAGAATTTGTAGCGAGTGAAAAAGGTAAACGCTTTTTTAACTTTGCTTACAGTATAGGAGCAGCAATAGTTATACTTGGAGCATTATTTAAAATCTTGCACCTTGCTGGAGGTAACTTTATGCTCTCTTTAGGTATGGGTATTGAGGTATTGATGTTTATATTAACTGCTTTTGATGCTCCTGCTAAAGAGTATAAATGGGAAGAGGTATTTCCTGTTCTTAAAAGCAACGACCCTAATGACCGTCCTGAGTTTAAAGGCGGTGGCGGTGGTGGCGGTTTCGTTGGAAATATGCCTATTGGTGTGAACACTGGCGATGGTGCTACTGCAAATATGCAAGAGGGTACAGCAGTTGGCGGAGGAACAATAATAATTGGAGGTGGTGCTATGCCATACGTTTCGCCCGAAGATGCAAAACGTACAGCAGGAATACCTTCAGATATTCAATTAGATGAAACTGATACACAATCTCTATCTCAAAGCATACAGAGATTGTCAACTGCCGCTGAGCAACTATCAAAAATGGCAGAATTGACTTCGGCTACTCAAAACTATTTGGAGCAACTATCTGCTATCTCAAACCAAATGGAGCAATTCAAGAGAGCAACAGAGTCTCTTACTCAAGTTTCTAATGTTCTTTTGGAATCGTATCGTAACATTACCGATAACTCTGACAATATAACCTCTCATTCTCAAGGTTATGTTACTCAAATGGAGGATTTGAATCGCAATCTTGCTGGTTTGAACACAATATATGAGATACAATTGAAGAGCATTAGTTCTCAATTAGACAATATTGACAGAGTAAACATAGGATTAAGAACTATTCGTGATATGTACGAAAGTTCGGTTGATGACAGCACTCGCTACTGCAAGGAGACCGAGCGTATGACAACATATATGTCGCAACTCAACTCTGTATATGAGAATATGTTGGCAGCCATGACAGTTAATATGTATAACAATCCAATGGCAGGACTAAGACCTCAAAGTTCAACTCCAAAGAAAAACGAGGAAGATAATAGCGATAAAGAATAGGTTTTAATACCAAATATATAACAATAGAGAGAAAAATAAGATGGCATCGAACAACTATTCAAATATGACGCCGAGGCAGAAGATGATAAATCTGATGT
>JAFQBL010000132.1 GCA_017416695.1 Bacteroidales bacterium | reverse complement strand
TTAAATGCCTCTACATCATCTGATGGATACTCCGCCATCATATCGGCATGCTCCGAATACTCTTTGCGCTTCTCTCTGTACCAAGCAATTGCCTCAAGTGTTGCACCTTTATTCCACAACTCCCACTCATATTTTGATAGCGACTCAGCAAACTCTTTATGGTTTGCAACAGGCATTGAGTATATCTCAATCTCAAACCATGGAACAAAAACAAATTTCTTATCACTCTCTCCCCTCTTTGCTCTCATACACTCTTTGTGGAAATAGTTACCTGTTCCGTTTGCTGTACTCTCCATAACTATTACCGACAGAGGGAGCAACGCTACCGATCCACAGACCGATCGCACCATACTTTCAGGCGTTTTTCGTTGTGTTGAGTTCCAGAAGGCTACTTCAGAGAGGTGTGCCATAACGGCATCTGTTCCACGTACCGACTCTGGTGTCTCTGCCGAGCCGATTGTTATCTTACTCTTAGTTGCCGAGATTATTGAGGTGTTTGCCATACGTTCAAAGGGTTGAAACTTTATTGGTTCTTCGCTATCGAGCAACCACGACGGATAATTCTCTAAAAGTTTTGTGTACATTCCTTTTATGTTTAGAGCAGAGTCTTTTAGGTGTGCACATATAACACTATTCCAATTCTTTCGATGCACCAACTGAATCCATGCCATATATATTTGAACAAGCGTTGAACCTCCCCATTGACGTGCTTTAAGAAGTATTATACGTATTGGTTTATCGGCAAGACGCATATCCTCCAACTCACTCAATAATCGGCGTTGGGGTGTGTTCAGTTTAAATGCTATATCGCTGTCGCCCATTTTATTCTTGATGCGAACAAACATTACTGCCCAAAATTCAAAGTCATATTTTATACGAATCTTTATCCAGTGTTTCCAAACCTCATCAACTACACTATCGGTTGGCTTTACTTTTAGATGTTCAGTGATAAACTTTTTTATACTTCCGTAACGTTGCAATAGTTGTACCAACTCCACCTCCGCCATTGTTTTAGGAATATATTGTAATGGTATAGGAGAATCGGGGAGATGAAAAACTATACGTTCTCCATATCCTCCCTCTCCTGTGTGTGGCTGATACACACTATTTATCCTTGCCAATCTTTTGGCATTTTCACTAACTACCTTTTTTATTTCCATAACAGGAGCAAAGTAATTAAAAATTACACTACACTTAGTGGTAATTTTATATAATAAGTTGTTAGTTATTGGCTAAAGCCACCCTACGGGTAGTTGTTTGCTGTTAGATTTTTGCCAACAACTAAAGTATGCAGTAGGAGCAACTAACAACTACTTAATTTCCGATAAGCGTTCAAGGGTAGAGGCTATTGCCAATAGGGTGCGTTGTCCATCTTCAGGTAAGGATGTTGCACTCTCCTGTTTCTCTAAAGTCTCAATACACTTGATAAGGGTTACTTCGTTTGTACACTCAGGTATTAGTTCCCGTAAACGAGAATAACACAAATCCAATATCTCTCTCCTCTCTTTGTTCATAACGCCTTCGGGCGAACATTTTTTCTTTGCATTTTTCATCTTCATATAAATTTAACATTCAAAGGCAAAATTATTGACAGATATTTGCAGTGCGATGTGATAATTATAAAATTTATTAATTACTAATTAAAAAAAACTATGTTTACTTATGATTTTAGGAGCAATATTCAATGGAATAATGGCGGCGGTACAGAATAGACGTGCCCGAAAGGAGAAAGAGAAAGCATTGAAGGTTCTTGATCAAGAAGAGGAGGAACTTGATAACCTTTTTAATGAAACCTACTACTCTGACTTTATGAAACGTGCTGATGTGCAACAGTTGATAAATACGGCTAAGTCGCATTTTCAATCGAACTTGAATAACATTCAAGGCAGAGCAACTGTGATGGGTGGCACTGATGAATGGGTAGGTGCTAATCAAAAGAGGAATGGCGAGCAACTATCTTCGCTATACTCAAACCTTGCATCTCAGGGTGTTCAATGGAAAGATAGTGTGTTGAATAACTATCGGGCTCAAAAAGCAAATATTAATGCTCAGAGGTACGGCACACACTCTAATGATGCAACCTCTTACAGAAATGCAAGTTTTGGTTCGATAAACAACTTGGCTCTGAACCTTAGTGACTTAGACAATAAACTATTTAACAGTTACGGAGATAAGATTTTTAAGTAAAAACAATTAGTTATGAAAACAAATAATGGAAATACTATTGATTTAACTTCTCATATTGAGGAGATTGAGCGTGGCGAGGGATTTTATGCTACACTTGTTGCAGAGAAGCAACGCATCTCACGCCCTGCTCGAAAGAGAATCAATGGCCTGAGGGAACTTTTTGTTTTACTTTATGATCCTGTTGAGAAACAACAATCAGATAGTGCTCTAAGCCGTTTATCGCAACTTATTAAGAGAGTTCTCTTAGTTTATGAGAATGCTCATCCTAAGGAGTTTCTTAGGAAACTGCGTAAAAGGTTATTCAAAATATGCGATAAACTAAGGGGCAGTCAATCAAAAGATTTACCTCTGCCAGAGATTATGCAAGAGGATGTTATGGATATAGCACAACAAGATGTGGATCTACCTCTTGACGATACTCAAAAAGAATTAATTTACAACATGCTTCTCTCTAATGGGGTTACCCATGAGGAGGCTATTAACGAACTTTCAAAATATTAAAAATTATGCCTTACAGAAATTATACAAATTTAAACGGACACTCTCTATTAGAAGAGAATCCAACAGTGAAATCTTTAATGAATAGTAGCAACAGAGTTTTTGCTAATCAATTATCGTCTCAACCTCTTAGCCGTTATGTAGCAACTGGTACTCCAGGTATATCGAGACCTAAAGCCTCTACTTTTGGCGAAGGAATGAAGGTTTGGGGACAACAGATGGCTAACGATATGAGTTATTTGGGTACAATGATTGATAAAGAGGCTTCAGGTGAGAATTACTTTGACGATGCTATTACCTCGCTACAAGAGTACTACAATGGAAATCTTCTCTCTCAACCTAACTCAGAACTGTATGCCAGAATGAAAGAGATTGAGGCTGAAAACCAACCTATCCAATTCCCTGCTATGGGACCAACTCATGCTATGTCGTTAAACCAACCTCTTAACCCATTACTTGCAACAGAGTACGATCTTCTTGGAGAACTTGCTGCTCGCCGTGATGCTGGATATAACGACGAAGAGAACCAATTGTGGTTAAGCAATTTACAGCAATATGGAGGCGAGGCTTCACAACGTCAAAGAGAGATTCTTGAGGCTGCTCAGGCTATTCCACAAACTGAAGGATGGGGTACTGTGGGTGCTATAACTGGTGGTGTATTAGAAGGATTGGCTTCAGTTATTGGTGGTGCTATCAATCCTAGTTTAGGTATGGCTTTAGGTGGATTGACATTGGGTAAGGCACTTGGTCAAAGTGTTGCTCAAACAAATAAAGAGATTGACATGTATGAGGCTGGCACTAATTTGACTGTTTCTCCGCAAATACGAAATCTATATGTTAAAGGTGTAGCGGCTACTGATCTACTTCTAAACGGATTGATGCAATCGCGATACTTTAAACAATTAGAACTCCCTGCTATAAAAGAGATTCGCAAGAAGGTGTTAAAAAACATTCTCTCTTCACCTAAAGCAGCAAATGAGATTAATTCTCTTTTGCGTCAAACAATAAAGAATACTGGTAGATTAAGCGCAGAACAAGCAGGTGCTTCAGCCGTATCGGCTCTAACTCGAAACATGTTAGGGTTGACATATAAAAACCCAGAATACTACCCTCACATTAACCAGATAGTAAAAGATGCTACTACTCAAGCAGTTGTTGGAGGTGTAACAGGTGCGGTAACTGGTGGTATAGCATCTGGTATAGGAGCAGGAATGAGATATCATCAAACTAATCCTAAGATAAAATTGGGTGTAAATTTCCCAGCGGAATACAGACCTAACGGATTTTCGGGACTTACAGGAAGACTTGATAAGCCTGCGTTTAGAACACGAGAGGATAAAATTCTACAATTAGCACGAGAAAACTTTAAAAGACTTCCTGGAGATAAGGTTAAAGTAAAAAATAAACCTCTTATTGATTTAGGTGAAATGACAGTAGAGGAATATGACCGTTATGCTCCTCAACTACGAGAAGCATTAGAAGAGTTTTATCTTCCAGAACGTCCTGCCATAGACTATGTATCAAAAAAAATATTTGGTTATTCACCACACAGAAAAGAACTTAAGCATACATATCCTTTTGAACTTGAGGGATTGAGCCCTGAAGAGTGGTATATAAGAGACAGAATTATATCGGATATTTTTGATGACCATTATCGACCTAATCAAATACTTTATCCACGAAGCAGAAAAGAGTATGATGTATGGAACATTGGAAAGTACTCTCCTGAATATGCAAACTCATTACGTAGAGATATGCTTAACGAAGTTGGAGAGACCATGAAGTTAAAAACTCGTATGTATGCCGATATTAACGAAGTTCCTCAAGAGTATAAAAAATATCTTGGAGACCACTCCCGCAGCAAAGGTTTCTATAATCCAGAAACTGACGAAGTTGTGATAATTGGTAATAATATAAGGAACCAACAAGAACTATATAACACTGTTGTTCAGAAGGGTTATGAAACTAAAGGATTAAAAGGTGTGTTGGGTAGCGAGTTAGATAACCTTTTAAATGATGTGTATCATAATATGACACATCGCGAGAGCGAGAGATATTCTGGCAGTGGCGGAAGTTCAAAAGAGGTGGCTCTCTCTTATCTTTCTGACTTGGCTAAGAATCCATCTATAAACCCAACAGAGTGGCAGAGAATATCAACATATGTTAGAAATTTGTTCGAAAGTAAATATGGTATTCAACACCTAACTGATGATACTGTGAATAGTCTTTTAATGCGTACTGCAAATCAAATTACAGGCGATGACACCATCTCTGATATGATTAGAAAGGCTAAGTAAAATATTTTGTACTTAAATGAAAGAGGCTGTATCAAAATACGATTTTGATTTCAGCCTCTTTGTGTTTATAATATTTAGAAGTTACATACGCTCAAAATAGTTTTTACTAACACAACTATATTGTTAGTTGAAAACTAAGGACTTCGTTTTCCTATCTACTTAGTAAGAACTCTTTAAGGTCTGCAAAGTTTGGTTTCATCATTACGCTCTCTTTTGTTCCTCGCATAAAGGCTTGAAGACGCTCAGGTATTGCTACTTGTTCTCCTATCACCTCCTCTACTGTGTTGAGAAATTTGGCTGGGTGTGCTGTCTCCAAGAAGAAGCCTACTTCGCCTTCAGAGAGTTTCTCGCGTAATGCACGGTATCCACATGCTCCGTGAGGGTCTAATAGGTATCCTGTGCGTGTGTATGCCTCTTTTACTGTTTGACGTATCTCTTCATCGTTATATGACACTCCACTTATCTCTGCAGTTATTGCTTGGTGGGAGTTTTCGTATAGTGCCAATATTCGTGCAAAGTTGCTGGGATCGCCTACATCCATTGCATTTGCTATTGTGGCTACCGATGGACGTGGGTTGTATTTACCTGTATTTAGATACTCCAAAAATACATCGTTGCGGTTATTTGCTGCTATAAAGCGTTTGATTGGCAATCCCATTCGTTTACCAAACAATCCTGCTGTAATGTTTCCAAAGTTACCGCTTGGCACACAACATACTACATTATCGGCCTTTCCTGCTTTTTTGAGTTGTGCGTATGCATAGAAGTAATAGAATGCTTGAGGTAAGAATCGTGCTACATTTATTGAGTTTGCCGAAGTTAGTTTCATTGCCTCGTTCAACTCTTTATCCATAAATGCCGATTTTACCAATGCTTGGCAATCGTCAAATGTTCCCTCTACCTCTATGGCTGTTATATTTTGTCCGAGTGTTGTAAATTGTTTCTCTTGTATCTCAGTTACTTTTGCATGGGGATATAGTACATATACTTTTATGCCTGGCACTCCTAAGAATCCGTTTGCAACAGCACTTCCTGTGTCGCCCGAAGTTGCCACTAATACGTTTACTTCGCGTCCTTCACCCTCCTGTGCTATAAAGTATCCTAAAAGACGTGCCATAAATCTTGCTCCTACATCTTTGAATGCAAGTGTAGGACCATGAAACAACTCTAATGAGTAGATGTTATCATCGACCTTTACTGCTGGTGCATCAAAAGATAGTGTGTCATATACTATTTTGCGTAGTGTTTCACGCTCTATATCTTCTCCAAAAAATGCATTTGCCACTTCAAATGCTATCTCTTGAAAGGTCATATCTTGAATATTATCGAAGAACTCTTGTGGTAGAGGTTTTATCTTCTCGGGCATAAACAAACCTTTGTCCGATGCCAATCCTTTTACTACTGCATCGGCTAATGTTGCATCGGGAGCCTGTCCGTTTGTACTGTAATATATCATTGCTTTATTGTTTAAATATCTCTTTTATAAATTGTGCTCCTGTGAGCGTTGTGTAACAGCCTTGTTTTACACTAAATTCGTTGTACTCTTTCACATCGTCAGGCTCTACTCCTGGTGTGTATATTGCAAAGGGTACCGCATGGCGTGTATGAGTACGTAGGCGACAAGGTGTTGGATGGTCTGGTAATAGGGCTATTGTGAGGTCATCGCCCAATGTAGGCATTGCCTCCAATATTGGGGCTATTATACGACTATCAAGATACTCTATTGTTCTCTTCTTCAACTCATAATCTCCCTCGTGTCCTGCCTCATCACTTGCCTCTACATGCAAAAACAAAAAGTCGTTCTCTCTCAAAGCCTTTATTGCTGCTTCGGCTTTGCCTTCGTAGTTGGTGTTATACAAACCTGTTGCCCCCTCTACTTCAATTGAGGTTAGTCCTGCATATACGCCTATTCCTTTTATCAAATCTACTGCTGAAATTACCGCTCCGCTCTTTATTCCGTATTGCTGTTGGAATGTTTGCATAGCAGGGCGATAACCTGGCGACCATGGCCATAGACTGTTGGCTGGATCTTTGCCCTCTGCTACTCGTTTTTGGTTTACAGGGTGAAGAGGCAACAACTCTTGTGATTTTAAGATTAGTGCATTTATCTTATCGGCAGTTGCTTGAGCCTCCTCCGCTTGAGCCTGAGGCATAACATCAACGCATGGAGTACCTGGCACATCGTGAGGTGGTGTACATTTTATGCGTTTGTCTCCGTTTTTTATTTTCAAGAGGTGGCGGTATGATATTCCTGGAAACAGGTTAATATCTCCCCCTCCCAACTCTTGTTGCATATAGTTTATCAACTCAGTTGCCTCCTCGTTTGAGATATGGCCTGCCGAGTGATTTTTTATCTTTCCGTCTTGAACGCAGATAAGGTTACAACGCATTGCAACTTCGTTATCCTCTATCTTCACACCCATACTTGCCGCCTCTAATGAGCCTCTGCCTTCAAATACTTTATCAAGGTCGTAACCGAGTATAGCGAGGTTTGCCACTTCGCTACCTGGAGCATATCCATCGGGAACACTCTTTAACAGGCCGCATCGACCGTTTCGGGCAATCCAGTCCATAGATGGCACATTAGCCGCCTGAAGAGGTGTTTTTCCGCCCAACTCTTCTATTGGCTCATCAGCCATTCCGTCGCCAAGTATTATTATGTATTTCATTTTCGCTCCTAAGTTGTGCGGTGCTTACGCACCTTAGTTGTTGGTTGTTAGTTGTTAGATATTTAACTAAAAACTACCCGTAGGGCGGCGAAGCCGAAAACTAAAAACTAACAATTTAAACAGCCATTATCACAATCCGTCTTTAACAGTTGTTTTCTCTCATTTCAAGGATTGTCAGAATGGTTTAGATGCAACTAACTTGGGTGAGGGTGCTGTGAGCATACAAACGTATGTGAGCAAACCCGATACCTAAAAGTTAGGCAGTAGATAAGCCATTATCACAATCCGTATCTAACGGATGTTTTCTCTTATCACAATCCGCATCTAACGGATGTTTGCAATACTTATTATATCCGCAAACACTCCCGCTGCAGTAACCGATGCTCCCGCTCCGTATCCCTTTATTATCATTGGGTACTCTTTGTAGCGTTCGGTTGTTATAAGTATTATATTATTGCTTCCTTCAAGTTGATAGAATGGGTGACGTTGGTCAACCGCTCTCAAACCAATGTGCATCTTGCCGTTGTCAAGGGTTGCTATAAAACGCAATCTGCGTCCTTGTGCTGCTACCTCTCTGCGACGTGCCTCAAATTTTGCATCAAGTTTTGGTATATCACGCCAAAAGTTATCAAGAGTTCCAGAGAACATTTCATCGGGGATAAACAACTCTTTCTCAACATCGGTCTGCTCAACGGCATAACCCGACTCTCGCGCAAGGATTACCAATTTGCGTAATACGTCTTGTCCATTAAGGTCAAGTCGTGGATCAGGTTCGCTATATCCAGCCTCTTTTGCCATTCTTATGGCTTTGCTCAATGGCACATCTTCGCTCAATGTGCTGAATATATAGTTTAATGTTCCCGATACTACTGCTTCAATACGTAATATCTTGTCGCCACTGTTCATTAGTCCGTTTATGGTACTGATGATTGGGAGTCCTGCTCCTACGTTTGTTTCAAAGAGGTATTTTACATCTCTGCGGCGTGCTGTCTCTTTTAGTGCTGCATAATTGGCGTATGGCGATGATGCAGATACTTTGTTGGCTGCAACAACAGATACATTATGTTCCAATAGGTCGCGATATATTCCCGCTACTGCTTCACTTGCTGTGCAATCGACAAATACCGAGTTAAAGATATTCATCTTTATTATCTCATCGCGTATTACCTCAGGCGATGCAGCAAGGGTTGAGTTCTCTAACTCTTCACGGTAGTTATCTAACGATATGCCGTCGCGTGAAAATATACATTTGCGAGAGTTTGCTATTCCGCAGATGTTCAACTTCAACGATTTATCTTTTAGCAGTTTGGGTTGTTGCAGGCGTATCTGCTCTAATAGGTCGTGTCCAACAGTACCCACTCCTGTTACAAAGAGATTTAACTCTTGTGCATCAGATAGGAAGAATGAGTCATGTATTACGTTCAATGCTTTGCGTAGGCTGTTATGCTCTATTACAAACGATATGTTTGTCTCTGACGCACCTTGCGCACATGCTATTACGCTTATACCATTACGACCAAGTATATTAAAGAGTTTTCCTGCAATACCTGGAGTGTGTTTCATATTCTCACCCACAATTGCTACTGTTGCAAGGTCGCGTTCGGCTTGAGCCTCACTTATCTCACCCATTGCTATCTCTTGTTCAAACTCCTTGTTTAGAACTGCTACGGCTAAATCGGCATCGGCATTTTTAACAGCAAACGAGGTGTTGTTCTCTGATGATGCTTGAGATACCATAAATACACTTATTCCCGACTTTGCAAGTGCGTTGAATATGCGTGAGTTAATTCCTATGATACCTACCATTCCCAATCCCGATACTGTTATCAAACAGGTATCGTTGATTGATGATATTCCCTTAATGGGTTTAGACTCTCCGTCTGGTATCTGCTCTGTTATGAGTGTTCCAGGGGCTTCGGGATTGAAGGTGTTTTTAATTACTATAGGTATATTTTTGTGATATACGGGATATATTGTTGGTGGGTATATCACTTTTGCACCAAAGTTACACAACTCCATAGCCTCTACAAATGAGAGGTGTTTGATTACATACGATGTTTTTATTGTACGAGGATCTGCTGTCATAAAACCGTCAACATCGGTCCAAATCTCAAGCATATCTGCTCCCAACTCCGATGCCAATATTGCTGCAGTATAGTCTGAACCTCCACGACCAAGATTTGTTACATCGTTGGTGTTCATATCGCTTGATATAAATCCTGGTACTAACGACACCTTTGGCAACTTAGCAAACTTCTCTTTTATTAGTTTGCTTGTTAGATCAAAATCAACTATATGTTTACCAAACTGAGTTTTGGTCTTTATAAACTCACGAGAGTCAAACCAAACAGCATCTTCAATTATATCGCTTATTATTCGCGAAGACAATCTCTCTCCGTAACTCAATATGGTATTTAGTGTCTTTTCTGATAGGTCTTTTATCAACGATACTCCTCGCATAATATTGCCAAGTTCGTCGAGCATTGCTGCAACATCGCGTCGTACTGACTCCTGCTTGGCAGGTGCAACTGCTCCTGCTATTTGGTCGAAGTGGCGAGAGGCTATAATAT
>JAFQBL010000131.1 GCA_017416695.1 Bacteroidales bacterium | reverse complement strand
TTTTTTACTCGTCTCGTACTACTTTGTCTTTTTCAATTATTCAATGATCTCTTTTTGTTTCTATCGGTTGTTCCCCGAAAGCGAGTGCAAAATTACTACCTTTATCCTTTACCACCAAATTTTTTAGTAAGAATTTTTCAAAAATTTTTTACTTTTTCTGTAACTTACATATTCTCAGGTGATTATTTTTATGCTAAGTAAACTAAGGTAACTAGGATAACTAAGATAACTAGGGTGACTAGGATATTAGGATAGTTAGGAAACCAACAACCAACAAATCTGCGGTTAAGCGAGGGCAAAATAAGTTTACTTAAACTTTGCCGAGCGTGAGCAGATTCAACGAACGTATGTTCGTTAACTAACAACCAACAACTAACAACTAATAACTGACAACTAATAACTGACTTATTTTTCTCTTTTTACTATATTTATATGAGTTATTTTGCTTTTTATTAAAGAAATAGTTTAACTTTGTATTTATATAAGGTTATATTATCATAATAATGAGTAAAAGGGTTGCTTTATATCCTCTATTACCTCCTTATAAGTTTGGGGTATGGTTGAGGAATAAACTTTTTGATTGGAAGATTCTTAAATCGGAGAGTTTTGATATTCCTATTATATCTATTGGCAACATTGCTGTGGGTGGTACAGGAAAGACTCCTCATTCGGAATATTTTATTCGAATGCTTAAGGATAGATACAATATTGCTCTTTTGAGCAGAGGATACAAGCGTAAATCAAAAGGGTTTATTCTTGCTGATGAGAACACCTCTGCTACTTTAATTGGTGATGAACCTTTCCAAATTAAACAGAAGTTTAGGGATATTACCGTTGCTGTTGACTCAAACAGATGTAATGGCATTAGAAAAATTTTGGAACTTAGACCTGATACTAATCTTATTATTTTGGATGATGCTTTTCAACACAGATATGTTAATCCAAAGGTTTCGGTAATGTTGAGCGACTATAACAATATGTTCTATAACGACTCTTTGTTACCTGTTGGTAATTTAAGAGAACCAGTTTCGGCTCGTTTCAGGGCAAATATTGTTATTATCACCAAGTGCCCTGAAAATATTATCCCAATTGATAAAAGAATCATGATTAAGAGGGTAAATCTCTTTCCCTATCAGAAATTATTCTTCTCTTCTTTTTCATATAGTAATCCTATTGCTGTTTTTGAAGAGAACAATATTAAAGAACTTGATATTAATTGTATTGGGAAAGGGTATAATATTTTGGCGGTATCGGGTATTGCAAACCCCTCTCAGTTTGATGATTTCTTAGTTTCAACTGGTGCAACTGTAAAAACTGTTCATTTTAGCGACCACCACAATTTCTCAAATAAAGATATTAATAATATTATTGATAAGTTCTCTTCTATTGCTAAAAACAATAGAGAAAAATCTTATATTATTACAACAGAAAAGGATGCTGCAAGAATTTTAAACTTAAATATCCCAGAAGAGATAAAGATGCGTTTATATGCTCTTCCTTTAATTGTTAAAATTAATAACAACGAAGATACTCTTCTTGAGGAGTATTTAATAAAAAGTTTGAAGCAATAGTTTATATTCTTCTTAATTTAATACACTATGAACGACTATTTAAAATCTATTAAGGAGTGTGCTGAGTTTATTAAAGACAGATTTGTTGATATTCCTAAAACTGCAGTTATATTAGGTACTGGTCTTGGCAAACTTGCTGACGATATTAAAGACCAACAAATTATTAATTATTGCGATATTCCTAATTTCCCCGTCTCAACTGTTGAAGGTCATTCGGGTAAACTCATTCTCGGCAAATTGGGTAATCAACCTATCTTGGCTATGCAAGGCAGATTTCACTTTTATGAGGGATACGATATGCAAAAGGTTACTTTCCCTATAAGAGTGATGCACGAGTTAGGGATTAATCGTTTGTTTGTATCAAATGCAGCAGGTGGTATGAATCCTAATTTTGAGATTGGAGATTTAATGATCATTAAAGACCATATCAATTTGTTTCCAGAACACCCTTTGAGGGGAAGAAATATTGAGGAGCATGGAGTAAGGTTTCCAGATATGAGCGATGCCTACTCTCCCATATTAAGAGAGAAGGCTTTTGAAATTGCTAATGAAGAGGGGATAAAACTTCAGTGCGGGGTGTATGTTGGTACGCAGGGACCTACTTTTGAAACTCCTGCCGAGTATAAATATTTCAGGGTTATTGGCGGCGATGCTGTTGGAATGAGCACCGTGCCCGAAGTTATTGTTGCTCGACACTGTGGTATTGAAGTTTTTGCAATGTCGGTTATTACCGATTTGGGGGTTGAGGGTGTTGTGGAGAAATGTTCGCACGAAGAGGTACAACGTGCTGCTGAAGAGGCTCAACCTAAAATGACAAGAATTATGAGACGTTTACTCACTTTGGAGAAGTAACATTGATTTTTTAATATTTTCTTTTATATATAATGTATGAGTAAAGATGTTGTTCGCACTGAGATTTCAACTCTCGGCGAGTTTGGTTTGATTAATCATTTAACTAAAGAGATAAAATTAAATAACCCCGAGAGCGTTTTGGGTGTTGGCGATGATGCTGCTATTATTAACAATGGCAATATGCAAACCCTTGTTACCACCGATTTACTTTTAGAGGGTATTCACTTTGATTTGACTTACGTTCCACTTAAACACTTAGGCTATAAAGCAGCAGTAGTTAACTTCTCTGATATATATGCAATGAATGGTACTCCTAAACAGATTACTGTTTCATTGGGTATTTCAAAGCGTTTTGCTGTTGAAGATATTGATGCTCTTTACGACGGAATAAAACTTGCATGTGAGATATATGGCGTTGACCTTGTTGGTGGTGATACTTCTGCTTCGATGACTGGTTTAACTATAAGCATAACTTGTATTGGTATTGGAGAAGAGGGTAAAATAGCAAAACGTAACGGTGCCAAAGAGAATGATCTTATTTGTGTTAGTGGCGACCTTGGTGCTGCATATATGGGACTACAACTTTTGGAACGTGAAAAGAGTGTTCTGAACGATGTTGAGGGTGCCACTCCTAAATTTGAAGGTAGAGAGTATATTTTGGAACGTCAACTTAAACCTGAAGCCCGCAAGGATATTGTTAGAATTTTAGCAGAGAAAGGTATTGTACCCACCTCTATGATTGATGTTTCAGATGGTCTATCTTCAGAGTTGATGCACATTTGCACTCAAAGCAAAACTGGATGCAGAATTTATGAGGAGAGAATTCCTATTGATTACCAAACAGCCATTACTGCCGAAGAGATGAACCTAAACGTTGTTACTGCAGCAATGAATGGTGGTGAGGATTATGAACTTTTATTTACTGTTCCATTGGATAAACATGATGAGGTTTCTCAAATTGAGGGTATTTCTGTTATAGGCCATATTACTGCAGAGAGTTTGGGTTGTGCTATGATTACCCGTGATGGTTCAGAGATTACCCTTAAGGCTCAAGGCTGGGAACATGTTTAGGTTTTGGTTAGAATCTGAATTTAGTGAGTTACTACGCAACAATTAGGAATGAGTGATGATTTCTATTTAACAATAAGTAATAATTTACTACCATTAACCAAATAATGTATATTGTATAATCTTTATATTATTATGCAAGTTTTTAAGATATTTTTCTTAAAAACTTGCATTTTTTATACTCCTAATAATACATTTTATTTATTGTAAAAATATTTTTGTAAACAGTGTTATATTAAGTAACGTTTTTATGTAAATTTGCAAAGGTTATATTCTTATACCTTTTTACAATAAGAGATGAATAACAAAGTTAAGGGATACTTTTTAGGTGCTATCTCGGCAGCAACATACGGAATGAATCCGCTATTTACTTTACCATTGTATAACGATGGTATGGATGCGGACTCTGTACTGTTTTTCAGATACCTTTTTGCTATCCCTATTTTAGCCATTATGTTAAAGTGGCGAAGACGTAGTTTTAAGATTGAACGCCGACAGATTTTACCTCTCTTTATTATGGGTATTTTGTTTGCAGCATCTTCGCTTACACTCTATATGAGTTATAACTATATGGATGCGGGTATTGCATCTACCCTACTCTTTGTTTACCCTGTTATGGTGGCAGCAATAATGACACTATTCTTTAAAGAGAAACTTACTCTTCAAACTGTTTTATGTATTGTTATGGCTCTTGTGGGTATTGGTTTGCTTTACGAAGGTGGAGAAGAGGGAACACTGAGTCTTGCCGGCACTATGCTTGTATTGGGTTCTGCTCTGGCATACACTATATACATTGTAGGTATCAACAGAGTTGGATTGGAGAATATGGCAACCATTAAGGTTACTTTCTATGTCCTGCTCTTTGGTTGGGGATTGTTTGCTTTCCGCTCACTATTTTTTGGAGATGGCATATTGTTACCTAACACTTGGTATATGTGGGGCAATATTATCTCTCTGGCCCTATTCCCAACCGCAATATCGTTGATTTGTACCACTACCGCAATTCAAGAGATTGGCTCTACACCTACTGCTATACTGGGTGTTCTTGAACCAGCCACCGCAATATTCTTTGGTATTACAGTTTTTGGAGAGGTACTTACACCTCGTGACTGCATAGGATTGGCTTGTATTATTGCTTCTGTCTGTTTGGTTGTTGCAGGAGGAAAGAATATTACCTATACCCTTATCCGATTTAGAAAAATGTTCCCTAAACTTCCTATCCGACGCAGAGGCATTAAGATTGTGAGAAGCAGAAGAAACTAATCTACTACTCTATTACCTTTTTTTGAACTAATAATACTCAACATAGTTACCGTCCCACTACTTCTTACCCCCACTAAAAATGATTAGAGAGGATTATATACAATTAACTTGGAGTCTGGAAAATCCAATACTCCGAGTTATATATAAGGGCGGTTAGAATAAGTAAGATACAACTTATTTAGTTTTGAAATGCACTCCTGAATATTGATTAGAAGGGGTTAGATACAATTAACTTGGAGTCTGGAAAATCCAATACTCCAAGTTATATATAAGGGTGGTTAGAATGAGTAAGATACAACTTATTTAGTTTTGAAACGAAGTGAGCATACAAAACGTATGTGAACGAGTTTCATAAACGTAAATAAGGAAGTAGATTGCTCGTTATCACCAGCCTTAATCGAACATACGTCTTATCTTAGAAAATATCCTCTCCTTAACAGATTTAGTTGGAGCAAAGTTATTTGCATCGCGATATTTTTCTAATGTTTTACGCTCTTCGGAATTTAAATTTTCAGGAACATATACAGATATATTCACCAATAGGTCTCCCACACCGTAATGGTTTACTGATGGCAATCCTTTACCTCTCAAACGTAACACCTTACCTGGTTGTGTTCCTGGTTCTATTTTAACTTTTACCTTTCCGTCAATGGTTGGTATCTCAATACTTCCTCCAAGTGCAGCAGTTGGAAAATCAAGAAGAGTATTATATATTAAATCGTTTTCATCACGTAGTAAATCGGGATGAGCCTCCTCCTCGATTAATATCAACAAATCTCCTGGCGTTCCACCATGACGTGCAGCATTACCTTTTCCACGCATTGAGAGTTGCATTCCATCCATTACTCCTGCTGGAATATTGATTGTTATAACCTCTTCCTCTTTTTGGATTCCCTCACCATTGCAATGTGGACATTTTTTTGTAATGGTTTTTCCCTCGCCATTACATTGGGGACAGGTGGTTGTTGATTGCATTGCTCCCAAGAATGTTTGTTGCACTCTTGTTACAACTCCACTACCATTACAGTTGCTACATGTTGTGTATGCTGTTCCGTTTTCTGCTCCAGTTCCTTTACAATGCTCACAGGCTACATATTTTTTTACTTTTATCTTCTTTTCTATGCCTGTTGATATTTCTTTAAGGGTTAGTTTTACTTTTACCCTAAGATCTGTTCCTCGATTTGTGCGTTGTCGAGATCCTCCTCCAAAGCCTCCAAATCCACCAAAACCACCGAAGTGACCGCCGAATATATCTCCAAATTGAGAGAAGATGTCTTCCATACTCATTCCGCCGCCGAAGCCTCCACCAAAGCCTCCTGCTCCTCCCATTCCAGCATGTCCATATTGGTCGTAACGTGCTTTCTTTTGAGGATCACTTAGCACTTCGTATGCCTCTGCTGCCTCTTTAAATTTCTCTTCGGCTTCTTTATCTCCAGGATTCTTGTCGGGGTGATATTGT